>CAYUZX010000065.1:14277-17154 GCA_964449285.1 uncultured Prolixibacteraceae bacterium
GGATACCCCTAAATCCCCTGAAGGGGACTTACTCCGCTCTGCGGGATTTCCTCCCCTTCAAGGGGAGGATTAAGGAGGGGTCATCCCGAAGGGAATAAATCCCCCCCTCCGTTATGAACCCCGTAATATACTTCGCGGGTGTCACATCAAATGCCGGATTCAGGGCATGGGAGCCGGGTGAGCAGACCAGGATCCGGCGCATCGCTCCATCGGCATCAGGGCCCTCCTGGTAACGGACCTCATCTTCATCCCTCTCTTCAATTACAATATCTTTCCCGGAAGCACATGCGGGATCAAAAGCGCTGGTGGGTGCGGCGATATAAAACGGAATTCCGAACTCGTGGGCTATGATCGCTTTCTCCAGAGTACCAATCTTGTTGGCCGTATCGCCGTTGGCAGCGATCCGGTCGGCGCCCGTGATGACCATGTCGACGTTCCCCTGTGCCATCAACGAAGCTCCGGCATTGTCGGGGATGATCACATGCGGCACCCCCTCCTGGAAGAGTTCCCAGGCGGTGAGCCGGGCCCCCTGGCTTCGTGGCCTGGTTTCATCGGCATAAACAAAGACCTTTTTCCCCGACTTGTGAGCCATGTAAACAGGGGAGAGGGCGGTGCCGAAATCGACGAAAGCCAGCCAGCCGGCATTGCAGTGGGTGAGGATCCTCGCTCCATCCCGGATCAGGGAGTTCCCATATTCGCCGATCTGTTTTGAATCCGCCGCATCGCGGTCTGCAACCCGCTGCGCTTCTGCTAATGCTTCTGCAGGAGAGCGCATCCCGGCATCGAAAACAAGTTCGGTCGCATAAAACAGGTTACGGGCTGTAGGTCGGGTCGCTTCTATCTCAGAACGGGCTGCCCGGAGAAACGCATGGTAATCTTTCGGTGAAATATTCCCGTCATGATCCCGGAAGGCATCACGGGAAGCGTAGACACTGGCAAGCGCCATCGCAAAGCCGGCCATGGCGCCGATTGCTCCTGCACCTCGGATCTGCATTCCACAGATCGCGACACAGCATTCCTGGTAAGTGAAAGCCTTATTGATGATGAATTCAAACGGCAACCGGTTCTGCTCAATGTAGAACACCGTGTTGCCCTCCATCCAAACTGTTCTGTAATCTTTTCCGTTAACCTTCACAAGAAGTAATAAAAAGGGGCTGTAAATCTAGTAAAATTAACGGATTTTAAAGACCATACCGATCTGAACATAAGTAATGTTAAATCCCAATTCAGCATTAACCCCAAGCAATTCGGTAAAGAAATAAGATGCACCCATAAAAACGCCACCGCCATATCCTACCGAAGTCGGTTCTCCGATAACGGGTCCGGTATAGGATGCCGGAAGCTGGTACGAGAAGATGGTGAACCGGGGACCTGCAGCAACGCCGCCATAGGTGTCAAGTCCCTGAACGTTCCATCCGTAATGATAGGCTCCTCTGGCTGCTATAACAAGTTCGGTATAGTTATATTTATAGGTAGTCCCAGGACCATAGCGGCTGTCGGTTCCCGTAAAGGAGTAAAATGTGCCACCAACCTCACCACCCAGTGTGATGACTCCAGGCCCGACTTCCCACATGCCTACTTCAACAGCAACCTGTCCGGCCGGGAGAAAGCCACTTCCATAGGCTCCCTGCCAGTTTGTGCCGGGACCAAAGCCGAAGTTGATGAACCAGGCGCCTTTCGTCATCGGGTCCATCAACCCTTTTCCGCCGGCAAAGGAAGTAATCCCGGGTAAAAGCAAACCAAAGATAAAAGCAGTAACAAGGATCTTCTTCAGTGCATTCATAATTGCTTCGGGTTTTAATGTTTATAAGATCTTAAATCCAAGACTTACAACCCAAACGCTGTTTTTAGAGTTTATTGTGACGTTATTGATATCTTTGATCAGGTTGTTCAGCCCGATCTGATACCTGACGTCAAGTGTCATAAAGAGCACGTCCAAACCTGCTCCCGCCTGGATCGCCCAGTTGATGCTGTTGAGGTCAGCGGTTTCAATTGGGCCCAGGATGCCTCCGGCATCTTTCACCGATTTATTCACAACAAATGAAGCCAGGGGGCCGGCTAAAATGCGCAGGTTCACAACCTTCGCATTGATAAGTTTGAATCCAACCAACAGCGGGATGTCCAGTGAGCCAATGCTGACTTTCTGCTGCCAGTTGTTTGTGTTGCTCTCGAATACACCACCCTGGGTGGTATAGTACAACTCAGGCTGGACATAGAACTTCTTCCCGATCCGTACAAACACTCCGATCTGAAATCCCGACTTGAAAGTTGACGACACAGTGTCGAGATTGGTCGAGAGTTTGGATGCATTGTAACCGACTTTCGGTCCAATGGTGAACTGGCCGAAGACAATCGCTGAAGAGAGAACGAAAACGAAAAGGATTAAATACTTTTTCATGGTGTGGTCGTTTTGTGATCTCACAAAAATATAAAAAATGCACGCCTGTCAAGCAGCTAATCCGGGAAGTTATTCACAACGAAATGAACGCTTCTCAATAATTTCTATGAGATCAGGCCAAAACCTGTATACGGGATAATAACATCTGGAGTCCGGATGCCTTCGGGGGTTTGGTAGTTTTCTAGGATTGCGGCCAGGATACGCGGCAAGGCGAGGGCGCTGCCGTTTAAAGTATGGGCCGGGACCATTTTTCCTGTTTCATCCTTGATCCGCAGTTTCATCCGGTTGGCCTGAAATGCTTCGAAGTTGGAGACGGAGCTAACTTCCAGCCACCGTTTCTGGGCAGCCGAGAACACTTCAAAGTCGTAGGTCATGGCCGAGGTGAAGCTGATATCCCCGCCGCAAAGTTTTACGATCCGGAAAGGGAGTTCCAGCTTCCGGAGGAGGCCAGTCACATAATCCTTCATCTCTTCAAGGGT
>CAYUZX010000066.1:0-16564 GCA_964449285.1 uncultured Prolixibacteraceae bacterium
GGGATGGCAGAAACCGACGGACTGAACCCCGATCAGACGAAAATCATGGCGTCGGTATTTCTTGCTATCTATTATACCGGTTGCAGCAGCCTGTCGGCATGGGGAGATTATACACCCGATCATGCTGTCGTGACCGGACGGAACCTTGATCTGGGTTCAGAGAGTCTGAGAAGGTTCAGCAAATATTTCCACATCGTCGTCTGGAATCCGACAGGCTTTCCTGCATCCGTAGCAAATATCGATTTCATCGGATCGCTTTTTTACCAGACAGCGATCAATGACAAAGGCATTTTCCTGGAATTGCAAAATGGACAAATGGCCGACACAACAAACGTCGCAGGCCGCGAAAATGTCAACCATATGTTAGTGGAAAGTCTTTTCAGGAATACATCTTCGGAAGAGGTTGACCGATGGTTCAATACCACGTTCCCCAGCGCCGGGCTTATCATGAATGCCTCTTTCCCCGACCATGCCACGATTTACGAATGGGCGACCTACCGCGTGGTTGCCAGGCAGGGTGAAGGGCTGATCGCCGCCACCAACGACTTTCTCGATCCATCCTGGCACAACTATCCGGTGATCTTCTTTGACTCAACCAATGAAGGAATCAGTTTGACCTACACTCGCCGAACCCACCTCATGCAGCAGGGCGAGCAGAATAAAGGGAATATCACGCCACAGAAGATGATGGAAATTTTTGATGTAACGATACCTGACGGAGGAGCCACTTTTCCTGAAGGAGATCTGATCAAAACGATCTATTCAGTTGTGACACAGCCTTCTGAGCTGAAAATATGGCTGAAAGTTAGAGGCTATTCCGGCTGGGAGGAGATCGATTTGAAACCTTATTTTAAGTGACCGTTGCGTCTCCCATTCCAGTTATCAGGCTATTCGTCAAACACCCCAATATACCTGGCAATAACCAGCCGCTGGATCTCGCTGGTCCCTTCACCGATCTGCAGCAGGCGCTGGTCACGGTAAAAGCGTTCGATGGGGTAATCTTTCATGAGGCCGTACCCGCCGTGGATCTGAACTCCTTCGTCTGCGACCTCCTTGGCGATTTCCGAGCAATAGAGTTTGGCCATTGCCGCCTCCTTGGCATAGGGTTTTCCGTTGATCTTAAGCCAACAGCCTTTGTATAACAGGTTTCGGGCCAGTTCGATCTTGGTTGCCATATCGGCAAGTTTGAAGGCATTGACCTGGAAATGGCCAATGGGTTTTCCAAACTGTTTCCGCTCTTTTGAATACTGCAGCGACATCTCAAAAGCTCCCTGAGCACAACCCAGTCCCATAGAACCAATTGCTAGCCGGCCGCTGTCGAGGGTGTTGAGCATGATCTTCGAACCTTCACCCCGTTTACCAAGGGTATTTGAGAGGGGAACACGGCAGTCGTCGAAATAGAGTTCGGCTGTATCGGAAGCCCGCCACATCATCTTGCCGTGCATGGATACCCGTTTAAACCCAGGGGTATCGGCATCTACCAGGATAGTGGTAAACTCTTTTTTTCCGTTAGTTTCTCCGGTCACAACCTGTACTGTCGCTCCTTTGTTGATGGAAGAGGCGCCGTTCGTGATGAAGATCTTCGATCCGTTGATCACCCACTGGTCACCTTCAATGCGGGCTGTAGTCTTGGTCCCCCTCGAATCACTCCCGGCATCGGGTTCGGTAAGGCCAAACGCCCAGAGCGCTTCACCGGTGATTAGCATCGGCAGGTACTTCTGCTTTTGCTCTTCCGTCCCGAAGTTCATGATCGGTCCCATTCCCAGGGAGATATGAGCTGCCAGTGTGGCTGCTTGAGACCCATCAATACGGGCCAGCTCCTCCACGGCAATTACATAGGCGAGCATGTCCATGTGTGAGCCGCCGTATTGAGTGGGAGCAATCAGTCCAAAGAGGCCCAACTCACCCATTCTTTTAGTAAGTTCTAAAGAGAATTCAGCTTTTTCGTCTAGCTCCTGTGCAACCGGACGGATCTCCCGCTCGGCAAAGTCCCGGACCGTTTTCCGGATCATTTCATGTTCTTCAGTAATGTACATTCTATATCGATTAGTGATTAGCGATTAGTGATTATGGAATCCAGTATTTAGAGACTGTAATCAGTCATCCGGCATCCGGTATCTGGCATCCGAAATCCCTTATCCGGCATCACAAATATAAAACTTCCTACTGATATATCTCATTCGCAATTTGAATTGAGTCCTTCAGAAGTTCCGGTTCCAGGGGGTTCGGGATCTGTTTTTCATGCAGGAACCTCACCAGGTCCTGCGTTGCCAGGTTGCCCATCAACTCGTGCCCCGACATCGGGCAGCCGCCGAAACCGTTCATCACGGTATCAAACCGGCGGCATCCGGCGAGGTAAGCAGCATCAACTTTTCCGGCCCAGTCTCCTTTCCCGTGATGGAGGTGTAACCCGAATTCCAAATCGGCGTATTCCTTCATGATGGCCGTGAATATCCTGTCGATCAACGGGGCATCAATTTCAAGAGAAACATTGGATAAGGGAATGATTTGTGCACCGATGCCTTTCAATTTCCCGATCCAATTCAGTAAAAGATCCAGGTTCCACGGATCGCCGTATGGGTTCCCGTAGGCGTAGGAAATATATATCACCGCTTTTTTCCCATATCTCCCGCAGAAATTGATCACTTCAGCCGTTGTTCCATACACCTCATCCACGGTTGACCTGACGTTTTTTTGCAGAAACGAGGGAGTGAAAGAGAAGGGATAGGAGAGGGTCGTAACCTCTTCCATCGGGGAAACCCGCTCGGCGCCCCGTCGGCTCATGACAAGCACCATCCGTTCGGATTGAGAATTGGAGAAGTCAAGTTGGCCGACCAACTCCATCGTGTCGGCCATCTGGGGAACCACTTTCGGGTTCACGATGCTGCCGATCTCAACCGTGTCGAAGCCTACTTTCAGAAGCTGGTTGACAAACCGGATCTTGGAAGAGGTGGGAATGAACTGCTCCACTCCCTGCATCCCCTCCCTCGGTGATTCGATGATTTTAATCATTTCCGTCCCGAGAGGGATTTCGGAATGCGGCCGTTGCGGATAGCTTCCGACCGCAGTCGCCTTCCAACAATCCGTTCAACCATGGCGCCAACCTCCAGCACCTTGTCCACATCCAGCTGGGTATCAATTCCCATCTCATCCATCATTACTACCATATCTTCGGTGGAGACCAGTCCCACCAGGTTAGGATCTTTGTAGTAATAGGCGCCGGTACCGGTTACCGGAACGCCATCAACGAAGTTGGCCGGTTGTCCACCGATGCCACCCATGGTTGATTCGAAGTTGACCATACCAGCCTGCAGGGCTGCCAGTACATTGGCCATGCCCCAGCCGCGGGTGGTGTGCAGGTGGACAATTTGTTTTTCTACCTTGACGCCTGAATCCAGGAGCATGGAAAAATACTGGAAGATGCGGTCGGGCGAGGCCGATCCGTCATGGTCGGCATGTTCCACATCGTTGGCTCCAATGTCGAACCACCGCTTGGTGAAGGTGATGGCATCTTTCATGTCGGTAGGACCTTCAACCGGACTCCCCCATATAGTGCTCACGGTGCCATTGACCTTTAATCCGGCATCCCGGGCGAGGGGAATGTATTTCTCGGCCATGTTCCAGTAATCGGCCAAATTTAGTCCCGAATTGGTGCGGTGGTGTCCCTCACCGGTAGAGACCATCAACAGAATACGGTCGGGGCCCCAACCCTCTTTGTGCGCTTCAATGGCCCGTTCAATGGCCCGTTCGCGAATCGTGATGACCGTAAGTGAGACCTGGTCGATCAAATGGGCGATCTTTTTGCTCTTCCTGACCCCTTTGAGAACTTCATCGGCATCCTTGAACTGCGGCATACCACTGGGATTGCCCGTGTTGGTTACTTCAATATGCCGGAAGCCGGCCAGGATCAATTCCTCCGCCAGCCAGATCTTCGCTTCGGTTGGGATGAACTTCTCTTCGTGCTGGAACCCGTCCCGCACCGTGATGTCGCCTATGGTTACTTTTTTTGGATAATTCATAGTTGTAATGTATTTGATTCAAAAGTATTAGAATTAGATCTTAAAAGGGTTCTCCTGATATTTTGCAAATCCGAAGATTTCTATTGAGTTCTCGGCCGTATTTATCTTATAAACAACGATATATCCTTTGAATGTAAGGTCTCGAATATCGTCTCTGTCGAAGAAAATCGACTTTCGGGAGCGATAAGGCATATTTGAAAGAGAATGTATTTGTTTAATAAGATCTCATTTGAACTTCCTCGCAGCTCCAGGCTTATCTTGTGCAATAAACTCCAATTGGTCCTTCAATTTATTCCTGAATGAAGGAGTGATTTTAATCTTCATGTTTATCAATTGAAGATTCTAAATCATTGTCAAGTTGATCTAAACTGAGATATTCAATTTGGCCCTCTTCAACTTCTTGGAGTTCTTTCTGCAAGTATTCTTGAACCGAAAGAAAATCATCGTTCTCCCTAATCACCTGCAATTCGTCTTTGCTGAATTTCTTCAGCAGCCACATCAGTTTTTCATAAACTTCATCATGGACCCTAAGACGTATCGTATACATGTTCAATTTTTTACAAAATTAACAGCATCAAACTAATTTTCCTAATCACAATGCCGCCAAACCCTTTTTGGGGTTAGACCTTCATTTCCGGCACCTCCCCCGCCACAATCAGATTACCCTCTGTCGCCTTCTGAATTTCCTCGACGCTTACACCAGGCGCCCGTTCGATCAATTTGAATCCGTCTTCCACTACATCGATTACGGCCAGATTGGTGACAATCCGTTTCACACATTTTACACCGGTTAGGGGAAGGGTGCATTCTTTCAGCAGTTTGGAGTTCCCCTCCTTGTCAGTGTGCTGCATCGCCACGATGATATTCTTGGCTGCAGCCACCAGGTCCATAGCACCGCCCATCCCTTTGATCAGCTTGCCCGGCACCTTCCAGCTGGCAATGTCACCTTTTTCGGTCACTTCAAAAGCGCCCAGAACGGTGAGGTCGATATGGCCTCCGCGGATCATTCCGAAGCTGCTGGCCGAGTCGAAAAATGAGGCGCCGGGGATAGCCGTGACGGTCTGTTTCCCGGCATTGATCAGGTCGGGGTCCACGTCATCAGGTGCAGGGAAAGGACCAATGCCAAGCAGCCCATTCTCCGACTGCAAAATAACCTCTATCCCCTCCGGTATGTAGTTGGCTACCAGTGTTGGGATCCCGATGCCCAGGTTTACATAATACCCATCTTTCAACTCTTGGGCAATACGTTTTGCTATTCCGTTTTTATCTAAAGACATAGTATAATTCGTTGAAAATTATTTTCTGATGATTAACTCCGTATGGTTTCAAACTCGATCCGTTTCTCGTAATTGGTTCCCTGAAAGATCCGCTGAACGTAAACCCCCGGAGTGTGAATATGATTAGGGTCCAGCTCGCCAAACGGTACCAGTTCTTCCACCTCGGCAATGGTGATCCTGCCGGCGGTTGCAATGGGTTGGTTGAAGTTGTTGGCCGTTTTATTGTAGATCAGGTTGCCCATGGTATCCCCGTATTTGGCCTTCACGATGGCAAAATCGGCTGTCATTCCCAGCTCCATGATGTGGGGTTTCCCGTTGAAAATACGTACCTCTTTGTCGCCTTGCACTTCGGTCCCGTACCCTGCCGGAACGAAGAATGCCGGGATTCCGGCTCCTCCCGCCCGGATTCGCTCAGCCAGGGTTCCCTGGGGAATCAGCTCCACCTCCAGTTCGCCGGAAAGAAACTGGCGCTCAAACTCTTTGTTTTCACCCACATAGGAGGCGATCATCTTTTTCATCTGGTGCTTCCGTAACAATACGCCAAGTCCGAAATTGTCGATCCCGGCATTGTTAGAAATACAGGTGAGTTGATCGATGGTTGATTCCGCCAGCACCTTCAGGCAGTTCTCCGGGATCCCACACAACCCGAACCCGCCGAACATCACGGTCATCCCGCTCTCGATCCCCTTGATCGCTTCATAGGCATCTTTTACAACTTTATTCATAATTTCACTATTTCGCTATTTCGCTATTTCACTATTTCACTATTTCGCTATTTTCTTCCTCAAACACCACCAGCGGCGAATGCACCTCCACCAGTTGGTTCAGCTCCACATTCACTGCACTGATGGTTGCATCCCGGGAAGCCACGATGTTATTTTCCATCTTCATCGCTTCCAGGATCAGCAGGGTCTCTCCTTTCTTCACCTCATCCCCCGGCTTTATGTTGATCTTGATTACCTTGCCCGGCATCGGTGCGCTCACGTTCGACTGGTCTGCCCCAAGTGATTCAGCAGAAGCTGCAATCAGTTCGTTTGGCAAAAAGTCGAGCCGTTTCATCAGGAAAATATGTCCGCCCATGCTGATGTACTCTCGATGATCACGATCTTCGGAATAGAGAATATGGTATGGTTCACCATTCACAGTAAACTGGAGGAAGTAGTCCTGGACCTCTTTGATAGTGGCGTGGAAATTTTGTCCGGCAATCTCACTATCTAATTCTTTATCAGAGTAAGTGTGAATAAACACCGGAAACTCTTCCCCTTCGCAAGAGACAGTCAGTAGGATCCGGTGTCGCCAGAATCCTACTTTTTCCCAAAGCGCTCCCGGTTTATCAACCACAAAACCATCGGCCGGTGGATGCCTCAGACTCAGCAGAAGGTATCCGATCAACAGAATATGCCTGGGGATCTCCTCTTTCTCTGCCTTGATCTCCGCCACGATCTCATCGGTATGTTCATCGCAGAATTTTGTCGAGATGGTGTTGCTCAGGAACGGTTCGCCAACGATCAGTTTCTTCAGATAACTGATGTTGGTACGGATGCCGTGAATGCCGTAAAAGGCCAGGGCCTCATTCATCCGTCGGGCTGCCTGGTCGCGGGTTTCAGCCCACACCACCAGCTTGCTGATCATGGGGTCGAAGGCGCTTTTGATCTCGGTGCCGGGTGTGACGCCGGTATCGATGCGGATATGGTCTCCCTGTGGTTCACAATAGAGGGTCATGAAGCCGGGAGAGGGGAGGAAGTTGTTTTCCGGATCTTCGGCATAGATCCGGCACTCGATGGCATGCCCGTGCTGGCGGATATCCTCCTGCTTCAGCCTCAACACCTCTCCTTCGGCGATGTTGATCTGCTCCTCCACAATGTCGATTCCGGTAACCAGCTCGGTGACCGGATGCTCCACCTGGATGCGGGTGTTCATCTCCAGGAAATAGAAATTCAGGTTTTTATCGACCAAAAACTCGATGGTACCGGCGCTGGAATAACCGATCTCTTTCCCGATCTGCACCGCTGCTGCACCCATTTTAGCTCTCACTTCCGGTGTCAGCGTAGCCGAGGGGGACTCCTCTATGATCTTCTGGTACCTCCGCTGGATGGAGCACTCCCGTTCAAAGAGATGGATCACGTTTCCGTGGAGGTCGCCCAGGATCTGGATCTCAATATGGCGGGGTTCATCCAGGTATTTCTCAATGTACACAGTATCATCCCCGAAATAGGCTTTTGCCTGCCGGGCCGTAGCCTCAAGGGCCTCTTCGAGCTGACCCGCCTCCCGCACGATGGTCATTCCCTTGCCTCCGCCTCCGGCGGCCGCCTTGAGCAGAATTGGAAACCCGATCTTCTCGCCGGCTTTCATCAGGGTTTTCTTATCACCCGTCACCCCTTCAGTGATGGGAACGCCGCTCTTCTTAGCCCAGGCTCGCGCTTCGATTTTGTTACCCATTACATGCATCGACTGGGTATCCGGACCGATAAAAATAATTCCGGCATCGTCGCAGGCCTTGACAAAGACTGCATTCTCGGCCAGGAAGCCGTATCCCGGGTGGATTGCGTCGCATCCCTTCTCCCTGGCAATTTTGATGATCTTCGGGATGTTGAGATACGTTTCGCTGAGTTCGGCCTCCCCGATACAGATGGCTTCGTCGGCCATGGTGACATGCAGTGAATCGGCATCGATACGCGAGTAGATCCCCACGGTCCGGATTCCCATCTTTTTGGCAGTGCGCATGATCCGTACCGCAATTTCGCCCCGGTTGGCAATGAGGATTTTGGTTATTCTTTTACCCATGTTGGTTTTCGTTTTTCAAGAAACGCGTTCATCCCCTCCTGTCCCTCCGCTGATGCCCGGATGTCGGCAATCATGCGGGCAGTAAAGTCGTAGGCCTCCTTGAGCGTAAGGTTGTTAGATACTTCGTGGATCAGCTTTTTCCCGTGAGCCATGGCTGCCGGCCCACTGGTCCGCAGGTGGCTGATAGTCTCCTGTACTGTGGTATCCAGCTGGTCGGCAGGCACCGATTTATTGACCAGGTGAAAAACTTCCGCCTCCTTTCCTTTGATCCGCTTGCCGGTGAGCATCAGCTCGCGGGTACCATATTCGCCAACCCGTTTTACGACATAAGGAGAGATGCAGGCCGGCACGATGCCGATCTTCACTTCGCTGAGCGAAAAGGTGGAATCATCGGTGCAGTAGGCCAGGTCGCAGGCCGACAACAAGCCGTTGGCTCCGCCCAGGGAAACTCCGTGAACCAGGGCAATGGTGGGCTTGGAGCAGGTGTAAATAGCATAGAAGCATTTCGACAGCAGCAGGCTCTCCTGGTAGTTGACATCGTAACTGTTTTGAGCAACGGATTTCATCCAGTTCAGATCTACACCGGCACAGAAAGATTTGCCTTTGCCGCGGAGGATTACACAGATGGCATCAGTCGATTGCAGGTCGAGGAAACATTCGGCAAGTTCTTCCAGCATCGTCTTGTTAAATGCGTTGTGCACCTCCGGCCGGTTCAGCCAGATTGTGAAGATGCCGTTCTCGTTGGTGGTTTCAATGGTTGTAAACATATTAATAAGTCAGTTTTCAGATACCAGATGCCGGATGCCGGATCATGAATATTTCGCTTCTCGCTTCTCGCTATTTCGCTTCTTTTTTATTTTCACTACATCCTAAAGATCCCATACTTCGTTTCCGGATACTTTTTGTTTTGCGAAACAGCGATCGAGAGGCCGATGATTTTCCGGGTATCGACCGGATCGATGATGCCGTCGTCCCAGAGCCGTGCCGTACTGAAGTAAGCCGATCCTTCCTCTTCATACTTCTGGAGGATAGTTTGCTGGAGCTTGTCGCGGTCTTCGTCGGAGAGTTTTTGGCCTCTCGCTTTCAGTTGCTCTTCCTTCACCTGGATCAGTACGCCGGCTGCCTGTTCACCACCCATCACCGAGATTTTGGAGGTTGGGTACATAAAAAGGAAGCGTGGTTCGTAGGCCCGTCCGGCCATGGCATAATTGCCGGCGCCGAAAGATCCGCCAAAGATTACCGTGAATTTGGGGACGTTGGCGTTGGCGGTGGCATGAACAAACTTGGCTCCGTCGCGGGCGATCCCACCATGCTCATATTGTTTCCCCACAATGAATCCAGTGATATTTTGTAGAAACAGCAGGGGAATATTGCGGGCCGTGCAGAGTTCAATAAAATGGGCAGCCTTCAGGGATGTCTCTGAAAATAACACCCCGTTGTTTGCCAGGATCCCCACCTCATACCCCATGATCCGGGCGAAACCGGTCACCAGTGTGGGAGCGTATTTCTCTTTGAACTCGTGGAAGAGGCTTCCGTCGACCATACGGGCAATGAGTTCCCTTGAATCGACAGGTTTCCTCGGATCAATTGGCAGGATGCCATACAGCTCTTCCGGGTCGTAATAGGGCTCTTCGATAGGGGTTGTTGGCAACTCCTGGAATTCGTGGCGTTCTATCGATTCGAAGATGTTTCGGCAAATCTGGATGGCATGTACGTCATTTTCGGCCAGGTGGTCAGCCACGCCGGAGATCATGGTATGTACCTCTCCCCCCCCCAGTTCTTCTGCTGTGACCGTTTCACCCGTTGCTGCTTTCACGAGTGGAGGACCACCGATGAAAATGGTTCCCTGGTTGCGTACAATGATGGTCTCGTCGCTCATGGCCGGCACGTAAGCCCCACCGGCGGTGCAGGAGCCCATCACGACAGCGATCTGAGGGATCTTTTCGGCCGAAAGCCGGGCCTGGTTGAAGAAGAACCGGCCGAAATCGTATTTATCAGGAAAAACATTCGCCTGCTCCGGAAGAAAAACACCTCCCGAATCAACCAGGTAAACGCAGGGAAGCCTGTTTTCCATGGCAATCTCCTGGGCACGAACATGTTTCTTAATGCTCTCCTTAACATAGGTTCCTCCTTTGACCGTGGCGTCGTTGGCTACGATCATCACCTCTTTCCCGTGGATCACTCCGATGCCGGTCACAATGCCGGCCGACGGAAAGTTGTTGTCATAGAGGTCGTAAGCAGCCATCGGAGAGAGTTCCAGGAATGGGGTGTTCTTGTCGACCAGCAGGTCAATGCGCTCGCGGGCCAACAGTTTCCCGCGGTCTTTATGACGTTTGACTGAGGTTTCAGGACCTCCCCGTGTGGTGGATGCCAGCCGTTCTTTGAACGTTGCAAGGATCTTGAGGTACTCCTCTTTCTGCTTCTGGAACTCAGGGCTGGAGGTGTCAATTTTACTTTG
This sequence comes from uncultured Prolixibacteraceae bacterium, assembly GCA_964449285.1. Taxonomy (GTDB): domain Bacteria; phylum Bacteroidota; class Bacteroidia; order Bacteroidales; family FEN-979; genus QYOJ01. The sequence goes on from CAYUZX010000066.1 coordinate 10,539, forward strand.
GATTCGGAACATGCAGGATGTGGATAAGTTCGAAAGAGTAAAATTAAGATTTTTTCTCTTTGGTTTGATTTTCTTCTTAGATTTTGTATATTTGCCTATTACTAACAGACAAAATTGGTAGTAATATGACGGATAGTAACAAGCTGTTTGCGCGCCCAATCCAGCAGGAAATTGAAAATCAACTTCCTTACCGGGAGATTGTTGTAGTTACCGGGATGCGGCGAGTTGGTAAAACCACATTGCTTCGGATGGTTTATAATAACATCCGGGACGGGAATAAAGCCTTTCTTGATCTGGAAAATATCATTGATCAAGCCGTTTTCGAGGAAAATGATTTTAATAACATATGGGCAAACCTCAGGGAATATGGTATCTCAAAAGAGACCAGATCCTATATTTTTCTGGATGAAATCCAGGCAAAGCCAGAAATCACAAAGGCAATCAAATACCTGTACGATCATTACAATGTCAAATTTTTCCTGACCGGATCCAGCAGTTTTTACTTGAAGAATCTTTTTCCGGAATCGTTGGCAGGGAGGAAAGTGACGTTTGAACTTTTTCCGCTCGATTTCCGTGAGTTCCTTCTATTTAAAGGAGAGACTAAAAAGTTCAGTCAGGATTTTGCTGAAAAAGAGAGGTCGCAGAATAAAATTTCGTATGAAAAGTACTACAAGCAATTTGAGGAGTATTGCAGCTTTGGCGGTTTTCCCCAGGTTGTTCTTGAACCTACTGAAGAGCAGAAAAGAAGGTATCTCAGTGATATTCTTAGTTCTTATTTTGAGAAAGATATCCGGCAAATGGCAGATTTCAGAAACCTTCACGCCATGAAAGAACTCATTTTTCTCCTGTTGCCTCGTGTCGGGTCGAGGCTTGAGATCATCAAACTTGCTTCTGAGCTCAAAATCAACAGGGAGACAGTATACACCTATCTTTCCTTTCTTGAGGGCACCTATTTCATCAACAGGATTTCTCCTTTCTCCACAAATGTTGACAGGGAGGTGAGTGGTTCAAAAAAGATCTATTTCTGTGATAACGGATTGCTTAACCTGTTTGGAAAAGTGTCGGAAGGCGCCTTACTGGAGAACGCTGTTTTCCTGAATCTGAGAAAATATGGTCTTCTGAACTACTATCAGAGAAGGTCGGGAAGAGAAATCGATTTCCTTCTCCCGGAGAAACAGGTTTCATTTGAAGTAAAACGCAGGGGAACAGAGCATGATATCAGGGGTTTGAAGAACCTGTCGCAATCAATCGGTATGCAAAATTCCTATGTCGTCTCTCATTTGTTCAACGACATCCCAGGAATAATCCTTGCCCAGGATCTCTAACGGCACTTCGTCCTTCTACCTTCGTACTTCCCGTTCTAACTTCCCACATCTGACATCTGACTTTTTTTGTATTTTAGCAAAAACAACCGTCATGATCAAGGCGCTGCTTATCGCTGATGACCCCGACCTCACCGAAGAGCTGGTCCACACCATTTCCGGGTATTGTCCGAATGTTGAAGTCGTGGAGGCTTTGAAAGATTTGCGCACAGGGGTGGCAGCCATCAACAGGCATTCACCCGACCTGATCCTGCTCGACATCTCTCTCCCCGATGGAAGCGGGTTCGACCTGATCCGCCATTTCGACAAGCCCGATTTTAAGGTTATCTTCTTCTCAAAGCATATGGAGTACGCCATCCAGGCCATAAAATACAATGCGGTGGATTTCATCGTGAAGCCGGTCGATGAGAAAGAGGTGGCCCTGGCTATTGACAAGGCAGCTGAGATAATCCTGGTACAGGAGAAATTCCGTACGAAAAGCCTGGAAGAGAACCTGGAAGCCATGAAGAAGAGCAACAACCTGGTGCTGAAAACGAGTGACCAGATCCACGTGCTAAACACCGCCGACATCATCAGGATGGAAGCCGATGGAAGTTACTGTACCTTTTTCGTTTCAGATGGCCGGAAAGTCCTTATCTCGAAGCCGCTGGTTGAATACGAGGAATCGCTGGCCGACCAGGGATTTTACAGGATCCACAAATCACACATCATCAACATCAAACACTTGAAGTATCTCGACAAAGCAGAAGGCGGTTATGTGGTGATGTCGGATCAGGCAAGGGTGCCAGTTGCTTCCCGGAAACGGGACATGATCCTGGAGTTGTTCGAGAAGTTAGCTTGAAGAACTTTCTTCGTGCAGGATTCCAGAAAGAAGATAATTGGTACTCCGTCCACCCGAAGTGCCTTTAACCAGGATGCCTTTTTGCATCAAATCCTGAATATCCCGGAGAGCAGTATCTGGTGAGCATTTTGTGATCTTCGCCCATTTTGAGGATGTCAGGTTTCCTTTAAATTCATCAAGAAGCTTATTAAGCACGTGTTTTTGCCGGTCATTCAACGTAGTTCCCGAATGTGCTTTCCAAAATTGCGCCTTACCGAGGATTTTTGCCAGAATGGTGTCAGTAGAATTCAGGGCTTTCAACAAGCAATCCAGAAACCATTTCAACCATCCGGTGATGTCGAGAGTACCTTTTTGTGTTTCTTCAAGAATGGTGTAATATCCTTTGCGTTCGAGACGAATCCGGGCTGACATGCTGTAAAACCGCTGGGAGCTGCCATCGGCCTGGGCCAGTAACATATCCGTTAACGCCCTGGCTATTCTTCCATTTCCGTCTTCAAAAGGGTGAATGGTAACAAACCATAGATGGGCAACACCCGCTTTCATCACAGGGTCTATGGTTTGATCCTGGTTGAACCAATTTATAAAAGCGTTCATCTCACTATCAAGTTGTGAGGAATCAGGGGCCTGAAAATGGACTTTTTCCTTGCCCATGGGACCTGATATGACTTGCATAGGCCCTGTGGAATCTCTGCGCCAGGCGCCAACAATAATTCGGTTAATGCCACTTCTTCCAGTCGGGAATAATCCTGAATGCCAGTCAAATAATCTGTCTGCGGTCAATGATTTATCATGGGATTGAGTGGCATCCAACATCAGATCAACTATGCCATCAACATTTCTGTCCGATGCGATCAAACCCGAAATATCCATCCCCAGTCGTCGGGCTATGGATGAACGCACCTGTTCCGGATCCAGGAACTCTCCTTCAATTTCAGTTGATTTCAGGATATCCAGCGTCATGGTCTGCAACACAGCTTCGTTTCTTAGGTCAAAGCCAAGTGCCTCCATTTTGCCAACCAATTTTCCTTGCAGATGCCTGACATTACCAAGTTTAATAAGTAATTCGTCATTGCTCCATTTGAATTGGGGCCATCTCTCAAACTCATGGATATATTTTATCATTCTCCGCAAATATTGCGACAAATATACGCTATTTTTCTCGCAAGTGCAAATAAAAACCGCAAAAAATGCGGCAATTAGTTGTCTTTTTCTCCGCATCCATATAAATTTCGTTGATCGCGTTAAGAAGAAAAAGCCAGGCGTTCACAGAACCAAACCGGTCGCATACAAATCTATCTCCTATTCCCTCTGCAACTGTTGTTCTTTTGTGGTGCAAGCTTTTTTGCAAGAAACCAAAAAACAGCATCATGAAAAAAATTACACTTTTCTTCTTCGGTATGACCCTGAGTATGGGGTTGATCGCACAAACGCCGGTTCCTGCCGGTGATGTTTCCGGAACATGGACCGCCTCAGGATCCCCCTACCTTATCCAGGGAGATATCCAGATCCAGCCCGGAACCACACTCACAATAGAGCCTGGTGTGACCGTTGAGTTCCAGGGAAACTATGGCCTGGATGTGTACGGAAACATTCTGGCCGTTGGAACACCCACTGATTCCATCATCTTTATTCCATCCAATCCAACCGTTGGATTCAATCCGATCGTTTTTGATGGTCCTCCGCCCACGAACGATTCTTCTCTCTTCGTTTACTGCAGTTTTAAGCACGCAATCAACACACATCCATTCTGGCCTTACAATTGTGGTGGTGTAATTGGCGTCAGGTTTTTCAGTAAGATCAGGATCGACCATTGCTATTTTGGTTTCAACACGGCTATTCACCCGGCACCCAACGGTTACCCATCCGGCGGAGCGATTGCCATGGAAGAGTCCGACATCCTGATTTTCAACAGTACATTTGAGGAAAATAGTTCCGAATATGGTGGAGCTATTGCAGTCTATTGGGACTCTAATCCCATAATTAAAAATTGCAGGTTCATAAACAATTCAGCTATTGTAATGGGAGGAGGCATAGCTGTAATGGACGCATCTTCCCCACTGATTTCGGGAAATGAATTTATTGGAAATTCTGTCGTTGAATATGGGGGTGGAATCTGCGTTACCCCTTTCAACAATCCGACTGCCTACAGCAATCCAACGATCGAGAGGAATCTCTTTTACAACAACGTGGCCGGAACAACCGGAGGAGCCATTGACATCAATGCACCGACGGAAATGACGGTCACCAACAATACGATTGTTTATAACCGGTCCCCTTACGGAGGAGGTATTAATATTTATGGAGAGGCCAATCCGGTGATTGAAAATACCATTCTGTGGGGGAATACAGCAAATGCGGGGAACCAGGTCTACATTTTCACCGAGTTCGCCTTCCCAGCTTTCCTTTTTTCCGACATCGAAGGGGGTGACACCGCTTTTGGCGGCGCTACCTTCTCAGGCGACTATCTTTTCAACATTAATGCCGATCCAATAATCTGTGATACGGGAACCCAAAACTTTCACCTGCATGAACTCTCCCCCTGCATCGATTCCGGAGACACCTCCTGTGTGGCTTCCAACGGAACCCGTTGCGACATCGGGGCATTCGAAGGAGATTATTGTCCCGCTGTGGGGATCCCTATCGTTTTAACCGACCCTCAGGCAATCCATATCTACCCGGTTCCGGCATCCGATAAATGTCACATCGAATTTTCCCTGCCTGAGGCCGGAAATGTCAGACTTGAAATCGTGGACCTTTCCGGAAGATTAGTGCAGGTTGTTATTGATTCATATATGCAAGTGGGAGATCACAAGGAGGTTGTCCATGTTTCATCCTGGAAGAGCGGGATCTATATCTGCAGGCTTCAGACAAATGGACAACTTGCAGTAGTACGGCTGATCAAATACTAAAACACGGATTTTCACAGATAAACCAATTATCATGAAAAAGCACCATTTACTGTTCCTGGTTATCGTCGCATTCCAGACTCTGGCCTCAGCGCAATCGTGTTTACCAGATGGAATTATCTTTAACACCCAGGCACAAATCGACAGTTTCCAGATAAATTATCCGGGTTGTAACGAGATTGGGGGCTCAGTAGTTATTGCCAATTTTATTTCTAACCTATCTGGTTTGAATGTATTAACAGCAATTGGAGGAGATTTAAGTATTGTAAGATGCCCTTTTTTGCCGGATCTGTCAGGTCTTGACAATTTGATTTCAATCGGGGGAAATTTATCTGTTGGACAAGAATCGCCTGCAGGCAGCTGGGTAAATTCTATTCTATCATCTTTAAATGGACTGGAAAGTTTAGAGTCTGTTGGTGGTAATTTGATTATTGGTAAAAATCCAACCCTGACCGACATCAGCAGTCTTGGAGATCTAGTTGGAGTAGGTGGCTTTTTGTTTTTCTACAATAACAGTAGCTTAACAAATCTTAACGGGCTGGAAAATTTAACAATTATTAATGATTGCTTAACCATAACTGGCTCCAACCTTTTATCTGATCTTTCCGGACTGAGCAACATTACGGAGATTGTAAATGACCTTGATCTAAGTTGTCTTGGAATAATAAACTTAGAAGGCTTGGAGGGTTTGGAAATAATTGGTGGAAGTCTTGAATTGACCACCCTTTCAAGCCTACAGAATTTAGGGGCTTTAAACAACTTGACAGATATTGGAAACGATATTAGAATTGAAGGATCTGACATCCAAAATTTACTTGGTATTGAAAATATAACATCAATTAATGGTGATTTGGTTTTACATCATAATTATTCACTTACTAGTTTATCTGGCGTAGAAAATCTTAATTCTGTCGGAGGAAATATCTCTATAGATAATACTTCACTCACAGATTTAAC
>CAYUZX010000067.1:0-1267 GCA_964449285.1 uncultured Prolixibacteraceae bacterium
GGCGGCTTCACCTGGGGATCGATCTGGGTGAAGTGGGCGTACGATCCAAGTTAAATAAATTTGTAGGAATCAGCATCTGGAAGAATTATTCCTGGAGTACCTTCGGATCTCAGCCTCCGCCAGGCGGTTAGAAGGAGTTCCCCTTTCCGAAAGCAACAGACTGTCTTTCATTAATCTTCTTTCGTTCTTCCTCCAGTCTTCCTTCGGTTGCGCTTCGTCTTTCCTTCGTCTTTCCTTCAGTATTCCTCCAATGTAGGTATAGTCTTCCTTCATGCTTTCTTCGAAAGGCTCCCATCGGCCTGCATATAGGCCGAGATGGCAGCATGATAAATGGATTGGTTTGCTTTGACCGGGATCCTGTACTGTCTGATCAGGGACGGGTCATCCATCACCCGGCGGGCAAACGCCACAGCCTCTTTAAACAGATTTCGCCGTTTAACCCGTGCCGGTGTAGCTTTGGGAGGAATTGAGGGAAGAGCAGCAATGATGGTCTTACCATGCCGCTGCCTGAGGGAAAACTGGTTGCCGAATTTTCCCGAATATCCTTTCAGAAGGGCATTCCGGCCTTTTGCTTTCATGGAATGTGTTTCCTATAAAGACCTAAATCACCACAAAAAGGTTGTATGAGCCCCATGACATCATCATTTAAACACCCTCTTCCGTAGAATTTTCGCGAACCTGTTAGTTGTGTATATATTTTTAGTAAAGATCTTGGAAACTAAGAATTTATTATTAATCTTTGTGAGTTATATATCATGCTGTTTACATAACATTTCTTTTTTATGTTAGGGTGCTGGGACAATAGGTTCTCTCCGACTCATAAACTCTACAATCGAAGAAAATCATCCGCATCAATATTCAACATGTTGATTGTATGCTGTTTGTGTGTTGTTTCCTTCTCTTATTCTTCCGCCACCACCTCCGACTACTACTGGGTAGGTGGCACCGGCGATTGGTCCGACATCAGCCACTGGGCCACCACATCGGGAGGCGGGGTATTCCACTTCATAGTTCCAACCCCCAATTCCAATGTTCATTTCGACGCCAACTCTTTTACTGCCCCAGGTCAAACCGTGACCATCACAGATGAGGGTTCAAAAAATGCTGTCGTTTGCCGCGACATGGACTGGACAGGAGCGCTGTATAACCCCACCCTTGCCGGAGACGCTACCCAAATCCTGCGTATCTATGGTTCACTCACGTTCATTGAGGACATGACCTTTTCTTTTGCCGGCCTTGTCTACTTTGAAGCCACCTCAACCGGTCA
>CAYUZX010000067.1:1367-16549 GCA_964449285.1 uncultured Prolixibacteraceae bacterium
ACGCAAACATTTATAATACAAATTCGTTCGACACTCTCATCTTCTCGCCTGGAAAGATCTACTGTCTGGAAAATAGTAAAACCCAAACAATCAACGATATATTTAATGTAAATGGTAGTTGTACCGGTGCAATCATTTTGCAATCTTCCTCTTCAGGATCACAGGCCATCATCAGTAAGTCCTCTGGGGCCGTTACCTGCGAATCCCTCTCCCTAAGGGATATCAATGCAACCGGAGGTGCTACATATACGGCCAACAACTCTGTAGACCTGGGAAACAATAGCGGCTGGACAATCAATACTGCAACATCACTTGATTTTTACTGGGTGGGAGGAACAGGAAACTGGGATGACCCGGCCCACTGGGCTGCTTCTAGCGGTGGGACAGGGGGGTACTGCCTGCCCACTGCGATCGATGATGTATTCTTTGATGCCAACTCTTTCTCAGCTACTGGCCAAACTGTTACCATTAATATTGATAATGCCGTATGTCGTATTATGGACTGGTCAGGAGCTGAGTATAACCCAACTATCAATGGTTCATATGCAAACAAACTCCGTATTTATGGCTCACTTACCTTCATTGAGAACATGACCTTTTCTTTTGCCGGCCTTGTCTACTTTGAAGCCACCTCAACCGGTCATGCCATTACTTCTGCTGGCAAATCATTTAATAACGATATCACATTCCAAGGCATTAATGGCAGTTGGACTCTCAATGACTCATTGACTGTAAACTCTAATATATATTTTGTTCATGGCAACCTCAATACCAATAATAATAACTTTAGTTGTGAAAGTTTCTATTCTGAATATAGTGGCAACTTAAGGTCGATCAATATCTCTAATTCTACTATTCGTTGTTCATATTATTGGAGAGTAATTGGTTCCAATCTGTCTCTAGTTATACCTAATTCTCTTATTATCTGCAAGAGATTTAAACATTATGGCGATCCCAAAACCTATAACGATTTACAGCTTAGTAACGATAACTATTTAGAATGTGAAGGCGGCAACTCAATTTTCAATAAAATTACCTTTTTAGACAATATTAATTATGCAACTAATGCAATCATTACCGAAAATAATACGATTGATTCTCTGATCTTTTATACAAATAACTGTATAATCTATCATGCAGATACAATTAATGCTCTCCTGGCTTACAATAATGCTTCTTTGAATTACGAAGGATCTTCCTCATCCGGACATATTATTAAATATGCCAAATTCTTTGGAAACGCAAACATTTATAATACAAATTCGTTCGACACTCTCATCTTCTCGCCTGGAAAACTATACAATCTCGAGCAAAACAAAACGCAAACGGTTTCTGATTCCCTCAGTGTCAGAGGGAACAATTGTTATCCTATCATCATTCGTTCCTCTTCCAATGGCACGCAAGCCACCATCACAAAGCCTGGCGGGGTGGTCTCCGGTGATTTCCTTGAACTTCGAGATATGAACGCTACCGGTGGTGCAACTTATTACGCCGGTAGTTATAGCACCAATGTCTCCAACAACAGTGGATGGATCTTCACAAACTCACCGGGATACATCTATGGGTTGGGTCCCGATACCAGTGTCTGCATTGGAGATACGCTGGTTACCTATAACTTCAATGGGGCTTACGCCTACCTCTGGCAAAATGGGGATACGTTGCCCTATTTCACGGTGACTGAGCCAGGTATTTATTGGGTTCAGGCGACCTATGCCACCAACTGTTACTATTCCGATACGGTTGTGGTGGATACCCTGCCAACCCCAGTCTCATTAAGTGGTTCCGATGCTGCCATCTGTTTTGGAGATACCACCCAATTAAATGGAACAGCTTCACTGGGCATCCCTCCCTATACCTATCAATGGACCCCCGTAACCGGGTTGAACAATCCCACCAGTCCGACCCCACTGGCCTATCCCACCCAAACCACCCCCTATGTGCTCCGGACTATGGGGGCCAATGGCTGTGATGGTTACGACACCCTCACCGTCACCGTCAACCCCGAGATCCAGGCCTCGTTCAACACGACTGATCCCACTACATGTGGAGGCAATGATGGAACTGCTACCATCAATCCCACCGGTGGGACCCCACAGGCTACTCCACCCTACTATTCCTTTGTTTGGAATACAACCCCGGTGCAAACCACCCAAACCGCTTCCGGATTAACCGCAGGAAACTACCTGGTAACCGTTTCGGATGCCGAGAATTGTAGCGCCATTTTTTCTGTATCCCTCAGTGATCCTACAGCACCAGTGGTTTCTTTGCAGGTGAGTGACACCTCCATCTGCGCAGGTGAAACTGTTACCCTAACTGCCTCCGGTGCAACCCTTTATGAGTTCTTCCTGAATGGCATATCCCTGGGAATACCTGCACTTACCAACACCTTGGATATCACCTTCCCTGATGCCGGCACCGTTGTAGTCTCTTTCGAAGGGACCACCACAGGATGTACCTCCTCCTCCACCGGAAAAACCATCCAGATCACACCCATATCTCCTGTTTCTGTATCCATCTCTTCTACAGCCAACCCGGTTGCCCAGGGGACTGAAGTGACGTTTACTGCATTGCCGGTCAATGGGGGTGTTTCCCCAGGCTATCAATGGCTGGTTAATGGAATCTCTGCAGGAAGCAATATCGCTACTTATACCTATACCCCCTCCAATGATGACTCGGTTCAATGCATCATGACCTCCAACATCGCTTGTCCGGTCAACAACCCCGACACCTCCAACATCATCGTCATGCAGGTGGAGAGCTGGACATCTTGTCCTGGAACTCCCACCGTTACCTATGCGTCCAAAACCTATAACACCGTCCAGATTGGAACTCAATGCTGGCTGAAGGAGAACCTGGATGTGGGAACGATGATCAATACCACTGATGATCAAACCGATAACAGTATTATTGAGAAATATTGTTATGATAACATCAGTACTAATTGTGACATATATGGCGGCATGTACCAATGGAATGAGCTGATGGCTTATACAATAACACCCCGATCACAAGGGATTTGCCCCCCGGGATGGGTGATCCCAACGCGAGGCGATTTTGATGTTCTGATGGGGTATCTGGGTGGGAACTCAGTTGCCGGAGGCCCGCTCAAAGAAACCGGATTGGTTCATTGGGCCAGTCCAAATACCGGAGCAACAAACGCCAGCGGATTTACCGCTCTTCCGGGAGGAAAATACTACATAAATGTATTCTTTCTCTTAACAGAACAGGCAGTTCTGGCATCAAGTACGATCTACAACATTTCTGCCCAGCAATCATGGGCCCCGGAAATTCGTCACAATGCAATTCACATTGAGTTCAACAATGAACCGTGGGAATCCGGGAAAAGTGTTAGGTGCCTGAGAGACACATGTGGACCCGTAACAACGTCAACAGCAGGTCAGGATCAGATATCGCTGATAGGGACTACAGCAACACTGGCTGCAAATACACCCCCTGCATGGCAATCCGGCACCTGGACAATCATCTCAGGCGCAGGAGGTATTGTCGTAACTCCTGCCAGCCCTACCAGTAGTTTCACCGGTACTGAAGGCACCTCGTATGAATTAGTCTGGACGATCTCAAATAGTTGCAATGAAACAAGCCACGATACTGTCACCATCTCCTTCAACCTCCCTTGTACAGGGATTCCAACTGTTCTTTACGAAGGAAAAACTTACAACACGGTGCAAATCGGGACACAATGCTGGTTAAAAGAGAATCTGGATGTAGGAATAGTAACACCTGGAAATCAAAATCAGAGTAATGATGAAATTATTGAGAAATACTGTTATGATAACCTCACAAGCAACTGTGATATTTATGGTGGTATCTATCAATGGGGAGAATTGATGCAGTACACAACGGAGGAAGAAACTCAGGGTATTTGCCCAAATGGATGGCATATTCCTAGTGATAGTGAGTTATGCCAACTTGAAGCTTATTTGGACCCATTAGTGACATGCCAGACAACAGGTTGGAGTGGATTGGATGGTGGAGGTAAAATGAAAGATGTGGATACAATTCGTTGGCAGAGTCCGAACATAGGAGCGACAAATTATAGTGGATTCACAGCCCTTCCGGGTGGCTATCGATGCGTGTATGGAGGCCCTATTTTCTACGATCTCCACTTATATATAACCTTATGGTCTTCTACACAATATAATGGTACGCGCGCATATAACCACGAAATAAATTATAATCGCGCGGACATTTTAAGAATGGATAATCTCAAGAATAGTGGGTATTCTGTTCGTTGCGTAAAAGACGCCTGCTCATCATACGACACAGTTTGTGTCACAATCTCAACCTCAAATAATACTGTTTGTGCTGGAGACTCAGTAACATTCACTGCCACACCGGTCAATAGCGGTTCAAACCCTGTTTACCAGTGGAAAATCAATGGGATTGATACAGGTTCGAATTCCTCTCTCTTCCAGTATATACCCATTGGCAACGATACTGTAACCTGCATACTGACTTCCAGCGATACCTGCGTCACAAACAACCCCGACACATCAAACCTGGTAGTGATGACGGTTACTCCATTACTCCCTGTTAGTATCACCATCACGGCTTCAAATGACACTATTTGTTCCGGAGAATCGGTAACGTTCACCGCCACAGCAACAAATGAAGGAACCACTCCTGCCTTCCAGTGGAAAGTCAATGGAATCGATCAGGGGACAAACAGTGTATCATTTGATTACATCCCTGCAGATGGCGATGAGGTATCCTGTATTCTAACTTCCAATATTGCGTGTCCTTCGGGAAATCCTGCTACCTCCAACCAAATTACGATAAAAGTAAACCCAAAACCCAATACCAATGGCATCTGGCACCAATAAAATCGAACAATATTAATTGATAATTGATTTCTATCACGCTACATATCAATAAAGTAAGGGCGGGTTCCAAACCCGCCCGTGGTGGTTTTTCTTCCGGTTCTAAACCTGCCCGCGAGGAAACACCCTTTGTAAGGGCAGGTTGCCTTCCTGCCTGCTTTGTTGTGATCATAATGCTATGGTTGGGAGGATTAACCCATATTGTATGTGCTCAATCTTTGCTTCCTGATACCATTTGCGGGCAAACAGGTGAAAGATCCTATTTTGTATCCGGATGGTCCAACTCTACCTATACCTGGACAGTTGAAGGAGGCCTTTTGCTCCCACCCGGGAACACCGAGTCGATCACGGTCGACTGGACAGGCGTTCCTCCGGGAAATTATACTATCACAGTTGTGGAACATTCTGCAGATGGCTGTTCGGGCGACCCGTACAGCGACATTGTCCATATCTTCCCTGCCCCCGAAATATCATTTTCTCTCTGTACTCCCATCACCTCCCGCGATGCTATTCCGTATTCCCTCAGAGGTGGAATCCCTCTGAATGGTATCTACAGCGGTACCGGTGTTCAATCCGGTATCTTTTACCCTGGCCAGGTTCCTCCCATACAAGATACCGTAATTATCTGGTACTACTATACCAACTCCTTCGGCTGCCCGGATGCCGACTCGGCGATTCTTCAGCTGCACCCGGCGGCCAATCATACTTGCGGAAATCCCTTCACGGATGTGCGTGATGGCACTGACTATTCGACCGTCCAACTTGGAAATCGATGTTGGATGGCAGAAAACCTGAATTATGGGACACATATCTCCTCTACCACCCATCATATGAACAACTGTCAACCCGAAAAGTATTGTTACGACGAAACCACAGCCAACTGTACTAATTTTGGCGGCTTGTATCAATGGGATGAATTGATGGATTATCAGGATGTTGACACGGTTCAGGGACTTTGTCCGCCAGGGTGGCATATCTCTACGGAGACAGAATGGCAGGAATTGATCACCCTTTTCCAGGATGCCGCCCATGCTGGAACGGCTCTGAAGGAGGGCGGCAGTTCCGGGTTCCAGGCCCTGTTGAGCGGCTTTTGGGCTGCTCCCGGTTTGTGGAGCTACGGGGCCTCCGACACCACCCTGAACAGTGCGCTTTTCTGGACCTCTTCGAGTACCTCTACAGGAAAAGCCCTGGCACACGGGATGAACTCAGTGGTGAACGAGACAGGGTATACAACCAGTGTTTCGACCTATTCATCCAGCTGGTCAAACGCTCTACCTGTACGATGTGTAAAAGATTGAACCTTAATATTATATCCTATGAAAAAAACCCTCAACACATTCCTGATCCTGGCAATCATTTTCCTGATCAGTGGAACACTCTTTAAACAATTTCATTTAACCGGAGCTGATATCTTGATGATATTGGGCTTGATGATTGCAATCCCTATTGCCTCAATCCTTTATTGCGTCCAGAAATTCAGAAAAGTAAAAAGTGTTTTTGTTCTCTTGGGATTTATCCCTGTGATCTGCTTGGTAGTCGGAATGGCCTTTCTCCTGAACCATTTTTCCTTTGGCATTGTACTATTTTACACTGGCCTTATTCTGTGCGGGATCTACCTGTTAATTTTACTCCTGATCATGGTGTCCAATAAGTCATTCCATTCCCTGGAGATGGCTGATGCATTATTTCTAATGATTCTCTTTGGATTAATCTTTACAGGATACATTACAGGAAAAATGGAAAAAGGCGGGATGGCCATGGAAAATGAAAAGCGGTTTATTGAATATCGGGAAAAATCCGAAGAGCTCCGAAAAGTCAATCAATCACTTTTTGCAAGCTATTCAGATAAACTTTCTGAAACGAAATTAAGGGAAGAAACCCAGAAAGTTCTGTTCACCATTGATACAATGGAAAATGAATTTTTTCGCCATTTTATGAAGGACAATGATACTGTTGGGTTGTTTGATAAACATTTTGTATCAGAACTCTATGACTATTTTGGATCCGGTTTTCAGCAAAGCCGTCAAATGAGGCTTATCGCGACATTGCAGGAATACGTGGACACTCTTTCCATTGATACAAAGAAGATCCCTTTGTCAACCTATGAGATGGGTCTGATCAGAAACATGGTACCAAAAGATCGTCGTTTCCCTTTCTTTCATAAGTATTATTATTATATATGGGGCAGTGCGCTCTTTTTGGACGGCAAATCTGCCCTGGCCTTCCTGGAAGAGTTGAAATATAAAGTATTGCTGACAGAAAACTTATTAATTAATGGCATCCTTCGTCAAAAACCTGGTTCTGTATCTTTGGATGGAATCCCACGTGAAGCCCTATCTAAGAAGGAGTTATTACAAGCAAAACAACTTGTAAATACTGACTCAAATACCCAGATCATATCCTATTCATTAGTTTGCATTGTCAACGGGGATATATGGTGTCGACCATTTGCTACAAATAAACTTCCTGATGATTGGGCCCTAATTGTTAACACCCTAACCGGAAACAAGTTTTGGATTGAAGACATCAGGGCAGTAAATTCAGCAGGAGATACAGTTTACCTTCACAGTATTACGATCGGCCTAAAATAGTTATCTAAAAAAGCTTTAATCATGCGCCGTATCCAAATTCGTTTCGTATTGAAAAACAAACAGGCAGGTCATGAACTATACATCATTTGATATCATCAATGTGAAAAAGATGTAGATTCCTCAAAAAATATCACTCGTTCCATCAATAATCTGGCCATAATATAATTCAGTAATGAGTACAACATAGAATTTTCCTCCGGTTAGGATCGGGTGAAATGTTTCAAAACGTCTTAAAAATAAGGAAAATATAATTTTTCTAAATTGTTGAAAAAAATCGAAAACTTTTTGGCAGATCTGCGTATAATAGATACATTTGATCATTACTTATATCTAACATTTTTGTAATAATGCACATGCATATATCTGTAAATCAAACAAATAATGTTATTTATTGGCTTTTTTGTTAGGTTATATATTGAGCATCAAATCCTTGGCCTATGAGAAGATGTTTACTATTCCTCGCCATCATATTCACACTAATCGGTTCCGGGAGTAAAAGTTTTGGGCAATGGTGTCCGCCTGATATTATTACAGATGCCTCCGTTATTTGTGCTGACTCTGCAGCTCATATCACAGTGACTAATCCTACTTCGACTTTGTATCAGTGGTACAAGGACCTCGGAGCTGGTTGGGTTCCGATAACAGACTCCACCAGACCAGCATTACGAGTAAGGGAATCCGGAAGTTATAAGGCTACATACTCGAGTTGCGGAACTTTTTCAAATATCATCATTATCACGGTTAATCCAACTCCTTTGGGCTATATTAGTTGTGATCCAGCATCTCCTATTTGCCTAGGCACACCGATTACATTAGAAATTGTACCTAATAATCCAGCCAATTTATGCGTATGGACCTCACCCTTAACTCTGTATGGCCAGCCAAATCCATGGACAGGGACCTTTTCAAGTTCACAGTTTATTATTGGAGTGATTCAGGATTTGGCAACTACGTGTGTAAAGAATGTAACATATTCTCTTGTTGTAAACAATCCTTTGACTGGCGGTACGCTAATGGCAGACCAGTCAATCTGCAGTGGGGCAATACCTGCCACAATCACGGGCACTGACCCTACCAATGGTAGCGGAGTTTATAACTTCCAATGGCAGCAATCCATCATAAGTGCATCAGAGAACTGGACCACAATTGGTGGAGCTACAAACTCCAGCTATTCGCCAGGAACTCTCATACAAACTACATGGTATCGCAGGAGAGTCAATAGTCCTCCTTGTCCCGACGCTTATTCCACCGTGCATAAGGTTTCTGTTTACCCGTTACCACAGCCTTCAATCACAGGAGCAGCAAGTACATGTATTGGATCGACTAATACATATACTACTCAATCCGGAATGACGAATTACCAATGGCAGATTTCTAGTGGAGGAACCGTTATATCCGGAGGTTCTACCAGTAACAATACCGTCGCTGTCCAATGGACAGCCACTGGCGCTCAATGGGTTAAAGTAAACTATACGGATGCAAATGGTTGTTCTGCCCAAACAATTGTTACTTACAATGTTACAGTCAATGCCTTACCTGTTCCAACGATAACTGGGCCCAACTCAGTTTGCGCTGGTACTACAGGTGCAACCTATACCACGGAATCGGGAATGACAGGATATACATGGACTATCACAAGTGGCGGTACTATAACTTCTGGAGGGACTTCCACATCCAATACGGTTACGATTACATGGAATTCGTCAGGCGCTCAGCTTGTTAGGGTTAATTATACAAATGCCAATGGATGTACAGCAACATCGCCAACTATCTATAATGTTACCGTCAACCCTTTACCGGTTCCTATTATCACAGGAAGTAATTCCCTTTGTGCTGGTGCATCAGGTATTACCTATACTACACAAACCGGACAAACAGGGTATACCTGGACAATCTCAACAGGAGGTACCATCACTACCGGTGCAGGAACAAATCAGATAACCGTCGCCTGGAACACTGCTGGCCCACAATGGGTTAAGGTGAATTATACAGATGCCAATGGTTGTACAGCCGTCACTCCTACAAATTATAATGTGACTGTTAACGCTCTACCTGTTCCATCCATTACCGGAAGCACCTCTGCGTGTATCGGATCCTCCGGAAATATTTATTCCACAGAATCAGGGCAAACCGGATATACATGGACGATCTCGAGTGGAGGATCCATAACATCCGGCTCTTCCACTTATCAAATTGGTGTCACCTGGAACACAACCGGGGCACAATGGGTGGCAGTTTCCTATACGGATGCTAATGGTTGTACCGCCGCTTCCCCGACAACGGTGAATGTAACCGTCAATCCCTTGCCTACTCCAACCATTACGGGTCAAAGTTCAGTATGTGCCAATACTTCTGCCACCTATACCACACAATCAGGAATGTCGGGGTATTCGTGGACAGTCACATCCGGAGGATCGATTACATCCGGCTCCAATTCGAATACAATCACTGTTTTGTGGAGCACCCCAGGTGCACAGACAGTTAGCGTAAACTATACGAATTCAAATGGTTGTACCGCCACAACCCCCTCAACCTATAGTGTAACGGTGAATGCCCTTCCAACGATTACACTCCTGGGTCCCACTTCTGTATGTTTAAATTCTTCCGGGAATATCTATACAACAGAATCCGGAAACACAGGATATCAGTGGTCAATTACCGGTGGTACAATCACGGCTGGAGGCTCTTCATCCAGCAATACAGCCACCGTGACCTGGACTTCGTCGGGGACCAAATCAATCAGTGTAAATTATACCAATTCAAATAGTTGTACAGCTCAGAGCTCAACCACTCTCGCAGTTACAGTACATGCTCTTCCGGTGATTTCAATAACAGGACCATCCCCTGTTTGTATTGGCATTCCGAACAATGTCTATACTACTCAATCGGGCATGACAAATTATGTTTGGTCTGTTATTGGAGGGAATATCACATCAGGGGGTACCACTAACTCAAACACTACAACAGTAACCTGGACCCATACCGGGACAAAAACAATCAGTGTAAATTATACCGATGGGAATGGGTGTTCGGCTGCAAGTTCCACAACCTACAATGTGACTGTAAATCCCTTGCCTGTTCCAACAATCACTGGCACTTCTTCTGCCTGCCTCAATTCCACAAACAATATTTATACAACCGAGCCCGGAATGGTCGGATATGCCTGGACCATAACAGGAGGAACAATTACATTAGGAAATGGAACAAGTTCAATATTCGTGACCTGGAATTCAACCGGTTCCCAAACCATCACTGTAAATTATTCAACTCCTCAAGGTTGCACGGCCACTTCACCGGCATCCAAAACAATTGTAGTTCATGAATTGCCCGTTCCTTCTATTACCGGCCTTATTTCGGTATGTATTGGTTCTTCAGGGGTTTCTTATTCAACTGAAGCAGGAATGTCGGGGTATAATTGGAATGTCTCATCAGGCGGAACGATTACATCTGGGAGTACTACAAATTCAATCCTTGTAACATGGAATACGGCCGGCCCCCAGATAGTAACTGTAAACTATACCAATTCAAATGGTTGCACAGCAGCATCACCTACTTCGCTGAATGTCACTGTCCATCCGAGTCCGATACCTTCAATCCTTGGACCGAATCCTGCCTGCTTAGGAACATCCGGGAATATCTATTCTACCTCACAAACAGGGATGCAATCGTATACATGGACGATCTCAAGCGGAGGTACAATAAATAGTGGTCAAGGGACAAGTTCTATCTCGGTGACATGGAATTCATCCGGGAACCAATGGGTGGCACTCAACTTTGTAGACTTAAACGGTTGCACTGCTAGCGCTGCAGCAACATTCCCCGTTAGTGTATCCATGCCTACTATTTCTGGACCTGCCTCCCCCTGTGCCGGTTCAACTACATCTACCTATGCCACAGAGTCAGGTATGACAAATTATCAATGGACAGTATCATCAGGAGGAACAATAACTTCTGGGAGTAGCTCCCATATTATTTCAGTTACCTGGAATATTTCAGGACCACAAACCGTGAGTGTAAACTATACAAGTACGGCAGGCTGTACGGCATCAAATCCGGCTACAATCAACGTCAATGTATTACCTGCTCCCGTTCCAACGATATCCGGTTCAGCTTCTGTTTGTCTAAACTCAACCGGAAATGTATATACGACACAAAGTGGTATGACGAATTACAGTTGGACTGTTTTCGGCGGTTTGATCACAGCCGGTGGGGGAAGCACCCATAACACCGTAACAGTGACATGGAATAGTGTTGGTGCAAAATATGTGAGTGTAAACTATGCCGAAACAAACGGCTGCCCGGGAATCAACCCTACAACGTATTCTGTTACAGTTAACTCCCTTCCTTCACCTACTTTTGTTAGTGGATCGCCTGTTGTTTGTTTTGGATCAACAGGGAATGTCTACTCTACTCAATCGGGGATGGTCAATTATACCTGGACCATTACAGGTGGTCTGATCACTTCCGGAGGTACATCAACGGATAATTCGGCCACCGTTACATGGAATACCTCCGGCACGCAATCAATCAGTGTAAACTACGCAGACGGTAACGGTTGCAGGGCTGCCACAGCTACCGCGTTTCAGGTTACCGTCAATACGAAACCGCTGGTCACAAATGCCGTCAAAAGCCAATCCATCTGTTCTAACGGAACAAGTACTCAGGTGATTCTCACCTCCAATGTAGCTAATCCCTCTTTCTCCTGGGCTGGAACTCCCTCTTCGGGGAATATTTCCGGCTTTACCGCCAATGGCACTGGGAACATCCCTTCACAAACAATAACCAACAGCGGGACAACACTGGGTTATGTGAATTATGTAGTTACTCCAAGCTATACCAGTGGGGGCGTTACCTGTTCGGGAGACACCATTCATTATAAGATCTTTGTAAAACCGTTGCCGGTCATTACGGCAAATCCCATTTCACAACCTATCTGTTCTGGCGCCAACACAACCTTAATTTCATTCTCTTCCTCTTTAAATCCAACTACCTATCAGTGGACTTCATCCTCCACCACAGGAACCTTCCCATCCAACCCATATGGAACCGGGAGTATTTCACCTCAATCTATCACCAATACCACATCCAGCCTTGGAACCGTCACGTTTATTATAACCCCAACCAGCAATGCCTGCACAGGGGATACTGTTCATTCTCTGGTATATGTCAGCCCGAGCTCAACGGTTATTTT
The DNA here is from genome assembly GCA_964449285.1 of uncultured Prolixibacteraceae bacterium. GTDB lineage: Bacteria > Bacteroidota > Bacteroidia > Bacteroidales > FEN-979 > QYOJ01. The sequence goes on from CAYUZX010000067.1 coordinate 13,991, forward strand.
CTCTTCTCCATCTCCCACCACAATTTGTTCAGGAACCACTACGAATATTGGATTATCTTCAAATGCCTCCGGGACAGTTTTTACCTGGACTGCCGTTGGCCCAACCAGCGTTACAGGATGGGGACCCGGGTCAGGGTCGACCATCGCCCAACAACTGATTAGCAGTGCTACAACCTCTGGTACTGTAACGTATACGGTTACACCCTTTACGAATCTTTGTCCGGGAACAGTCGCCAACTACCAGGTGATTATTAACCCAACACCCCTGGTTACCAATAATCCAAAGTCAAAAACAATCTGTTCGAATACCAGTACCAATATCTCACTAACATCCAATGTAACCGGTTCGTCATTTCTATGGACAGCGCAAGTCCTTTCAGGAACTGTTACCGGAGCCAACGGAGGTACTGGCACCGCGATCAATCAGACGCTGGTGAACCAGGGAACTACTCAGGGTGTTGTGAGATATATCATCAATGCCACAGCCAATGGATGCCCGGGAGATACCATTCATTACCATGTGTATGTTCAACCCATTCCCGATGTTCTGCCAAATCCCATCACGCAGACAAAATGTTCGGGAAATTATTCAGAGAGCATCAACCTGAACTCCAACATCCTCTCCCCAACAGTAAGTTATTCCTGGACTGTTGTGACCAATCCTTCTGCAGGGATGAGCGGGTACGCCCCGGCAGGATCCGGAAGTTCCATCCCTGCAAAACTCATCACCAGCACCCTGAATACACAGGGCGTCATCACCTATACGATTACACCTGCCATCGGCTCATGCACAGGAGTGCCGGTTGATGCAGTGATAAACATAAACCCTGCCCCCACAGTCACGAACAATCCGATGTTCCAGACCATCTGCAACGGGAAGAACTCGACGCTTGTCGCACTCACTTCCAATGTCTCCGGAGCCACGTTCACCTGGACCGCCACCGCTTCGACCAACCTGCAGGGATTTCAACCAAGCGGCACCGCCGTGATCCCTGTACAAGCCATCACAAACAACGGAACAGCCAGGGATTCGGTCATCTATACCATCATTCCTGCTTCCAATATCGGGCTGAGCTGTCCCGGAACCCCGGCTACCTATAAAATCTACGTTAATCCAACCACCCACCCTACCCAAAATCTTACCACCCAAACCATCTGCTCTGAACAATCCTCTTCTGCCATATCCTTTACGTGTCCCGTTGCAGGAACACTCTACACCTGGACTGGCAATTCTTCCGGACCAACCGGATATACCCCTTCCGGAACCGGAAATATACCGGCACAAACCATTGTCAACTCCGCGAATACCAACGGCATAGTAACTTATACAACGATCTCTTCCATCAATGGCTGCAATGGAGATACCCTAACATCCATAATTACTGTTAAACCATTACCTGTGATCACAGCCTCACCTGCTGGTACGCAGATTATTTGCTCTCTCGACTCTACCAATATCAGCCTGGTCTCTTCTATTCCGGGAACAACAATTAATTGGACCTCTTCATTACTAAGTGGAAGTGCCTCCGGTTATTCTGCTGGATCCGGATCTCTGATCAAGCAAAAGTTAACCAACCTGGGAATTATTCCGGCAGTTGTCAGGTATACATTCTCAGGAAGTGCAAATGGCTGCACCGGCCACGATGGCCAAGTGGATGTTACCGTAAATCCGAGACCGGTTATTACCACTTCACCCAAATCTAAAACTATTTGCTCTGGCACTACCACCAACATCAGTCTTACAGCTAATGTAACAGGAACCACTTTTACCTGGACGTCGGTTGTGGTTACAGGAACTATTTCCGGAAATACAACAGGCTCAGGAAATACAATTGATGATGCCCTTACGAATGGTGGAACTTCACCAGGCTATGTAAAGTATACGATTACCCCAACCGCAACCAATTGCACGGGTGATACTATTTGCTGTAATGTATATATACATCCGGTTCCGAATGTTACTCCAGCCCCAGCCACACAAACTATCTGTTCAGGCACATCCAATACCATTATCGCGTTAAACACAACCATCCCTGCCGGCATCTCGTTCTCCTGGACCGTTTCAACCAATCCGGCATCCGGATTATCGGGATATACTCCAGCTGGATCTGGTACCAGTATCGCTTCCCAGCAAATTTTCAGTTCACTCACTGTGCCTGGCACCATTACCTATTCTGTTACACCTACTGTAGGATCTTGCAACGGGTCGGTTCAGACTTCCATAATTACCGTGAATCCTGCTCCGAATGTTTCGGCCACACCGCCTACTCAGACAGTTTGTTCTCAGCAAGCTACAGATTTGATTACACTCTCGTCCAATGTACCTGGGGCCACCTTTGATTGGACAGCTACCGCTAATCCCTTAACATTAACTGGTTTTACGGCTTCAGGAAGCGGAAACATCCTCCAGCAAACCATCATAAATCCCACTACGACTAATGGCACGGTGACCTATCATATTGTTCCGAATTTCTTGGGAGGGGGTACTGGATGCGCAGGAACAGCTCTCGATTATGTAATTACAATAAAACCAGAGCCGGTACTTCAACCTGTAAATAA
>CAYUZX010000068.1:0-16088 GCA_964449285.1 uncultured Prolixibacteraceae bacterium
TTTCGATGAATGGTGTTTTGTTAGAGGTTTCCGGAAACGAAAACCGGGCGTTATACACAGGAATAGCCGGAGCCGGTAACATCCTTCCGGCTCTTTTTCCGTTATTAAGTGGGTGGATCATCGAACAGTTCGGGTTTAAACCATTTTTGATCCTGTTCATGGTTATCATATTGTCCTCCCTGTTTTTTATCTATAAAATCGGATGTAAGAAATAGTTAGAAAATTCCCAATGACATGTTACAATTACAAAATAATTTCATTCTCGCTCCCATGAAACTGGGCTATGCCAAAGGAGACGGGAAAATAACTCAAAAACACATCGACTTCTACAGTATTCGTGCGAAAAATATCGGGGCAGTTACATACGAGCCATTATATATGGATTCGGGTTTGCGTGAGCTGCCAACACAGCTAGGCATAGATCCTGATTAAAGAAAATTTGCCAACAAATAAAAAAATATTGATCATTGGCGGAGGTCTTATCGGTGTTGATATTGCAACAGCATTAATTCCACTTAATAACCAGGTAATTATTGTTAAAAAAACGACCAATTTTGGAGAAGATATTCAATTCAATGATATTGATTTAATTGTGGTTTCAACAGCTATGAAAAGTTATATTCCGCTTAAAAATGAATTTGAGAATAGTACTCTAACATATATTGTAGGTGATGCTTTAAAAGTGGGGAAAGCACAGGACGCGATTCACACGGCTTATGCACTGGCAATAAAATTATAGTGTAATGATATTAGAACATATCGCAATAACAATTTCAGAAGAGAGAGACGTTAAAGATTTCTATATAAATATACTTGGAATGAGAGAGGTGAAAGCTTATGTTTTAAATAAGATTTTAGCTCAAAATATATTTGGTATTCAAAAAGATACTAATGTTTTTTATTTGCAGAAAAATAATTTGTTTTTGGAAATATTTGTTACTGATGAAAAATTAAACCAAGGGTTTGATCATATTTGTTTAGCAACAAAAGACAGGGAAACTTTTGTTACAAAAGCAGAAGCCCAAAATTATGAATGTATTCGCATAAAAAGAGACATTTTTGATTTGATATTTATAAAGGATAAAAGTGGGAATATATTTGAAATGAAGGAACGTTCCGTATAGGTATAAAAAATGGAGGAATCTATGATGATTACAGAAGATCAAAAGAAACAACTTGAACTTGAGAATAAAAAAATCGCTGATAATATTCACCATATAAAACACCGCATTGTAGTATTCAGCGGCAAAGGAGGTGTAGGCAAAACAACTGTGAGTGTGAATCTTGCCTATGGATTGCATAATCATGGTTATAAAACAGGAATTCTTGATGCTGACATAACAGGGCCTAATATTCCTAAAATGACCGGCATTCAAGGTGAATTACACACCGATGGAAACAAAATCATCCCGCAAAAAAGCCATGGGATCAAAGTTGTTTCTATGGCCAATATACTGCCCCCCGGTCAAGCGGTTATTTGGCGGGGACCTATGCGTTCGAAAATGCTAAATCAATTCTTAGGCGATGTCGAATGGGGAAATCTGGATTATCTTATAGCAGATTTGCCCCCTGGTACCGGTGACGAAATTCTCACTATGGTGCAAAATATGAGTCCTGATATGGCGATCATTGTTACCACACCTCAGGAACTATCATTAATAGATTCAGCCAGGGCTATCAGCATGGCAAAACAAATGAATATACAAAAAATCGCCCTCATCGAAAATATGTCTGGGTTAATTTGTCCACAATGCGGTCACAGGATTGAATTGTTTGGCGCCGGTGGTGGCAAAAAACAGGCGGAAGAAATGAATATTGCTTTTCTAGGTGCAATACCGATTAATCTTGAAGCGCGAAAACTGGCAGACGAAGGTAAACCTATCGTTATTGAAAATGAGAAAGCTGATATGTCTGTCATGATTTATAACATTGTTGGAAAAATCGAAAATATGTTCAATGAAAATTACAATCCTTTATGACAATACCGCTTGGCTATTTTCTCGATTTACAGTTAAATGCGCCCGGATTTTCACTGGCCTAAAAGATATGAAAACGTTACAAACCAAGATAAACTGGGTTGATGATGTAATTCCTGAAGGATTACCATTGAAATCAACAACGGTCATTACCGGACCGGACGGTTCGGGTAAGCCTCTGATTGGAGAAACATTTGTTCCAGCATGGTTAAAAAAAGGTGGAAGTATTATTTTTATGTCACTGCAATACCCAAGTACGGAATTTATAACAGAAAGCATAAAGAATGTTACAGGATTAGACCACATTAAAGAAATAGCAGATCACAGCAGAAGTAAAGTTATACCTGCTATTTTGAAAATAATTGAAAATTAAATAAAGAAAAAATCATGAATATTTCCAACAGAGTAAATCAACTAAAAAAATCGGCAATTCACGAAATGACACGATTATCACAACAATATGATGATGTGGCATTTTTGTCGTGGGCAAAACCTACAACCGGTACTCCAGAACATATTAATGCTGCAGTCATTTCTGCAATAGAAAATGGATTAACCGGTGGATATTCTCAAAGTGAGGGATTACCCGAATTAAGAGAAGAAATTGTAAAAAAACTCAAAAGGGATAATAATATTGAAGCAAATACTTCACAAATCATTGTTACTGTTGGAGCAATTGAAGGATTAGCTGCATCTGTAATGGCAACCATTGATCCGGGTGATGAAGTAATTCTTCCAACACCTACATATTCAACTCATATTACACAAGTTCGGCTCGCTTCAGGAATACCTGTTCTGATTCCATTAATTGAAGAAAACAATTTTGCTCTGGATATTGCAGCTATTAAAAAAGCAATTACCTCTAAAACAAAAGCAATTATGTTTTGTACTCCAAGCAATCCAACCGGTACGGTTTTTTCTGAGGAATATCTTCGGGAATTGGCAAAAATAGCTCTTGAAAATAATCTCACCATCATTACTGATGAAGCGTATGAATATTTTGTTTTTGATGATGAAAAACATTTTAGTATAGCCTCAATTCCTGAATTAAGAAAAAATGTAATAACAAATTATACGTTTACCAAGACGTATGCGATGACAGGATGGCGGATCGGTTATCTTCATGCTGATGAGGAAGTTCTTACACAGGTTAAAAAAGCTCATATACCTTTTTCTATTTGTGCTCCCGTAGCTTCACAATATGCAGCAATTGCCGCTTTAAAAGGAAGCCAGGAATGTGTAAAAGAGTTCAGACACCATTATTTACAAGCAAGAAATCTTATGTGTGAACGGTTAGATAAATTAGATTCTGTTTTTCAATATAATAAACCAGGCGGGTCATATTTAATGTTTCCAAAAATATCAGGAAAACAAGGAAATGATTCAATTGCATTCAGTAAAAATTTATTGAAAGAAGCCAGAGTTTCCACAACCCCCGGCATTGCATTTGGACCAACTGGCGAAAATCATATCAGGCTTTCATTCTGTGTTCCTGAAGAAATGATCAATAAAGCATTTGATAGAATGGAAGCTTATTTAAAATAGACTGGAAATGTGACTGGAAATACTGGAATATAAATTGCAGAAAATGAATCAATTTAGCCTGATTGAAAAACAAGAGTCGCTTGATGTTCTGAACTATCAGATCAGGGCTTGTAAAAGGTGTAGTTTGTCTGTAACTCGAAAGAATGTGCTTACAGGTGAAGGGAAAATTGATGCCCATATTATGTTTGTGGCACTATCGCCGGGAGAAAAAGAAGATTCGCAAAATCGAATGTTTGTTGGCCCGTCGGGGCAGGTTTTTAACAAATTATTGCATGCAGCCGGAATTGACCGGAAATTTGTATTTATGACGAATCTGGTGAAATGTATGTTGCCTAAGAACCGTAAGCCTACACTGAATGAAATTGAATTATGCAACCAATTCCTGGATGAAGAAATTTCAATTATTCAACCTGAAATTATCGTACCGTTGGGTTATTATGCAACGAGGACAATTTTAACAAAATACCATACTGATCCTCTGGTAGCGGAAATGAACTTTAAAAATATTAATGGCAACGTATTATCGTTAAATGACAATAAAGTACTCCCCTTACCTCATCCTGCATCTCTTCTTTATAATCCATCTTTTGAACCAGAAACAATAGAGAAATATAAAAAACTGAGAACCTTTTTGTAACAAAGCAAGTAGTTAAAACCATGTATAAATATCTTTTCGGCCCAGTACCATCAAGACGGCTTGGGATATCTCCCGGAGTGGATCTGGTCCCTAAAAAAGTCTGCTCACTCAACTGTATTTATTGTGAAGTTGGACACACTTCAACGTTGACAACTGAAAGGAAAGAATACATTCCCTATAATAAAGTGACAAGCGAGTTGGAACATTATAAGGCCATGTACTGTTGATGACCTTGTGAAAATTTTAGGATTGCACATGAATGAAATTAATAAATACCTCGATGTACTAGAAGCAGAAGGTAAAATTGAACATATTCGTCAGGAAAGAGGCGTGTTTTATCAAATTAAAAAGGAAAATAATTTAGAGACTGTTTAAACATGAAAACTAAAATTTATCCGGATTCGGGTGTTGAATTAAAGCCGTTTACAGCAAAGCACTATGACAGCGTTATGAATACAGCCTCATTCGGGCTGTACAACAGATTCATTCGCCAGGCAATAAAAAGTATGAATATTCAACCCGATGATGCTATACTGGATTTGGGTTGCGGTACTGGCCGCAATGCCGGTTTAATGGCTACTCATCTTACCGAAATAGGAAGCATTACAGGTTTGGATGTATCGGAAATCATGGAAACACAGTTTAATAATAAGTTTCAGAATGATATACGGGTTCGATTTATCCGGCAAAGAATTGACATTCCTTTCGAGCTGGGGAAACTATTCGATAAAATCCTGATCAGTTTTGTGATCCATGGATTCCCACATGAAGTAAGAAAAACAGTGATCCGGAATATTGTTAATCACTTAAAACCAGACGGGTCATTTTTTATGCTCGATTTTTCGGAGTTCATTATGGCTGAAATGCCTGTATTGCATCGTTTCATTTTTAAGACAATTGAATGTAAATATGCTTTCGATTTTATTGAAAAAGACTGGAAACAAATATTAACCGCAAATGGCTTCAACGATTTTAAGGAAACTTTCTATATGAAAAAGTATGTTAGATTGCTGGAAGCGGTCTAACTCTAAACTCAAAAACTATGAATAATATAATATTTAAGCCTATCGGCACCATACACTCTCCTTTTAAGAAACCACATGGTGTACCAATCCAACATTCGTGGGCACAAGGGATTGAACACAACCCCCGGCATAGCATTTGGACCAACAGGCGAAAATCATATCAGGCTTTCATTCTGTGTTCCTGAAGAAATGATCAATAAAGCATTTGATAGAATGGAAGCTTATTTTTGATCATTTTGTGAATGATTTAACAATAATTTTTTCCGTAACTATTTTTTAGTAAAATTTCTCTATCTTTGCCCTCTTTCAAAAAAAAGACACCTGTTTGCTATAGAGTATTTATCCCTTATTAAAGATAAAAGATTATGAGTTTCAGTATTATCGGAAGATCAATCGCGGAGTCTGTCACACTCAAACTTAACGAAACAGCAGCCATCCTCAGGGCCAAGGGGGAGCCGGTTATTCACCTGGGTATTGGCGAGCCAAAGAGCAAAGCCCCAATAGATGCTATTTTAGCCGCTGCCAGTTTATTAAATTCTGGTGATATCCGTTATACCCCAGCAGATGGGATACCAGCATTGAAACAGGCAATTATCCGCTATACGGTGGATATGTACGGGCGGGTGGTAGCGCCTGAAAATGTTATCGCTTCAGGAGGAGCAAAACAATCTATAATGGTTGCTTTGCAAGCGATCCTTGATCCGCAGGATGAAGTGATTTTTCCTGCCCCGTACTGGGTAAGTTACCCTGAAATGGTAAAACTTTGTGGCGCTGTTCCTGTCCCGGTACATCCCGAAGATGGCACCTTCTATCCTCGGCTGCAGGATATAGAACAGGTTTGCGGTCCGTATACAAAAGCCATCATGATCAACAGTCCGAACAATCCCACCGGCGTTGTCTACTCCGAGCAATTTATAGCAGAGATTGTTGAATTTTCTCAGAAGCGCGGGATCTACCTCATTATGGACGACATCTACCATCGCCTGGTGTTTGGTGGGAAAAAAGCAGCCAATTGTCTCAAGTACCTTAAAGGAAGTATCGATGATTCCAAAATCATCCTGATCAACGGGGTGTCCAAACAATACGCGATGACGGGATTTCGGATTGGCTGGGCCGTTGCCAATAAAAAGCTCATTGAGGTAATGACAAATATTCAAAGCCATCAAACTTCAGGTCCGTCGGTGATATTGCAGGTGGCAGCCGTTGGCGCCATCAATGGCATCCAATCGAGTGTGGAGAGCCTTCGTGCCACGCTTGAAAACAATACCAAAGTGATGATGGAACAGCTAAATGCATTTACAGGCATCAGAGTCACTAAACCGGATGGTACATTTTATTGTTTTGTCGACTTCAGTAACTACAATAAAAACTCTACACAACTTGCCCATTTGCTACTGGATAAAGTACGGGTGATCACGGTTCCGGGGGTGGAATTCGGACTGGATGGGTACCTGAGACTATCAACCTGTGGTTCGATCAAAGAAATCACACAGGGCATTGAGCGTATTAAATGGGCCATTGATCCAAATTCCCCGAATGAATTATATATCGGTGAACGGAAACTGACCCGGGATTGGCTTTAATTGTAATCACAGAAAATAAAATAGAAGACGATGTCAAAATATCTGAAATTTGAAACTCCTGCACAGAAGCAGGCTACTGACCTGAAAAGTGTTTATGGACTCCAGAATCATGGCCTTGTCCATCTCGATAGAGTTTACTGGAACCTCCCCGAAGCTGCCCTATATGAAGAAGCTGTGTTCAGGAATGAAGGCAAGGTTGTCTACGGAGGGCCACTCCTCGTCAATACAGGAAAATGGACAGCCAGAGCGGCAAATGACAAATACTTCGTCAAGGAGTCAAGCACCGAAGATAAAATTGACTGGGGGGAATACAATCGCCCCATGACTCCTGAAAAATTTGATGGGGTCTTCAGCCGGCTCCAGGCGTTCCTTCAGGGAGAAGAACTCTTTGTTCAGGATGTCTTCGTGGGAGCCGACCCCGATTTCCAGATGCCCATCCGGATCATCACCGATACGGCCTGGCAAAGCCTGTTTGCCAGAAATATGTTTATGACATTAAAAACATTGGAACAATACAAGACACATATCCCCAATTTCACATTGATCGCTTCTCCATCATTCAAACTGGATCCGAGAATAGATGGCACAAATAGTGAAACGGGTATTGTAATTGATTTCTCCAAACGCCTCGCCATTGTAGCCAATAGCTCTTACGGCGGGGAAGTAAAGAAGTCGATATTCACCATCATGAATTTCCTGATGCCCATCCAGGACATCATGTCGATGCACTGTTCGGCTAATATCGGCAAGAAAGACGATGTTGCTCTGTTTTTCGGATTAAGCGGAACGGGAAAGACAACCCTTTCGGCCGATCCCAACAGAAAGCTGATCGGCGATGATGAACATGGCTGGAGCGATGAAAGCGTGTTCAACTATGAAGGAGGATGTTACGCCAAAGTGATCCGGTTGTCGGCCGAAAATGAGCCGGAGATTTATGACTGTACCCGAAGGTTCGGGACGATCCTGGAAAATGTGGTCTTTGATCCCACCTCCCGGAAAATAGACCTGGATGATGAACTGATTACTGAAAACACGAGGGCCTCTTATCCGCTGGATTTTATTCCCAATTCCATCCCTGAGAAGATGGTCAAGGCACATCCCAAAAACGTCATTTTCCTCACCTGTGACGCCCAGGGAGTGATGCCGCCAATTGCCCGCCTGGACATGAACCAGGCAATCTACCATTTTATCAGTGGTTATACCTCAAAAATTGCAGGAACCGAGCTGGGGCTGGGGATTGAACCGGAAATTACGTTCAGCGCCTGTTTCGGAGCCCCGTTCATGGTCCACCATCCTTATCTCTATGCCGATCTGCTGAGAAAGAAGATTGAAAGACACGGCGCGAAGGTGTGGCTTGTGAATACCGGATGGGTTGGCGGTAAATTTGGCATTGGTAAACGTATCAGCATCCGCCATACACGAAACATGCTCAATGCAGTCCTCGACGGGGAACTGGACAACGTGGAATACAGGAAAGACAAATTGTTTAACTTTGATATCCCCCGTACCTGTCCGAATGTTCCCGAAGATGTTCTGGATCCTGAAAATGCATGGGGAAATAAAGGAGAATATTGGATGAAATACGACGCGTTGGTCTCGCGTTATATTGAGAATTTCAAGATGTTCACCACCGGATGTCCGGAAGAGATCGTGAGCGTAGGCCCGAAGAGACTTAAAAAGTGATCTTTTAAAGATTCATGGTAAAAATCTATACCAAAGGCGGTGACATGGGAGAGACCTCTCTCCTGAACGGAACGCGGATTTCCAAGAGCCACAACCGTATAGAGGCCTATGGGACCCTGGACGAGTTGAATGCTTTCATCGGTCAGCTACGGGATCACCTTGAATTGGAACACGACCGGGAGGTGCTTCTCCGGATCCAGGAGAATCTTTTCACCGCCGAAGCTCTCATAGCTGCCGATCCTGAAAAAAAAGTCGAAGGATTGCCTGAATTTCAGGAAGAGGAGATCATCCTCCTGGAAAAAGAGATTGATCAGATGACCGCGGAGTTGCCAACATTAAAATCCTTTATTCTGCCCGGAGGTAATCCTCATGTTTCGAGGTGCCATATAGCCAGAACAGTTTGTCGACGGGCTGAAAGAACCGTAATACGTTTACATAGAGACTCTTCCGTATCTCCTGTCATCATCCGTTATCTGAACAGGCTTTCGGATTATCTCTTCGTTTTGGCCCGAAAGTTGGGCAAAGAATTCAATGCTGAAGAGATTGCCTGGCCCGGAAAAAAAGAAGGTGAAAATTTGGCTTGACTTTTTGATTTTTTTTTTTATACTTTTGCACGAATCCAAAGCAGACCCTATGTACTGGACGTTAGAACTCGCCTCAAAATTGGAAGATGCTCCTTGGCCTGCTACCAAAGATGAACTCATCGATTGGTGTATCAGAACGGGAGCCCCACAGGAAGTGATTGAAAATTTAAAAGAGATAGAAGACGAAGGAGAGACCTACGAACGGATAGAAGATATCTGGCCTGATTATCCTACCAAAGACGACTTCTTTTTTCACGAGGATGAATACTGAACTTCACCTTCATCCTGCGTGCCCCTGAAAATACTGAAGTGGACCTTCCCATATTCCCTTAACTGATCAAATGAGGGGTTATCGGTAAACCTATACATTTCGGAATGCTCCAGGATCAGAATCCCTTCGGGTTTCACAATTCCTGACGAAAGGATCAGGTTGGGCAATGTATCAATGCCTTCCATACCGAAAGGCGGATCTGCAAAAACAAGGTCCGCACGTTCCTTTCCTATTTTCAGTAACACCAACACATTCATCCGGATAGCCCTAACCCCTTCCATTCCGAACTTTTCTGCTGTCTGGCTGATAAAATCTACACAGCGACGTTCGATATCGACTGCCAGCACTGATGGCGCCCCTCGTGAAGCAAACTCGAAAGCAATGTTGCCGGTACCGGAAAAAAGATCCAGAACCGTTGTTTCCGAAAAGTCTATCAGGTTATTCAGGACGTTAAAGAGACCCTCCTTTGCATAATCGGTGGTTGGCCTGACCGGCAGGTTGGCAGGGGGGTTAAGTCGTCTTCCTTTGTAGTAACCGCTTATAATCCGCACTGGTTCAGATTTAGCAGGGGAAAATATGCATGCTGTGGAATTTCGTTGAATACAAAACTATATTCACATCCGGGGTTTCTCCTGGCAAACTCAACGCGCCGAAGGTATTTGAAAACAAGGTTATATAGTGGGGTGTTCCGTGTAATTTTTCCCATTAATACAACCTCCGCCTGCTCCTGGCTGAAACCGAGTTGCTCCAGGGAAAAGATGACAAAATACACCAGGTCTTCGGGACGGCGAAACTCAAAGGTGTTAGCAAAGTATAGCTTGAATTGATCCATAACGACCAGATCGAAATGTGTTTCGCGAACATGCAGAAAAACTTTGGGACGGACCAATTCTTCATGATAGTTTTGATAGATACTCTCAATCAGAACACTGGAAAGGTGAGGCAGGTGATTCACTCCGAAAGTCCGGGCTATGATCTCTTTTGCTTTCTCCGGTATCGCATAAACATTCACGATATGAAAGTCGGGAAGCAAATCATGGAAGACCTTCTCCTGCGGATCAAGGGGGACATTAAATGAAAGGATTTTATGCTGCTCTCCCTTTTCAAAAAGCCGCTCGGGTACTAGGGTGGATTTATTGCCCTCCCATATCACTTTTGAGGACTTGAACTTCTTCTTCAATACCGGAAGTGCTGTGAGCACCTTTGCCAGAAAAGACTCGAAAGGAAGCCTGATCTCCTGCTCGCCCGGACCTTTGGTTATCGGCAACCTCAACTCCCCTACTCCGATATATTTGTTGTTTACACTATCCAGGATGCAATAGGAAAAGCTCTTCTCTCCGATCTGCATCGAAAGATAGTAATTCGCAAGGTCGATCTCCTTAAATAGGGCATCGATCCGGTTCACCGCTGGCAGGATGTGATCTTGTAGGGCCATCATCAGACAATCAGGATTATACGTGTGTTTATTAAAACAATTGGCAAGAATCCTGACAGGAGGTAAAGATAAGATTTTTTATCATCTATGAGCAAATCTTGGTGAAGTCGGGGATTTCTGTCAGGTAAGTCCACCGGGAACTGTCGGGATCCATCTGACAGCTATAGTGAACCAAGCCATTCGATACAACCAGGAATTTCCCCGACAATGCATGATTGTACATGGCGATCTGGTAAAATACATCCTGAGTCAACGACACAGAAGGAGCCTTACACTCTACTACAAGTAGCGGATCCCCTTTCCGGTCAAAGGCCACAATATCACTACGTTTTATCAGATTATTGTACTTCAGGAGAACTTCAACCCCGATCAGTGAGGGTGGAAAATTGCGATGGGCCGTCAGGTAATTAAGCATGTGTTGTCTCACCCACTCCTCCGGTGTAAGTTTTACAAATTTTTTACGTAACGGATCAAATACCTCTGTAGTCTTCCCGGCACCTTCCCGGAGGCGAAGTTCAAACGATGGCAGATTCAGTGGATGCATCTATGTAACAAACTTACGGAAAAATATGACAAATCGATTAAATTTGCAGTGGAAGGGACATAACCACCGGCATGACGTTCGATCAACTTATCCAGAACCTAAAAAATCAGATCTACCATCCGGTCTATCTGTTGCATGGGGATGAAGCCTATTATATTGATTCCATCTCCGATTACATTGAAGAGCATGTATTGACTGAGACAGAAAAGGAATTCAACCAGACCATTCTTTATGGCAGGGATGTGGATGCCCCCACAATCGTCAACTACGCCAAGAGGTATCCAATGATGGCCAATTACCAGGTGTTGATCGTCAAAGAGGCTCAGGAGGTCAAAGATCTGGAAGCCCTGACAGCCTACGTCCAGAAACCTTTGTCATCTACCCTATTGGTACTCTGCCATAAATATGGAAAAGTCGACAAACGAAAGAGTCTTGCAAAAGCCGTTGACAAGCATGGGGTATTGTTTGAATCTCCCCGTATTTACGATAACAAGATTCCAGGGTGGATTGAAACCTACGTAACGCAAAGAAAGTACTCAATCTCTGCAAAAGCCTGCTTCATGTTGACCGAATTTCTGGGAACCGATCTGTCGAAGATCACGAATGAGATTCAGAAATTGATCATCAACATTCCTCATGGAACTGAAATTGATGAGGTCTTTGTAGAAAAGTACATTGGGATTAGTAAGGACTTTAACGTCTTTGAACTACAGAAAGCGCTTGGAGCAAAACATGTATTCAAAGCTAACCAGATCATCAGCTATTTTGGTTCCAACCCCCGCGAAAACCCCCTTGTCAAGGTGATCCCCATCCTTTTCTCTTTCTTTTCCAAAGTGCTTTTATATCAGCATCTGCAGGATAAATCCAGGAATAATGCAGCTTCAGTCCTGGCCGTACATCCCTTCTTTCTGCAGGATTACGAAAATACGGCACGAAACTACTCATCAGCAAAGGTGAAATCTATTATCGGAATGCTCCGGGAGTATGATCTGAAATCAAAAGGAGTTGATAATGTATCGGCGACCGACGGAGAGCTTATGAAAGAGCTGATCTATCGAATCCTTCACGAAAGAGGTTCTTCCCTATAATTGTATTCCGGTGACCTGTATGTCTCTTCGATTTCTATGTAATATTTCTCCTGGATAAATTTTCTCCGAAGTTTCAACGTGGGCGAGAGCTCTCCTGACTCAATGGTCCATTCGTCAGGCAGCAATCTAAACTTTTTGATCTTATCCGTTTGCCCAAGTTCACGATTTATTCGGGTCACCTCTTCATGGATCCGGAGTATAATATTCTTATCAGAAATTGCTTCTTTATTTGAGCGGTAGGGTATCCGTTTTACTCTACACCAGCTTTTCAGATGATCAAAGTTAGGGACAATCAGGGCTGCAGTGTATTTGCGATCCTCTCCCAGTACCAGTATGTAGTCGATGAACGGAGATTCAACAAATCGTTGTTCAATCGGTTGGGGGGCGATATATTTTCCTGTGGATGTTTTAAATATCTCCTTCTTCCTGTCTGTAATCTGGAGGTATTTCCCATCAATCATCACTCCTATATCCCCGGTATGGAACCAGCCATCAGAATCAATCACCTCCCGGGTTCGTTCGGGCCGGTTCACATAACCCTTCATCAGGTTTGGCCCTTTACAGAGAATCTCCCCATCGCTTGCAAATTTCACCTGCACACCTGGCAATACCGGTCCAACCGTACCGAACTTCACGCCTCCTGGATTCATATTCTGTACAGCGATCACAGGGGACGTTTCAGTCAGCCCATACCCTTCCAACACCTTAAGCCGGGCAGCCCAATAAATCCTGGCCAAATGAGGATGGAGCGATGCACCTCCAGATGAAATTAGCCTTACATTCCCTCCCAGCGCTTTGCGCCACCTGTCAAAAACCAGGAAATTCGCAATAAAAAGTTTTGCCTCGTAAAACCACCCTTGTGCGCGATTCAGCTCAAATTTATGGCCCTGACGAAGTGCCCAGAAAAATACACTTCGCCGAAACCCCGTTAAGTTTCTCCCTTCAGAGACAACTTTGTTGTATATCTTTTCCAACACCCTTGGAACTGCTGCAAAGGTATGGGGCCTAACCTCTTTCAGGTATTCAGGAACCTGATCCAATGCTGTTGCATAATAGACCGACATCCCAAGATACTGGTACACGTAATTCAACATCCGTTCATAGACATGACACAGTGGCAGAAAACTAAGCGCTTTTTCATGGCTGGTAAAATCGGATATCTTAGCGCACTCCGTAAAGTTTGAGACAAAGTTGCCATGTGAGAGCATCACCCCTTTTGGCCGACCCGTAGTTCCTGATGTATAGATGATAGAGACGATATCCTCCGGACGAATACTTGATTTGATCTTTTCCAGCTCCCTGGTTCGGATCGACTTCCGGCCTATCTCCAGAAGATCAGTCCACAAATGGACTCCTCGTACTTTCTGGATGGAAAAAACCCCTTTTATAGAGGAGCGTTCCTTAACGATGTTCCTGATTCTGCTGCAGGTCTCCTGATTATAAATGATCAGGTATTCAACATTGGCATCTTTAAATATATAGCTGTAACTCTCTTCGCTGATTGTAGGATAGATCGGAACCTGGATAGCCCCGACCTGGCCGATAGCCATGTCACACAGGTTCCATTCAGGACAGTTAGCCATTACGGTGGCGATACGGGTACCTGGTGTAACGCCTAACTCAAGCAACCCAAGGCTCAGATAGTTACTCAGACTCACATAATCGGACGCAGAGATAGCATGCCATTCACCCTCTGATTTTGACAGAAAGAGGTCGTGTTTATGGCTGTATTCATCTCTGAAGAGATCGAGTAAATCAAATAGCCGGGTAATCGGTTTCATTCATTGTATCAATCAAAAAGTTGCTTGATTTTATCTTCATATTTCTTGTAGATGAAAGGACGTTTCAGCTTCATGGTCGGAGTAATTTCCCCATTTTCCAACGTCCATTCCGAGTTAAGAAGGTCCCAGGTCTTTATTCTTTCAGTGTCACCAAACTGCTTGTTATATTTATTAACCTCCGTTTGCAATCGTTTCCGGATAACAGGATTGGCAATCACTTCGGTATTGGATCCAAATGGAATTTCCTTGCGTTCACAGTACGACTTCAGGAAAGAAAAGTCAGGAACGATAAGGGCTCCAACAAATTTCCGGTTCTCCCCCACCACCATCAGTTGATCGATGAAGATGGATTCTTTAAATTTATCTTCAATAATTTGCGGACTCACATATTTCCCAAAAGAGGTTTTGAACAACTCTTTTTTCCGGCCCGTGATCTTCAGCTGTCCTTCCGGCTCGATGTGTCCCAGATCGCCGGTATGAAACCATCCTTCACTATCAATCGCCTCTCGGGTCATCTGTTCATCTTTATAGTACCCTTTCATGACGAAGGGTCCCCTGGCGCAGATCTCACTATCGTCGGCAATCTTAACTTCTCCCCCTCTCAATGGGGGCCCAACTGTTCCGAATTTGATGCCATCCTTGTCGAAATTGCTCACGGCGATCACCGGGGATGTTTCCGTTAACCCGTAGCCTTCCAGGATGTTAATCCCGGCACAGGTAAAGAGGCGCCCCAGTCGGGGCTGCATCGCTGCACCGCCTGATACCATAATGCCAATCTCTCCGCCAAGTGCTGCCCGCCATTTTGCATACACCAACTTGTCGTAACGCCTTCGTTTCCATTCATAGAACCAACCGTTGGCGCCATTCAGTTCATACCGCAGGGCCAGATGGAACGCCCACCAGAAAATCCAACTTTTCGGACCTTTCAGCTTTTGACCCGTAGTCACCAGTTTATCATACACTTTTTCGAGCAAGCGAGGCACGGTTGACATGATATGGGGATGAACCTCCTTCATGTTATCTGTTATCGTGCCCATATTCTCAGCATAATAGATGGAAATTCCTAAGTAATGGTAAACGTAGTTCAGCATCCGCTCATAGACATGGCAGAGGGGAAGGTAACTTACTGCATAATGTTCTTCTCCATATGGGGGGATATAGGAGGCTGCTTTAAAGTTGGAAACCAAGTTGTTATGCGTCAGCATAACCCCTTTCTGGGTACCTGTTGTACCGGAAGTATAGATAATGGTTGTAACATCATCGGGTGAGATAGATGCTTTCAATGCATTTAACTTTTCCGGATTCGGATTTTGCCTTCCTAATTCGATAAGCTCACTCAGATGTTTGTATTCATGGAGGTCCTTGTACGTATAGATTCCCTCAATGGAAGGAACCTCGGGCAGAATATGTTTAATCTTACGGAGTAATTCATTCCCGGAAACAAATACAAATTTCACCTCGGCATGCCCCAGGATATGTTTGTAATCCGATTCACTGATGGTGGGATAGATGGGGACATGGATGGCCCCTATCTGGAGAATGGCCATGTCGACTATATTCCATTCCACTCGGTTGGGGCTGATCTGGGCAATCCTGTCGCCCGGCTGAACACCCAAGGCCAGAAATCCATAGCTGATGCTATCAGCAAGTTCCCGATACTCTTTGATACTGATCTTTCTCCATTTACCATCCTCTTTGGATGCGATCACATCATCCTTTGGTTTGAATTTCCCTTCGTAGTAGGGAAGAAGGTCAAAAATGCGTGTTACTTCCATAATTAACAGTTTATGTGGTGGTTGGTCCCAGGGTTGCTGGTACAATGATAATGAAAATAGTTATATAGTTATATAGTGAAATGGTGAAAATAGAAATTAGGATGCCGGATGCCAGATACACGATAAACGATTTATTGCATACTCTCCCCACGTCTCACGTC
>CAYUZX010000069.1:0-15855 GCA_964449285.1 uncultured Prolixibacteraceae bacterium
ATGTCGCCCGGCAAAGAACTGGAAGAGATTGACCTGCATATCAACCAGATGATCAAACGGATAAACCAGGCTCACGAAGATCTGAGAAAAAACCAGGAACTACTTGAGAAGTCACTGAAGCTGGCTGCGATCGGGAAGATTGCACCTGCCATTGCCCACGAGATTCGAAACCCGCTGGCGGCCATCAAGATGCTGATCTATACAATGAAGAAAGAGGGAGGCATCAGTGGAGAAAAAGAGTATGACTTGCAGGTGATTCTGGGCGAGATCAGCCGGATGGAGAGTTTTTTGCAGAATTTCCTGCAGTATGCCCGCCCAGGGAATCCGCAACTGAAGGAGGTTGAGGTGAAACCGGTCATCCGGGAGATGATCCATGTGATGGCTCCTCAGATGAAACAGAACAAGATCGAGCTAAAGGAGTCTCATGTGGATGGGAGAGTCTTCGTACAAACGGATACCGACCAGTTGAAGCAGGTGTTGATGAACCTTCTGCTGAATGCGATCGCAGCAATGAAGACAGGTGGAGTGCTGTCGGTCACCACAATAGTAGTCCGTGAAAAAAAGGAAGACGGACCGGCTGCATGGCTCCGGCTTAGCATCAGCGATACCGGAAGCGGAATTCCAAGTGAGATGCAAGAGTCGCTCTTTGATCCCTTCGTCAAAGGGAGTCCCGGTGGAATAGGATTAGGTCTCTCCATCTCGCAGCGGATCATAGAATTGCACCACGGACGGATCGTCGCCACCAATAATTCTGGTGAAGGTGCTACCTTTACCATCCAGTTACCAGTTTCTTCAACCACCGGTCATGAATAGGATCCTGATTGTAGATGATGAACCATCGGTTCGATACTCATTTAAAAAGTTGCTGAAGGAAGATCACTACGATGTGCTGGAAGCTGCAAACGGTGTTGACGCGTTGCGCTTGCTTCCCAAGGAGAGGCCCGACTTGATTGTGATGGATATTGAGATGCCCGGGATGACAGGATTGGAAGCCATCCGACGGATCAAGGAGATCAATCCCCAGCTGCCGGTAATTATCATGACAGCTTATGGTACGACCGACCGGGTGATTGAGGCGATGAAGTTGGGGGCTTACGAATACATGGAGAAGCCTTTCGACATTGATAAAATGCGGATGATTATCCGTGAAGCCCTGGGGATGAAGCTAATGACCGAAGGGGGGATCCACCTGCATATGAAGAGCAGGGAAGAGGCCCTTCCCGACCTGATTGTAGGAAAAAGTCCAGCCATCAAAGAGGTGTACAAAATGATAGGCAAGGTAGCTGCCAGCGATGCCGGCGTGTTGATCACCGGCGAAAGCGGTACCGGGAAAGAGATGATAGCCAAAGCGATTCACATGCACAGCAACCGTGCCGACAAGCCCTTTCTCACCATCAATTGTGCGGCTATACCTGATGCGTTGCTGGAGAGTGAACTGTTTGGCTTTGAAAAAGGAGCATTTACGGATGCCGGTAAAGCAAAATCCGGAAAATTCGAAGCCGTTGATACCGGCACGATCTTTCTCGACGAAATAGGGGATATGAGCCTTCCATTGCAGGCCAAACTCCTGCGCGTAGTGCAGGAGGGCACCTTTGAGCGGCTTGGCAGCAACAAAACGCAGAAAGTGGATGTCAGGATCATCGCCGCAACCAATAAAAACCTGGAACAGGGGATCATTACTAAAACATTCCGCGAGGACCTTTACTACCGACTGAAGGTGATTACCATCACCCTCCCCCCATTGCGGATGCGGATGGAGGATATCCCGCTACTCACCGAGTATTTCATTGAACGGCACAACCGGTCGATGATGAATGCCGAAATTACCATCCCCCAGGAGACGATGGATAAGCTTCTCTCTTACTCCTGGCCCGGGAATGTGAGGGAGCTGGAGAATGCGCTCAAACGGGCACTGCTGCTGAGCAACAACCAGATCATCACCCCCGACCTGATATCTGTGGACTCCGAAACAGAGCCTTCTGCTGAAACTCAACAAACCCCGGAAATCTCCGAAACAGAGGGAAAAGGTCCGGTCCCATTGATTGCACTGCAATTCCCAGGGGACCCCAGCAGTTTTGAAGGGAAACTCTACCACGAAGTCATCGGACAAACCGAACGGGAGCTGCTACATCTCACGCTCAACCATACAGGCGGAAACCAGGTGAAAGCGGCCAAACTACTGGGCATTTCCCGGGTGATGCTGCATGATCGGATGAAGAAATACGGATTGGAGTTTAACTGATCGTTTCCTTTACATTCCTGTAAGAAATCTTTACATTTCTGTATGGTATCCTTACATTATTTCTTCCGGGAGATCTCTATCCAGGCGAGATGAATTTTGTTAAATATCAGAAAACGAATTAGTTACGCAGTATGGCACAGAAGTTGTTACTCGCGTAGCAATTCGTTAACCAAAAAAACAAAAACAGATGAAAAAGAGTTTGCTTTATGTGCTGGTTGGGTTTGCCGCTTTGACGATGCTTACCACCAGTTGTG
Organism: uncultured Prolixibacteraceae bacterium; assembly: GCA_964449285.1. Lineage (GTDB taxonomy): Bacteria > Bacteroidota > Bacteroidia > Bacteroidales > FEN-979 > QYOJ01. The sequence goes on from CAYUZX010000069.1 coordinate 2,497, forward strand.
CCAAAATGCCGCAGGAAGAGTTGGATGCAGCCAATGCAGCTGTAGACGCTGCAAAAGCAGTGGAGGCCCATCGTTACCTGGCTGTCGATTTCAATGCCCTGCAGGATTCCATGAACAAGGCAACGACCATGATCGAAGCCCAGAAATCAAAATTTTCACTTTTCCGGAGTTACAAAGATGCCAAAGCAATACTGGCAGATGTTACAACCATGGCAGCTTCGTTGAAAGACGATGCCATCATCAGGAAGGAAGAAGTAAAAAATGAAGTTCAAGTTGCCCTGACTGAAACCAACACCCTGGTGGGAGAGGTTAAAACACTCATTACCAAAGCTCCACGCGGAAAAGAGGGAAAAGCCGCGCTGGAAGCGATCCAAACCGACCTGGCTGGTGTTGAAGCCACACTTACAGAGGTCGCTACGCTCCTTAACAACGGAGATTACCTGACAGCCCAAGAGAAGGGAAATGCCGCTAAGCAGAAAACCGAAGCTCTGAAAGCAGAACTGGAAGAGGCTATAGCCAAAACAAAACGGAAGTAATTGTCCTCAACGGGACACGTCTGATGTAGGGGCGACCGGCCCGGTCGCCCCTACATTTTGTATTCCTGTTGCCCCTACAATGTTTTACGGTAATCCCTGAAATGTTTATTATACTGAAAATCAGTTATACTCCATTCCTAAAGGGAACCTGATTTTCAGCAACTTTTCCCTTTAAGGTTGGGGTGAAAAGTTGCTGAAAAATGTACAGCTTTGTGTTTACCTTTGCGCTGTTGTTGTTAAATATTATCCCAGTCAATGAAACTCCGACAAAGAGGAAAAATATTTCTGGCCATAATCATTACAATGATCCTCACGGGGGGAGGCCTCTTGGTTCTTTTTTCCCTCTCTGCCAACCCACCGGTAGAAGACGTTGACCGTTGCAATCAGGTATTAAGTAAAGCCCGGCAGGCTGAAGCCGGGGAGTATGCCCGTGAGCTACTAACCGAGGCCGAGGTGGCTTACCGCGATGCGATGGTGGAGTGGAAGATACAGAACACCAAATGGTATATCGCCCGCGACTATACCTTGGTGAACCACAAGATTCAACTTGCCCTCCAAAAAGGGGAGGAGGCCTACAACAGATCTATCTCTGTCAAGGATTCGATGCATCACGATCTTGCAGTCGTCCTAACAGAAGTCGAAAAAGACCTCAAGCATTACGCCGACCATTATGGCGTATTGCCGGTGAATCAGCAATCTAGGCACGACTACCGGACAGCTGAAATGTTGTACCTGGAAGCTAGAACTGCTTATGAGCGGGGCAACTATAACCGGGTAGTTCCCAGGCTGGAGAAAAGCCGGGTACTGATCGGCGAATCCATCCGCAAGAACCAGGAGACCCTAAGATACTATTTTACCAACATACCGAAATGGAAACGGTGGGTGGATGAAACGATCAGCTGGTCCAGGGCCGACAATAAGTCGGTAATCATCGTGGATAAATTTGCCCGGAAGTGTTATATTTACTCGCGGGGTATTGAGATCCGCGCTCTGGATGCCGAGTTTGGTGTCAACTGGATTGGCGAAAAGAAACGGGTTGGCGATAAAGCAACACCGGAAGGGAAGTATTCCGTGACCAAAAAGAAAAGTAAAAAGGGGACCAGCTATTACAAAGCACTGTTAATCGACTATCCCAATACGGAAGATAAAGCGAGGTTTGCCGAGGAGGTTAGAAAAGGATTGATCTCAAAGCGTACCAGCATTGGCGGGTTGATCGAGATCCATGGTGGCGGAGGGAAGGGAATAAACTGGACGGATGGTTGTGTGGCCGTCACAAACGAAGATATGGATCAATTATTCCGGTATGCGGAGGTGGGTACCCCGGTAACAATTGTTGGTTCTCTTAAAACCCTGGATGAGATCCAGAATTCTACCAGGTAACATGGCAAAGATCTGAGTTCAGACTTCGGAACCGTAACATGGAAAACAACATGGAAGAGAGAATACCAGGCAGCAACTCGTGGAAGCGCAAGGCGGTCAGATTCGCCGTATTGATCCTGATGGCCATGTCGTTTTCGGTTTTCCTGTCGGTGGTCCTGATTTACCGGGCCGGGTCCATTGGAGAGGTGGTGGTTCGACTCATTCCTTTCCCGGAAGATGCTTCCCTGCTGAACCAGGTTCCCGTGGAGGAACTACCTGCTTACAAGCTTTCCGTTGAGAAAGATATTACCTCTATCCAAAAAAAACTCCGCAAACTGATCCCACAACTGCCTTACCTGGTTGTCAACACAACGAACAATACATTCAGGCTGATGCACCAGGACAAGGTGATCAGGGAGGGGGTGTGCTCAACCGGAAGCTATACAATACTCACGCGCGGTGACAACCAGAAGTGGGTCTTTGAAACCCCTCTCGGGATGATGAAAGTACGAAGCAAACAGGTGAACCCGGTATGGGTGAAACCCGATTGGGCATTCATCGAAGAGGGGCTTCCGGTGCCATCTCCACGCCACCCTTCCCGGTATGAGTACGGTACACTGGGAGATTATAAACTGGAGCTCAAAGATGGGTACATGATACATGGCACATTGTACAAGCGGTTTTTGGGCATGGCGGTGACACATGGATGTATCCGCCTGGGGGATGACGATCTGAAGGCAGTTTTTACAACCCTGAAAACGGGGTCCAACGTTTTTATCTATTAACACAGCCTGAGAGATGAACCCCAAACAACTATTAAGGAGAATATGGAAGGAGATTCACGATTTCATTCTCTGGTTTGCCCACTCAAAGCCGGCCATCATCCTGGCACTTCTCCTCTCTTTACTCCTTCCTGCTTATGTTTTTTACCTGGCTGTTGTCATCCCTGCAAGTTCCTGTGAACGCGAATTTCCTTCCGGTGATACCACAGAGACAGCACTGGTAGGCCTCAACCCGGACTCAAGCCAGATGATTTTGAAAATGGTCGACACGATCTGGGACCTCGAACTGGGAAAAGCCTACCTTTCAAACCTGCTTTTACTTACGTATCAGGATTCGGCGTACCTGAACCTGAACCTCTCCGACAGTCTCCTCCTTTTAGAGATCAAAGGGGTTACCGTGAGGGAATGCCCATTAACAGATATTCGGGTTACAAAACGACTGAGGTGTTTGAACAAATCGCAATTGGTACACTGGATTTCAACCCCTTTCCTCGGGAGGGCAGACCTCTCGACCATCCCCAAGATCAGGTACGTGGTTAAAGAGGCTCCAAAGGATACCAACGAAGCCGCTCTTCAAAGCGACAGCCCGATCCCTGCCGACACAAGTTCAGTCTATTTCAAGATTTATTTCAACCGGCATCTTGCCATCGAAGTGCGGCAGCTTGAAGATCCCTATGACCATGAGGAGGATGTGATCCACGACTATGAAAAGGAGATCCAGGGCGCTATCCGGAGTAAGACCATGCAGGCTGTCGTTGCCGGATTATCTCCTGAACCGGAGATCCTGATCCGCCTGGAAGTCAGCAAGGCCGATGCCCGGGCTATCTACAGGGGACTTCCTGTACATCCGGGGCTGGCGTTGAAGTTGCAGTAACTTATTGTAGCGGCAGTAATTTGACCTGTTTTCATTTCCTTCCCGGATCCTACATTGCCCAATATAGTATATGTTTCATGTCATTTAAGTTTGTGTTAAGGGGAAAAAGTGACACGATTTCGGAACTTTCTTCCGTCTGGAAAGTCAAAACAGAAAACGCTTAACCAAAGAAATCATGAAAACAGTTTTTTTATTCATCTGGACGCTCATCTTTTTAACCGAAAGTTCAGCATTCGGGCAAACAGATCTCAATGAGCAGGCAACCGTGATTCCATGCATGGCCCAACCAGCATCCTGTCATCAGAACATCCTCTATTCCCCCGCCTTCAGGGCATCGTGGACCATGTTAAAAGAAGATATAATAGGTGCTGATATCCGGCTCCGGTATCCGGTTCCACTGCTTCCCTGTTTAAATAACAGCCCGTTCCATCCGTTGCAGAATGAAGGGTGGTTTGTTCGCTCGGGCTATATCCAGCACGGCATCATTGATCAGATTCAGGAAGCGCTTAAGGCAACTTTCGGGATCACTGAGCATGATCTTGACCGGTACCGGAAGGAGAAGGAGGGCATCGTATGTTATTCCTACCTTCGAACATCCATCCGGTTCAAATACCCGTTCCGATCGCTGGAATGGCAGTTTGGAGAGGGAGATAAGCGGGTAGCGGTATCCTGTTTTGGGTTGCCGAAATTCGGGGAGAGACCTGATCCTGTAGAGCAAGTTCGCCGGCAGGTCACGATGTTTGATTATCGTTCTGATCATGATTTCATCATTCAGATCCCGGATGCCGACTCAACCAGGGAGCTGATCCTGGCTAAGGTTCCGTTTCAGGGTGATTTTTTATCGACCGTTGCTCATGTATCGGGACGTATTCAATATGGTTACCCGGATATGTTAACACGCCTGGATGAATTGATCGTTCCGAAGATCAACCTGTCGGCGGTGCAGCACTATACGGAACTGGAGGGCAAATACCTGACCAATCCCGGGTTTACCGATTATTTCTTTGCTTCAGCGTGCCAAAAGATCACCTTCTCGATGGATGAGGCGGGGGCTTCAGCTACTGTAAACGGGCAGATCATCAAGATCAAGGGCCCACAAAGCCGGATCCTGGCTTTCGACAAGCCATTTCTTTTGATTGTACGTACCATTGGATCAGCAGAGCCGGATCTCGTGATTTGGATCGCCAATACAGATTATCTTGTTCCTGTTTATTGAAAAACTGTAACTTAGACCGTTGAACCCATAATGAACCGGCAGTTTCATGATGAAGCAACAAGAAGATCCGGATATCGCATTAATCAGCTCCTTTATCGGGAACAACGACAGGAGATCGTTCTCTTCACTGGTTGAAAAATATCAACACGATGTCTATAATTTTTGTTACCGGTTTACTGGAGATGCGGATGATGCAGCGGATTGCTCGCAGGAGATCTTCATCAGGGTGTACAAACACCTCCCAAAATTTGGTTTCCGGTCAACATTCTCGACATGGCTTTACAGGATTATGGTAAATGCATGCAACGATATGGTGAAAAGCAGGGCATATCGGACAAAACAGGTCTCCATTGATGACGTGGCTACACATTCTCATGCCCCCGGTCCTGAACAGGATGCCATACATAAAGAGATACAGCAGGTATTTCAGGCTGCCCTTTTACGGATACGGGAGAAATACCGTACGGTGATCATCCTGCGGGATGTAGAGGGCAGAAGTTATGAAGAGATCGCCAGCCTTACCGGGATGAAACTGGGTACCGTGAGATCAACTCTGGCCAGGGCTCGTTTGGAGATGGCCGGATATTTAAAGGAGTATCGCTATGGACTGTAAAAAAATAGAGAAGCAGTTATCCGCATACCTTGACCAGGAGTTGGATGAACGATCGGCCAGAAAGGTAGAGGAGCATCTTGCAATGTGCCAGAATTGCAAGCAGACTCTTGAAAAGCTGAAAAATTACCTCACATTGGTACAAGAGGTTGATCCAATTGAAGCTCCTTCCTGGCTTGAGGCGCGGATTATTCAAGCAGTTGATCAACACGAAATGTCATCTCCTGAAAGGGAGACAACTCATGTAAAAGTGATCGCTATCCGGACCATTGCAGCTGTTGCTGCTATCCTGATCCTCGCTATTATCATTGTTCCTCCCCACTATTACAATTCTCAGAAGGTCACCGCTAATTTCTCTTTCAGGATGGAAAAAAAAGGCAAAGGGCCGGGAACCAGTAAGAAGGGAAAGGATATGCATGATCCTCAAAGGCTACTCTTTACCAGGATTGCAGATAGTTTACAAGGTAAAGTTGTTGCCGAAGATATTGATGTACATACAGGGCTGGCTAACTCCATCACCATCAGGATGACAAAGAAACGCTACCCTGCTTTTTATCAATGGATGACTGAACTCGGAATGGCTGAGCAGTTCCCTGAAACCCTCACCTTGACATTAAATCCCTATGTGACCATCCAGGTATGGTTTCCGGGAAGAAAATTGGTTACCGGCGATTTCAACGGGGATGGCTTCGACGATCTGGCTTGTTATTATTATAAAGGCCATCATGCAGGATACTGGTTCATCGCTTATAACAACAGGGCTGGAAACTTTGAAAAGCCGATCCCATTCACCTTTTCCGATACCCTTCCATGTTCCACTGGTCAGGCGACATTCCTTGCAGGAGATATAAATGGTGATGCCTTCGACGATCTGGTCATTTACTTGCATCCGGATTCCCCGTCAGGTCGTTGGTTAGTCGCCCTGAACGATCGACATGGTGCATTTCTTCCATTGCGTATAATGGATGTTGGAGCAGATACCGGGTCCAGCGGAGATTCCTGTTCTCCGTTTGTTGGAGACCTCAGTGGTGACGACCTGGATGATATAGGCGTCCATGTTCACAATGGGGAATTCACCGGAAAATGGATTATTCAGAAGAACCTGGGAGAGGATCGCTTTGGCTCTCCGGAACTCCTGCCCATAGAGCTAGAAGGCCAGGGAGCCCGGGATCGCTATTTCCCATTGGTGCTGGATTACAATGGTGATGGATGGGACGACGCCCTCATCTACTGGCAGGGTGGACCGCGCTCAGCCTCCTGGATAGCAGCAGCTAATCTGAAAAACGGGACATTTGCATCGGAGTTCAGGCTATTGTATGCTTTTATGGGAGACTATATTCCTTTCCCGGGCGATTTCAACGGCGATGGATATGCTGATTTCCTGGTGAAACTTGGGCCCATGGATGAACAGGGTGAATGGTATATGATGATAAACAATAAAAAAGGCAGATTCGAAAATACCTATGAGGTCCTTATTGGTTCTCAACCTGATTTTATTGTTGAGTAACAGCCTTCGTGATCTTTTGAGATATCCTATGTGAACGGTGTGGTCAATATATTTTTCCCGTCGTCACAAGGTCAGAATAACCTCGGAAACAACTCCGGCACTCTATTGATATAATCGATGTACCCTTTCCTTCTTTGGAGGTTTCGCTTCTCGATCATCGGGATGCTGATGAAGATGCTGCCTGTACCTGTTCATGCTATTTTCCTGTGATTTCCCTGTAGATTCTGAGAACCTCGTCCCTTTTATCAGGAGGCGCTTCAACATACCCCCATCCAAACTCCATTTCTGAGATGCCTCCCAGAGATGAATCTGTCCGTTCGATGATTGAGTGGGGAATGTTCTGGCCCTTTAATACCTCTTTCATGCGTTCGGCTTCAAAGGCGTTATCGAGTCGTAAAATTTTTTCAAAGTGTTCCATAAAAGTCTATTTGGTTTTATTTATTACAAAGATAACGGATGTTCGTGGAAAAACGGTTTCTGGTTGCCTGTTACCGGGAGTTTTTTCACTTCCTGACCCCCTGACCTCATGACCTTCTGACCTAAAAACATATTGCCCAATTACCAATTTCCTTTTTTCTTTATATCTTTATAAGCTCAATCTAAAACGAACGCCATGAAAAAGATTCTTGCCCTTCTGAGCCTTTTCCTGTTTTTAGGTACAGCAACCATTGCCCAGGAAGACTATTCTAAAAAATCTGATCAGCAGGATCAGAATGAGATCAAAACACTTTTCCATAAAGGAAAACCACATCCGAAACCTGTGTTTGGATACTTTATTGGACCCGAGGTTGCCTACACTCAGTTCACTGGAGGTAAAAATGTCTTTCTTTTGGGACTGAGTTTGGGCGCAACATTCAATCACTGGATCTCAATCGGATTGTCTGGTTATGGAATCATCAACTCCGGCAATATTGAATATGATAACCTCGTCTACGATGATGTTGATCATGATTGGCAGGATGCAAATCTATATGGTGGCTATGGAGGTATTTTACTAGAGTTCCGTGTGCTTCCGAAATCTCCGGTTCATGTTTCATTTCCTATCCTTATTGGAGGAGGTGGATTGACGTACATGTATCGGCCCGATTATATTAATAAATACGATTGGGGCGGATACCAGACTGTAGACTGGGATGCCTTTTTTGTGGTTCAGCCGGGTGTGCGTGTTGAATTCACCATTGTGAAATTTTTCAGGATCGGAGTTGGGGCGAGTTATCGCTACACCCCGGATCTAGACCTGGTCAATAGCTCCAAGAACCTGATCAACCAGTTCAACGCGAACCTTTCGTTGAAATTCGGAAAGTTCTGATCTGAAAATCAGGGATGATTCTATGTAGTGTTCTCCCAGTGAGCGATTTTTGTTTGCTCCTACGCTGTTTTTGGGAGGGTCAGAATAAACTCGGCACCTATATCCAAGGTACTGATGGCACGGATAGTTCCCCTGTTTTTTTCGATGAGCTCGCGGCAGATTGCCAAGCCAAGTCCGGTTCCTTCTTCCTGCTCAGTACCTGGTTTGGATGCATGGAAATCCTCATCAAACAGGTGGTCGATGGTCTGAGGATCCATCCCTATCCCATTATCCTTTACCGATAACTCTACCGCATTGGAATTGACAAAATCGTTGGCTATAATCTCAACCAATCCTTCCTTAGGTGTAAACTTCAGTGCATTGCTTAGCAGGTTCCGGAGAATTGTCTCAATCATGTTGATGTCGGCATATATTTTCAATCCTGCCGGGATGCTGATTGTCATCGAGATCATTTTCTCCTCAGCTTTTTCAGCGAAGAGATCCACAACTTCTTCGACAATGGCCTGCAAGTGAAAGTATTCGGGCTTGTATGTCAGGATCCCTTTTCGGGTTTGATACCATTGTATCAGGTGCTCTGAGAGCCTGATGACATTGTCGGAGGAACGGGATATCGAACCGATGATACGGATTCGTTCTTCAGGAGTCAATGTGTCGAATTCATCAAGCAATATCTGGCTCAAGCCATGAATGCCCGATATTGGTGACCGCAGATCATGTGCAACAATGGAGAACAACCTGTCTTTTTCCAGGTTTAGTAGGGTCAACTTTTTGTTCTGGGCCTGGATGATCTGGATTTCCCTGTTAACCATCCTCTGAAAGAAAAATATCCCGATAAATCCTATCAGCAGAAGAACGAGAAAAATAGCTGAACGGGTTATAATTATCTTATAAAGGGTGTGAATAAAATCTGAGCTGGAAGTCGTCACACTGATACCACCCCGGATCTGTCCTATGCTATATCCTTGTTTGGCATGGCAATCCAAACAGGATGTTTCAACCAGAAGGGGAGCCATGTACCGGAACATTTTCACGGAATCTTTTTCAACTAATTCGAACTGTTCGGAAACTCCCTGATCAAAAGACTTCAGCGCTTTCCGTTCCCAATCGTCTGCTTTGTTTTTTGGACGGATGGGATTCAGGCTGGTGATGTGATAGAGGATATCATTCTTTTTCCTGGCAATTTCAGAGATCTGCCTGGTCATGTAGGCCGGGTTGACCTTCGTTAGTTTCATGCCATTTGTGGCAGTGAGGTCTCTCAGCGAGTCCTCCAAAAAAGGATTTGGTTGTACCGTATCAGAAACAACAATGTAGACACCACCATGAGAAGAATTCCACGATCGTGTGGCTACGATCTCCTGGAAGAAGGCCCTGGAGGATGCTTCTACAATTTGTTTGCTAAAATTAATAGAGAAATGTAGTGAAAAGAGGTAGGTGCCAAAAACGGCTACTCCCCAAACCAAATAGAGAATAAAAAACCTCTTTTTTTTCATGAAAAATTCGATATTGATGTAAAAGTACGACTAAAATGGCTATTTCCTGTATGTTTTTGAAAGGGGTAGTGCACTCAACCCATGCAGGAAGACACTTAGCAGGATGGTAAGCACCACCACCGACATGATCTGTTCATAGCCTTTCACCCCTAAATGGATGAGGACCACCAGCAGGTAAAGGATCGAAGCGATCCCCCGTGGACCAAACCAGCCGATAAACCCAACCGATTTCCAGGAGAGCCCTGACCCCATCAGGCTGATGCCAACGGGGACCATCCGGATGACTGTAAGACTCAGGAGAGCATAGATCCAGGTAGTGAGATTCCAGAAGGGTATGGCCACAGGGACCAGGATCATCCCGAAGAGGAGGAAAATGAAAAGTTCCAGCGCCTCACCTTCGGCCTCTCCGAAAGCCTGAAGGCGTTCCCGGATCTGTGGAGTGTGGGTGCCCAGGAAAAGACCGGCAAAGAAGGTAGCAATGAACCCGTTGCCATGGACCATCTCCGCCAGCGAAAAGGCTATGATGGCCAACGCCAGGGAGGAGAGCCGCTGGAAGGTGTCGTTCATCCAGCCCGCCTGGGAAGCCTTGTCGACCAGCCGGCCACCGAACCAGCCAACGGCTGCTCCGATCAGGGGTCCCAGGATCAGTTGTTTGAGGGTGAAGAAGATCCAGTAATGGACTTCGGCATGAGCTCCGGGTGTTTCCGAAAGGGCTGCCATACAGATCAAAATAGGAGGAAGGGCGATGCCGTCGTTCAGGCCGCTCTCCACATTGATTGCATGACGGATCTTTCCGGGAATCAACGTGGAGGTGATCACAACTTTCCCCAGGGCGGCATCGGTTGGTGAAAGCAGGAACGCCATCAGGCAGAGCGCCCAGATACCAACAGAAGGGAATAGCGGAATGGCGAGCAGAGTACCGGTGAGCATGGTGAGCGGAAGCCCGATCAATAACAACCGGAACGGGATCCCTTTTTCCCTGGACAAGGTGCGCAGGTTGATAAGGGAGGCGTCGATGAAAAGGATCAACGCCAGGGTGAGTTCGCTGATCACTTTAAGGAATGGCGCCCGGATGCCGCCTTGCAGGAAATCGACAGGGAAAAAACTGGCAGCTAGCCCAACCGCCACAAATACCATGGGAGCCGTGATCATCGACCTGCCCGAACTCTTTGAGAACAGGCCATAAGCAAAAACAAGCATTGCAGCGAAAAGGAAAATAGGGTAGTCGTGCATGGGGGTAAAGATAAAAAAAAGCGAGATAGCGAAATAGCGAGAAACGAAATGATAAATTTTCGTCTTGGAAGAAGATTAACTAGTTGGATAACTATATCGTACATTTGCTCTGGTTTTCAGGAAGACAGCTATGCGATAATTCATCCTTGACCGATATTTCGAAAAAACGAGCTACTTTTACTTTGAAATTTCTGAAATGCATCTGAATCTCGACATACCTACCATCATCTTCATCCTGGGGACCACACACCTGATGCAGGTATTGGTCTTCTTTCACCAGTATAGGGTGAACAAAACCTACCCGGGTGTTGGCTGGTGGCTGCTGTGGAGTGCCGCGGAGGTAGTTGGATTTCTTGCCATCCTGCTGCGGGATATCCCGGCATTGTTTCCGCTGGTGATCATCCTCCAGAACTCCATGATTGTTGCAGGAACCATCTTTCTCTACATCGGGGTCAACCTCTTTCTTGGCAGGAAGGTCAACCTGAAGCTGATCATTCCCGTGTTGACGCTATTCCTGGCGGGTCTACTCTATTTTCTTTTCGTTGACAACAACATCCGGATCCGATCAGTGGTGGTCAATGTGACTCTTGCAACGATCCCCTTCTTCATAGCCTATAGTCTGTTTGTCAACAAACGTAAGGCCATCAGGGCCTCGGCAAATTTCAACGGTGTTGTTTTCATGCTCCATGGGCTTATTTTTACCTTTCGTACCGGCATGATCATTGCCGGGGTCCAAATCGAACATTTTTTAACGCCAACCCTGTTTAACTTCATCCCGTTCTTCGATGCCCTGGTAGTGAGTCTGCTATGGACATTCGGGCTGATCATCATGCTGAACCAGCAGTTAAATTCGGATGTTTCTGAGGCAAAGGAGCAGTTACAGCAGATCTTTAATACCAGCCCCGACGCGGCATCCATCACCCGGTTGGAAGATGGCCTGATGGTGGATATCAACGAAAGTTACAGTGCCATTACGGGATACTCCCGGGAAGAGATGATTGGGAATTCGTCCGTTACTATCAACATATGGAAAGATATTTCAGACCGGAATCAGGTAGTATCCTTGATCCAGAAACAAGGGCATTGTGAAAATTACGAAGCCACATTTATCCTGAAAGGAGGACGTGAAATTATCGGATTGATGTCGGCCAAACAAATTGACCTCCAGGGTGTCCCGCACATCATCAGCATCACAAAAGACATCACGGAACGAAAACGCATCGAACGGAATATTCAGGAGAAGAATCAGCAACTCCAGAGTGTGAATGCCGAGAAAGACAAGTTTCTTTCGATCCTGGCTCACGACATGCGGAACCCGTTCAATGCTTTCCTTGGATTGACACAGCTCCTGGCGGAGGATCTGGCCGATATGGAATTTGAGGAGATTCAGAAAATCGCGGTTAGCCTCAACAAATCGGCCGTCAACCTCTACCGCCTGCTTGACAACCTTTTGGAATGGTCTTACATCCAACATGGGAAACTATCCATGCATCCGGTATTGATCTCGCTCCAGGAAAAAATTTATCAGATCGCTGAAGTGGTGGCGGATTATGCTCCCAAAAAGGGAATCAGGATCGAGTATGCAATTCCCGCGGATGCAACAGTTTTCGCCGACGTACACATGTTCGACGCCATCATCCGAAACCTGGTGTTTAATGCGGTTAAGTTTACGCCGGCAGGTGGCAGAATTACCATTTCAGCGAAGTCCCTGGAAAATAAGATGACCGAAATATCCGTAAAGGATACCGGTATAGGGATCCCTCCCGACTTTCTGGGAAAATTATTCACCCTTGATCAATCGACCAGCCGTAAGGGAACAACAGGGGAGCCTAGCACCGGACTTGGACTTATCATCTGCAAAGAGTTCGTTGAGCGCCACGAAGGCAGGATATGGGTGGAAAGCGAAGAGGGAAAAGGGAGTGTGTTTTCATTTACGTTAACTTGTAGCCAATAATCTGCCTTATATTTTCTCAGGCAGTATTCTTGTCAATTTGAATATTTCATGTCTGAAGATTCGATCCGCGAACGTGATTTCTCATCGGAACTGACCTTTTCCGCTTCCCGCAGCAGCGGTCCGGGCGGACAACATGTGAATAAGGTGAGTACCAAAGTGGAACTCCGGTTTCATGTCATGGAGTCAAAATTACTCACACCTGAAGAGAAGGAGTTGATCCTGGAAAAACTGGCGAAACGGATCAACCAGTTGGGCGAACTGGTGCTGGTTTCTCAAGTGGAACGAAGCCAGTTGAAGAATAAGGAGAAGGTGATTGAGAAGTTTTACGACTTGCTGACAAAAGCGTTGACACTGCGAAAGAGACGCAAGCCAACCAAACCTTCTGCTGCTTCTAAAGAGAAACGGCTGGAGGAGAAACGGTTGCAGGGGGAGAAGAAGGAGAGACGTAAGACGTAAGACGTAAGACGTGAGACGTGAGACGTGAGACGT
>CAYUZX010000070.1:0-15763 GCA_964449285.1 uncultured Prolixibacteraceae bacterium
TGATGACAGGCATCTATTTATTTGTACTTTTGCGAATCAAAGGTATATATTTTTTAATGAGCGAAAAAATTATCCGAATCGAATCAGTTGACCCTCTGGAGATCTTCGGTGTAAACGATCAAAACCTTGATGAAGTAAGGAGTTTTTTTCCGAAGCTAAAGATCGTTGCCAGAGACAATGTGGTTAAGGCAATGGGTGAAGAGTCGTTGCTGCTTGAGTTTGAGGAGAAGTTCACCACACTTCTGCTCCACTATGAAAACTTTGGCCGGCTTACGAAGGGAGATATCACGTATATCCTGACTGCTGAAAACGGATCGATCCCCCTGAAGCCGGAGGGGCATCATGCCGGCGTGCTGGTTCACGGCCGTAATGGCATGCTCATCCGCGCACGCACCCCTAACCAACAGAAGATGGTTGAGGCCATTGACCGGGATGACCTGATGATAGCTATCGGACCAGCTGGTACCGGAAAAACCTATACAGCAATTGCTCTGGCAGTGAGGGCCTTAAAAAACAAAGAGGTACAGCGGATCATCCTTACACGCCCGGCTGTAGAGGCTGGTGAGAATCTCGGCTTCCTTCCCGGCGACCTCAAAGAGAAACTTGATCCCTACCTCCAACCACTCTACGATGCCCTGCGCGACATGTTGCCAACACAAAAGCTGCTTGCTTTCCTCGAAGATGGCACCATCGAGGTGGCCCCTCTGGCTTTCATGCGAGGCCGGACACTCAACAACGCCTTTGCAATCCTTGATGAAGCCCAGAATACAACACCAGGCCAGTTAAAAATGTTCCTGACACGAATGGGAGCATCTGCCAAATTCATTGTTACAGGAGATATTACCCAAATCGACCTTCCTCCGAAACAGGAGTCGGGGTTGATCCAATCCCAATCGATCCTGAACGAAGTCCCCGGGATCTCGTTTGTCTACCTCGACGAAAAAGATATCATCCGGCACAAACTGGTCAGCAGGATCATCAGGGCTTATTCGAAGTAGTGCGGTGGTGCGGTGGCACCACCGCACTACGAAAAATCCTATCTTTGCGAGAGGAAAATATGAATGCATATGAAAAACGTAATCTTCAAAACCCAGTACCAGCTTCCCGGACAAAAGAGCCTCTATAATGGGAAAGTTCGTGACGTCTATAACATCGATGACAAGTACCTGGTAATGGTAACATCCGACCGTATCAGTGCGTTTGACGTGGTGCTTCCGAAAGGCATTCCCTACAAAGGGCAGGTGTTGAACCAGATCGCGGTGAAGTTCCTCGATGCCACTTCCAATATCTGTCCCAACTGGAAAATCGCCAGTCCCGACCCCAATGTCACCATCGGTAAATACTGCAAACCGTTTCCCGTGGAGATGATCATCCGGGGTTACCTGACAGGCAGCTCATGGAGGACATACAAAAACGGAGCCAGGGAGATTTGCGGAGTGACTATTCCGGATGCGATGAAAGAACACGAACGATTTCCCGAACCAATTGTAACTCCAACCACCAAAGCCACACAAGGGCATGATGAAGATATCTCGAAAGAGGAGATTATCAGGCAGGGACTTGTCTCCCAGGAAGATTATACTTTGCTTGAGAAATACACAAAAGAACTCTTCAACAGGGGCGCCGGGATGGCGAAAGAGAAGGGGCTGATCCTGGTGGATACAAAGTATGAATTTGGCAAAGGGGATGATGGAACGATTTATCTCATCGATGAGATCCACACCCCTGATTCCTCTCGTTATTTCTACCTCAACGGATATGAAGAGCGACAAGCGAACGGCGAACAGCAGAAACAGCTTTCAAAGGAGTTTGTCCGTGAGTGGCTGATGGCGAATAATTTCATGGGTAACCCTGGACAGCAGGTCCCCGAAATGACCGATGAAATTGTGAACCAGATTTCCGAACGGTATATCGAGCTCTATGAGAATATCATCGGCGAGAAATTCTTAAAATCCGACACTTCTGATGTGATCAAACGTGTAGAGCAAAATATTCTCCGTTGGCTTCAATCACACTGATTAAACTGATAATTCGTAAATCATAATTCATAATTCGTAATTACTTTGATCCCGTTCTCCCCACCCCGTATGGATAAGAAGATTGCCGACGCTGTTGTTGAGGCGCTCTATTCGGGTTGGATCACCACAGGACCCAGAACTAAACAATTCGAAAAGATGCTTACGGCCTATGGTGGCCAAAAGGTAACCTTCTGCGTCAGTTCAGGGTCAGC
The DNA here is from genome assembly GCA_964449285.1 of uncultured Prolixibacteraceae bacterium. Lineage (GTDB taxonomy): Bacteria > Bacteroidota > Bacteroidia > Bacteroidales > FEN-979 > QYOJ01. Next base: position 2,231 of record CAYUZX010000070.1, read on the forward strand.
CGGTCTGGAGCTGATGCTTCGCTGGTTTGGGATTGGGAAAGGTGACGAAGTGATCGTTCCGGCTTATACCTATTGTGCTACAGCGAATGTCGTGGTCCATTGCGGTGCAACGGTGGTTTTTGTGGATGTTGGGAAAGATTTCGATATCGCGGTTGATGCCATCGAAAAGGCAATAACCCCCCATACCAAAGTTATTATACCTGTTGATATTGCGGGATTTCCATGTGATTACGATGCGATACATGCACTTGTTCAACGTGTGGATATCCGTGAACAGTTTCGTCCCGCCACCAGAGAGCAAGAGTTGATGGGACGGATCCTGGTGCTCTCCGATGCTGCCCATTCGATCGGAGGCTGGTACAATGGAAAACGCACCGGCAGCCTCACTGATCTCACAGTTTACTCGTTTCATGCCGTCAAGAACCTCACAACGGCTGAAGGAGGCGCTGTTTGCATCAACCTTCCTCTCCCGTTTGATAATGACGCTATATATAAAGAGCTCTATATCAAGTCACTCCACGGACAAACCAAAGACGCCCTGGCAAAAACACAGATCGGAAACTGGCGGTACGACATTGTGGAGCCGGGGTATAAGTACAACATGACCGATATCCAGGCTGCAATGGGGATGGCAGAACTGGAACGGTACGACAGCGATATGCTGGTTCGCCGGAAAGCGATCTTCGACAGGTATGCTGAAGCCTTTTTTTCTTACTCCTGGGCCCAACTGCCCCTCTACGAAACTTCCACCAGGGTCTCTTCTTACCATGTGTTTTTACTCCGGATCAACGGAATCACAGAGGAGCAGCGGGATGAGATCATCCGTGGGATTTTTATACGGGAAGTGGCGGTGAATGTACACTTTGTCCCTCTTCCCATGATGACTTATTACAAAGATGCCGGATACCGGATGCCGGATTACCCGGTCTCCTATGATAATTATTCCCGGGAGATCACGTTGCCGGTCTATTATGATCTCACGGATGAGATGGTGGATGAGGTTGTTCGGGCAGTGGTGGGAGCGGTGGAGGAGGTGGTGAGGTAGGAAGGTGGGAAGGTAGGAAGGTAGGAAGGTAGGAAGATAGGAAGGTGGAAGGAATATCAAGAAAATTTCATAAATCGAATCGAATTATAAGTCTGGTTACATGAGAAAAGGAAAAATGGCTCAGCTGCTCTCCCCCGAGAAGTACATCCGAACGCGGGCCCGGTCACTTCCTATAGGACCATGTTACATCAACGAGAATTGGGCAGATGCCGGCATGGCATTGATCATCATCACGCGAAAACATACGAACGGGAATTTTACCTTTGCCTCTTTTCAGGTTGATATCTATTGCCTGGGAGTCAAGGATGCTTTCTGCGAGTTCAATATGCATCCGCTCGATTTTCAGGAATATCGGGATAAGTTCAGTGAATTAAGCGATAATGAAGTATCCTTGATTGAAACCACCTATCCATTGGCTCATAATATCATTTACGGCGCTATTGAATACGCTGAAGAATTAGGATTCAAACCAGGCAACGGATTCGACCTGGCTCAATGTATTCTCGAAGAAGATGATGACCGAATCGAACTGATCGATGTGGAGTTTGGTTTGGATGGAAAACCTACGCTCATTGCCGGAAGTGAATCCGACACAGAAGCCACCATTGCCCAATTGAACAGATCGGTGGGGAAAGGCAATTACTCCTACACAATCAGCGATGAACTACCTGATGATCTGTACAATGATGAAAATATGGACGATATCCCTGATTACAGAGATCCTGATGTTCAGAAGAAAAACATCGATAGATTCATCGACCTGATGAGTCAACTGAAGGAGACACAACCAGAAGAAAGTCAGGGTAACCTCCTTGACGAAGCGATCAACCTTGCAGATATCCTCTACTATACGGTGGCGCTGCCTGAAGACGCCTATGAAGAGGCAGAAGAGGAAGTAATGAGTTTGTGTGATTTTGATATCTCTGATGAACGGATTTCGGATGCTATCCTGTTTGGATCCAATACTCCGCATCCCAGGGCAAAAGAGATCAGACAAGAGATTGAAAAGATCAATGACATCAGAGAAGATGAAATCTCAGGTTTACTATTAAAAAAGGTCCGAAAACTGGAAAAGGAGTATCCGGATGTCCCCGGAATTGCTTATACCCGGTTAAAGATGCTGGAGGCACTTGAAAAAGAGAGGGAATTCTCAGAAGAATTGAAGGGTTATATGAAAAAGTATCCTGATTATATTCCTTTCCGGTATTTCCATGCATGGGATCTGATGCATCAAAAGAATATAGCAGAAGGAATTGCATTAGCGGATTCTATGGCTGAGATCGAAAAGGTATGGCCAGGCACAACATCCTTTTGTGAAGAACAAACCTTACTGCACATCCAAAACCTTCAGGCAAAATATACAGCCACGGGGCAGTTACACTATATTGATGCCCTGATTGAGTACTTCCAGGAAGATTATCCCGATTTGATCCATGATGCCTTTTTCCAAACTCCAGAGTTTTTAAAACTGATCCTGATCACCAGGTTATTGGAGATAGAAAATTCTGATGGGGAGTAATAAGTCTCACATATTTTGATTATTCGTATATTTGGGAAAATTTAGGGTTCATGCACCTGAATACATTATTCCCGGATGCCTGAGCAACCCAAGTTGGAACGGCTGCTACGGCTCCTTATGATGCTATCCGCTGGGTACGGGTATTCCATTGCCGAAATTTCCGATAAACTGGACACATCAGAACGAACCATTTACCGATATATAGAAACTTTGCGCTCAGCCGGATTCATACTTAGCAAAGATGATAACTATTTCAAGATTGACCGTGAAAGTCCATATCTTAAAAACATTAGCGACCTTCTCCATTTCACTCGGGAGGAATCGTGGATCCTGAATAAAGCGATTCTATCCCTTGATGATGAGATCCCTATCAAACAGAATTTGGCGAAGAAACTCTATACATTATATGACTTGAAAGGAGTCCCCTATCCTGTTGTCAAGCGCGAGAATTCCGAACGGATCATTGCCCTGATCAGGGCAATGGAAGAAAAACAAAGAGTTATTCTCAAGGCATATCAGTCGGCAAACAGCAGTACCATATCCGACCGGGAAGTTGAACCATTTACCTTTACATTGAATTATGGCTATATATGGTGTTACGAGTGTGAAACAGCTAAAAACAAGTTATTTAAGACAGCCCGGATCGCTCAGGTTATCAACACCGGACAACCATGGCTGGCTGAACAGAAACACAGATCCATGCCGATCGACATTTTCAGAATTTCCGGCAGCAAAGAGATTCAGGTTAAGCTACGTTTATCAACGCGTGCAGCAAGTTTATTAATGGAAGAATATCCTCAATCGGAAGAATATATTCAACCCGAGTCTGATTGGGCCTACGTGTACGAGGGCTGGGTAAGCAGTTTTGAAGGTGTCAGCCGGTTTATTTTGGGTTTGCCCGACGACATTGAGGTTCTTGCACCGCTTTCATTAAAAAATCACCTGAATGACCGTATTTCCGGGAAAAAGTTTTGAACATATATTGAATTGACAGAAGTTGACAAAAACGGGGAATACTTTTACGAACCAATAAAACCTTCCAGGTTTTGTAAACCTGGAAGGTTTGGAAAGATGAGTAAATGAGATTTTTACTGACCTTACAGCGAATCAGCAACCACGAACGGATCATACCGATCAACTATCAATATGAAGTCAGCGCCTGGATTTACCGTGTGATCCATCACGGGGATCCGGCATTTTCGAAATGGCTTCACAAGATGGGGTATGCGGATGAACGGAAGCAATTCAGATTGTTTACTTTCTCCAATCTGATGATTCCAAAGCGAACGATTCAGGGTGACCGGATCATCATCCAATCCGATGTCGTTCAACTTATTGTCTCATTTCTGCCATTGGAATCCATCAACCATTTCATTCAGGGATTGTTCCGGCATCAGGAATTCAGGTTGGGCGACCGGCAATCGCAGGTTTCTTTCAGGGTTACAACAATAGAAGGCTTACCTGAACCGGTATTTCAGGAGCGAATGTCGTTCCAATGCCGCTCCCCAGTGCTGGTTTCCCAAAACATCCCTGGTGAAAAATACGCCCGGTACCTCTCCCCGGATCATCGCGACTATTCTGAACTCCTGTTCCATAATCTGAAAGAAAAGTGGAAAGCCTTTACTGGATTACCCTTTGCGTCCGTGACAACCGTTGAAGCATTCACCATAATCCCGACCATCCGTAAAAAAGGAATCCTGATCAAAGCCGGCACCCCCATGGAATCGAAGCTTATCGGGTATCTATTCGATTTCATGTTAACCGGTGCACCGGAACTGATCAGGCTGGGCTACTATACAGGATTTGGAGAGAAGAACAGCATGGGGTTTGGGTGTGTGGAGGTCGTGGATGAAAAAGATTGAAGAAATTATGACTATTGAAAAACTGTTTAAAGAGATACCGGATGCAGTGAAACTGGATTTCCTGCAGAAAGCGCTCAGGAAAAACGACGCGTTGTGCAGCCAGTTTACCCGGTATTGCTCCGATCTAAAAAAGGGCAAACGGCAGACAGAGGCAAAAATTCCCGAGCAGATCATCTCGGATGCCTGTAAGCAACTGAAAACCGAGCTCGAATCGCTTGATTTCAACAACATGGACTGGCAGGATTATGTCCCCCGGCACAGTGGATACATTGAAGATTATGAGGCTTACGAATATTTCGCCGACGATCACCTGACCGGGCTGTTTGAGGGGTGGCAACATCAGATCTGTCAGCAACTTCAACAGGGAGAACTAACCCATGGTCTTTGCCAGGTGATGGGTTGCTACAGTGCTTGTTTCGACGTGGAAATTCCCGGGGCCGGAGATATCTTTGAAGACCTCACCGATGAACTGCTGGCTCATCATCAGGAGTTGCAGAATGCGGTGGTCGATACCCTTAAAAGGGTGACAGGATCGGAGGCGGAGATCCAAGCTATGATTACGGCTATTCTGGACCATACTGTCATCCTTGGGGAAGAGCACGTAAACTTCCTCAACTACCTGGAAACCGTGTTTTTGTTGATCACGGAAACGGCCGAAACAGCCCGGTATATTTCCGGACAACTGGAATCACGCAGTCTTGCCGAATCCATAGTACCGCAACTGGCGCTCCGCATCGCCTCCTTTGACCCGGATCCGTTGATCTGGCTGGAGAAAGCCGAGGAGTACATGGAACTTGACCTGGAGGTTGCCAAACAGCTTTTGGATCATTACTGGTTAGAAGATCCGGAGTGTTTCCGTTTGGTAGGAAAAAAAATGTTTGGGGAGCATCCCCGGGAACTTTGTGATTTCTTTAGCGAAAAGCTTTTCCCGATGTTCGATGAGACATTTTACAAGGAAGTACTCTGGTTCAGGACCCTTCGCGACCAGGATATCGATTTATACAACGAGTTGCGCAATTACCTCACCGAGCAGGAAAAGCAGCGGTTCCTCGACGAGATCACCTGGGATACGGTATTCAGGATTAATGTTCTTGCTTCCGAGAAACGATTCCCTGACATCTTAGTACTGGCACAGAAAGAGGTCCTTCATACCTGGCATTTTACCGAACTGATCACTCCGATTTTAAATATCTATCCGGCGGAGGTGATGGAGCTGATCCGGATTAAATGTGCCGACACACTCACCAATCACAAAAAACGGAGCGGTTACCAGCGTATGGTGAAATGGTTACAGCTTGCCCTTCAGATAACCGGCATGGAGGATCAGGTCCGCCATCTGATCCATGAATTTTACAACCGTCGCCCGGCATTGCCGGCATTAAAGGAGGAGATGCGGGAGGCGGGGGTGGTGAATGACAAAAAACCTTCCAGGTTTTGAAAACCTGGAAGGTTTGGGGGAAAAGAAAGTAATATCTAATACTAGAATAATATGATTAAAGAAATCTGCCAATTTGTGAAAACACTTGAAGAGCAAGCATCTGGTCTATTTGAAGAAGGAGCCAAACTTAAAGAAGGTATTTACATTGCTCTTGATATAGGTCTGGAGAATGGAAAATATATCCTGAAAAATGTTGATGAAAATGGAAATATCCTGAAAGAAGATATTGGGCTCTTTACGAAAAAAGATGATCTAACTCCTTTTTTCGAGAAATGCAGGAAAGTATTGCAAGCTTCAAATCCTGTTGATAAGAATAAAATATTTAATCCTAACTTGAAGATTTTCAACGTTACTTGTTCTCCTTATGCTGTTGGATTCACAAAGAAAGGTATTCTCAACAACATTGAAAAAACACGTAAAGATGGGACTATCGTTGGGAAGGAAGGTATTTTAACAGAACTATCTAAACAATACCTAAAGAAAGCCGAAGAGTATATTGAAGAAGGGCAATCCAGTGTTTGGTTTAACGCTTTTAAAACATGGCTAATAGCTAACTTCTGGGAACTTATCGAGAAAATTGGTTTTGATGATTTAAAAGATGCTTATGTAGTAGTTTTCTTTTTAAAGGAGGTGCCAATAGAACGATATAAAAAGCCCTATTTAAAGTATATAGGAGAAAGTGTTTTTAATAAAGATGAATTTAACACTACATTTCAGGATATAATTTATGGGGTGAGCGATAGTTTAAATACGTTTAATGACAAAAAGCGTTTTCTCAAACATCAATCTGCAAGCTTTAGATTTAATTATCGCGTACATGGAGAAGACGCTCAATTGGTGTTGAAGTTCTACCAACTTAGCCAGAATAAACAACTTCCAAATCCACTGCCAATTTTTGTTGACAAAGATGAAACAAACCTAAATGCAGATGTTGTAAAGCTCTTCAATAATGATGGCATTGCTGGATATTCTGAGATAATTAGGTCGCTACTGAGTCTTCGAAGAACAAATTTGCAAAATTTCTATCTCTTGTTTGTTCAGAGAAAACAAATCATTGATGTTGATTTTGTGCCTGTTTTTAAATACACATTAAAGGACAAGGCAGAGAATGATTTTGTTGTAAAAGAGATATTTGGAGTAGAACCAGCAATTTATTTCAACAGCAAGGATCACAACGTATTTGATTTTCAGTTAATGGTTGTGAACCCTATTTTCAACAAACAACTGGTTCAGGAGACAAAAGCTGGCACACTGTGGATAAAATATTTCGACGATTTAGAAATAAAGCCAGATTACGGTTTAACGGATGCGATCTATAATCTCATTTACAAATATCGTAAAGCATGGTACGACTTTATTTACAAATCGAAACAACAAGTAATTACCATGACCATGATTGATGAAATGTTCAAGGATTCCATTGTAGATGATCTTAGACATGATGATGAATTAAAAAAGACAACACAATTACGAAAAAAACTAAGCCTATGGTTTGGTCTCCAACCATTATTTGACAACAATTTTAATACGAATAATATGGCAAATAAAACCGTTGAATTACAAACGAAGCTTCGGGAAATTGCCCAAACCGAATCGCTTCACATCGAAACCGATGATGAATTCGCTTTTGCAGCTGGGCAGATAATTTGGAAACTATTGATTCAAAGTGAATCGGCAAACCGTTCACACGTATTGCTCGAACCATTTTTGCAGAAAACTGAACCAACTCTGTTTAAGCAAGCAATTGCGGGTACATTCAATATGTATAAATATAAGTTTGCATTGTATCCAAACAAGTATGAGTTCGACAAGTTATTCAGTGAGGTTATGGGGTATTTCCCCAATGTCTCAAATATGAAAGAGCACTTACCAATTATTTTGGCCGGCTATTTCTCAGAATCGATATTTAAAAAAGAATAATAATAATAACCTATAAAACCAATTGATATGACTTATTCAAAAAGAATTTTTGGAGCAGCAATTATAAAAGCAGTTAATGCAAATTACAATGCTGATTTTTCGGGACAGCCCCGTACACTTCCTAATGGAGTAGTTTATGCCACAGATAAAGCATTAAAATATGCAGTTAAAAATTTTCTAAAAGAGAATTACATTTCAGAAAAGGTTTTCTACTTCAAACGCTTCAATAAAGAATTTATTCCTTATAGCTTAGATGATGCATTTGCAACAGCTTTCCCTGAACATAAGGATGAAAAAGACAAAAAGATTATAGCAAAAGACCTTTTAAGTTGTATTGATATTCGTTTGTTTGGAGCAACATTCGCTAAAAAATCTAAAACAAACAATGTTGCAATCTCTGTACACGGTCCAGTACAAATTACCCATGGTGTAAATATCTGGCACGAGAATAATTTCTATTCTGAACAGATAATGTCTCCATTTCGCAATCCCAATGAGAAAAGTGAAGATAATGCAGCTACAACCCTTGGCCGCCAAAGCCGTTTACACGAAGGCCATTATCTTCACCATTTCTCTGTAAATCCTAAAAATCTGGAAGATATTACTGAACTTGCTGGAAAAGATGCCAATGAACTTTCTGCAGACGATATTGCAAAACTGAAAGAAGCTTTGCAAAAAGGTGTGACTTATTATGATTCGGCTGCCAAAGCCGGATGCGAAAATGAACTGCTTGTTTGGGTTACTTTAAAAGAAAATTCCAAATTGGTACTTCCCAACTTCACTCAACTAATGAAGATGGAAAATGAAAAGGTTGATGGTAAGGGGCAGCTTGATATGAATGAATTTAAAAAGGTCGTTGAAACCAATTCAGCAGAAATCGAATCAATTGAAATCTGTTTAAATCAAGCATCTATTGAAGTAAAGAACGCACCTCAAAACGCATCTGTTAAAAGTTTGTAGATTTATCTAAACCTGTCAGGTTTTAAAAACCTGTCAGGTTTAAAACAACCGCAGTATGAAAAAATTAGTTTCAATCAATATTAAATCGGATTTTGGTTTTTTGAAAAAACCAGACACCAACGATCCGATCTATCTGACTTTTAATATGCTTCACAAACCTTCACTTCTTGGAATATTAGGGGCAATTATTGGTGAAAAAGGATTTCAAAAGCATGATGAAATGCCTGAATATTACAAAAAGCTTAAAAGTTTAGAAGTATCAATTGCACCATTGGAAGAAAATGGAAAAGCATATCATGAAAATGGAAATTTTTCCAAAACCATTATCAAATACAACAACACAACTGGGTTGGCAAGCGAAGAAGAAGGCGGTAATTTAATGATTACAGAACAAACTTTGGTGGCTCCAGCCTTTAAGTGTTGGATTATGCTTAACATGGAGAACAAAATAGAATCTAAACTCTACAATTACCTAAAAGAGTGCAAAGCGGAATACTTGCCCTATCTGGGGAAAAATGAATTTTCTCTTTGGTGGGATAATTTCGAGGAATATGAATATGAGCCATTGTCTCCTGAAGGAGTTTTCCAGATAAATAGTCTGTTTATTAAAGAAGAAACTGTCAAAGAAGGTAAGTACGATCCTATTTTTCAATTGGACATGTCTTCTTTCGCTGGAAAAGAATACTTGTATTTCGAAAGATTGCCTGTATCCTATGAAACTACAAAGTTATTCCAGTATGAATACGAAGATTTTGCTTTTACGAACTGGCAGTTAAAGCAGAATTACAGATTACCGAGCAAGCATCCATTGTACATATTGTCAAGTGATGAAATCATCCAACTGTTTTAAAGATTATTCGGAGAATCTTTTAATGCTTTTTTTGGAGCTTCAAAAGACTTACTTTGCCCATTTGTCGCACGACAAAAAGGAAAAGGAAACTCTTTTTGAACACTCAAAGTTGGTTTCAGATTATTGCCTAATGCTGATTGATGCTCATGGAATTGAGATAATAATTGATTCCTTTATTGAGAAACTCAATCAAAATATGCCAATCAAGAATCACGAAGAATTTGAAAGCCTCTTTAAAGAATCTTTCCTGGCAGCAATTATTTATCATGATTTGGGTAAGGTAAATCCAAATTTTCAGGTTTTAAGAATGGAAAACGACTTGTTTATCCAAGAAAAGAGTCTTTCAATTCAATCGTACCATTCGTTTTTAGGATCTTACCTATATGCAAACGTTTTTCTAAAAAGGATATATGAAAATGAAAAGTTTAGTACAGAAGGAAAATTGCTTTTGTACTTTATCGTTCTTCTTTTCTCTATTGCTATCGTTAAACATCATAATTCGACCATTGATTTGTCATTTGAATTTGATGAGCAGCAAGTTGATGATTGTTTTTCATTTTTCAAGACTTATAATTTTCAATTTGATAAAGATTTTGGTCAAAATTTCTTTTTAAGTGCAAAAAAGATTTTTGAAGGATTCCACAAGATTGTTGAAAACAAACCAGAGGTCTATTTCAATTTGTTTGCAACAACTAAACTGCTCTATTCTTTATTAACCGCATCCGATTTCTATGCAACCAATGAGTTCATGACAAAAATAAAAGTTAATGAATTCGGTATTTTGAGCACCAAAGAAAAGGGAATTCTGATCGAACGATTTAGGACAGTTAAGCCGTATAACAAAGACCTGTACTCAAATTTGGAGTATTACCAATCTTTTCCTTTTGAAAAACTGATGGAACGGAATAATCGAAATTTGAATATTTTGCGGCAAAAGCTCACTGCCGAAATGATTTCGAACTTAAGAGGACATTCTGAAAACAGATGCTTTTATCTTGAAGCTCCAACCGGAGCCGGAAAGACAAATTTATCATTGGCGTTCGCTACCGAGCTAATGAATGTCGATTCTTCATTAAATAAAGTATTCTACGTTTTTCCTTTTACAACTTTAATCACCCAAACATATAAATCGATAAAAGAAACTTTAGAGATTGACAATAATACAATCATTCAACTACACTCCAAGGCAGGATTTCATGAAAAAGTGGATGGCGCTTATGGTAATGAAAAAAGGCTATTCCTCGACAACTTATTTGTGAATTACCCGATTGCATTAATGTCGCATATCCGGTTTTTCGATATTCTAAAAGGAAATGAAAAGGAAAGCAACTATCTGTTGCATCGGTTGTGCAATTCGGTTGTCATCATTGATGAAATTCAAACCTATGATCCCGAACACTGGGATAAGATTGTCTATTTCCTTGCTAACTACGCCCAATTGTTCAACATTCGGATTTTAATCATGTCGGCAACTCTTCCGAAAATAGATGCGTTGCATGAGAATCTAAAAGGAACTTTTGTTTCGCTAATTTCAAATCGGGAACAGTATTTTACAAACCTTAATTTTGCAGGTCGGGTTTCATTTGACTTTACCTTGGCTGATAAAAACAGACCCGATAACGAGGAGAAAGAAAACTATCTTTCTGAGTTATCGGATTTCATGATTGATAAAGCAGAACAATACGCCACATCCAACGAAGAGAAGGTAAAAGTCTTGATAGAATTCATCACAAAGAAAACATCGGCATTATTTTTCAGCATTATCAATAAAGACAGCCGTTTTAAAGATTATAAAATTCTTTTGCTTTCCAGCGATATTCTGGAATTCAGAAGGAAACAAATCATTGATTCAATCCAGGAACAGAAGTATCCGAAAGTCATTGTTGTTTCAACTCAGGTTGTTGAGACGGGTGTTGACATTGATATGGATTTGGGGTTTAAAGATCGTTCGCTCATAGATAGCGATGAACAATTGGCTGGCCGTATCAATCGTAATGCGGTTAAAGATAATTGCATTCTTTATTTGTTCGATTTTGATAAAACCAGCACCATTTATGGTTCGGACTCTCGTTACAAAGTTCAGCAAACAGACAAAGATATTTTCGATGACTACAAAGAGATATTGGTAAAGAAGCAATTTCATGCCTTGTATGAAAAAGTCTTCGAAGAGAAACGCAAAAAGATGAATAGTAATTTGTTTGCTGCGGGACATTATTACCAGTATTTTAAAGATTTCAATTTTTCCAAACTTCACGCTGAATTTAAACTGATTGAAAATAATGACAGTCAGCAACTATTTATACCGATTTCTATTCCTGTTTCATTTTTCGAGAACAGAACAGATTTGGTGCGAATGGACGTTCTAATCGACGACGGAGAAAATGTAGATGGTTCAAAAGTATTCGATTTCTACGAACACCTTATTCGTTGTGAGATTGACGATTTTATTCTGAAGAAAATAGAAATAAAAAAATTGGGAAGCATTATGTCTCAATTCTGTATTTCTGTTTTTAAAAAACAAATTGATGCAATTGGAGATATGCTTGATCCCGAAAAGAGCAAATTTGGCTTTAAATATTTATTACATTGGAATGATTGTTATTCACCTAATTATGGATTTGATCATAAAAAAATAGATACAAGTGTTTTTCTCTAATTCAAAATTTTATTCCCAAAAACCTTCCAGGTTTCCAAAACCTGGAAGGTTTAAAAAGAAAAGTTAATGGAACCTCTCCTACACGGCAAATATTATCATTTGTACAACCGCGGGATTGACGGTTGTGACATTTTCAGGGAAAACACCAATTACGAATACTTTCTTAATCTATATGAAAGACACATCAATCCTATTGCGGAGACCTACGCTTTTGTATTGATGAAAAATCATTTCCACTTTCTGGTCAGAATAAAAGAGAAAGAGATAGACCTTCCAGGTTTTAAAAACCTGGAAGGTCTTGAAAAGAAACCATACCAACATTTCTCCAATCTCTTCAACGCCTATTCCAAAGCGTTCAACAAAAAATACAATCGTACCGGTAGCTTGTTCGAAAAAAACCTTCGGCGTAAACTTATTGACAGCCAAGAATATTTAAAAAAGGTCATTCTTTATATTCACAATAATCCGGTTCATCATCATTTTTGCGAACGGCCGGAAGATTATCCCTGGTCAACTTATAAAGTTTGTTTGGCTTTTCAACCTACAAAACTGAAACGGGACATTGTATTAGGCTGGTTTGATGACATCGGAAATTTCAAATACCTCCATAATCAGAAAATCGGAGTAGCCAAAATCGAATCGTTTTTAAAGATATGACCATCCAAGACCTTCCAATCACCCAAGACCTTCCAGGTTTCTAAAACCTGGAAGGTCTAAAAAGCAACAAACCAATGACACATAATCCAAACCCACTTCAACCCTCTCTCCCCTCCATCTCCCGCAAAGCATTGGAGAATCTGCTTTACGATCTCTATGAAAAATTCGATAACGTAAGGAATTTCATTGATTTACGGATGACAAGCAACAGCGAACCATTGGTAAAAAAATACAAAAAGCTGATCAAGAACCGCTTGATCGAAGACATCGAAGATGGTACCAATGGGTTAGTGGAAGCTATTGAAGCCGTCAGAGAATTTGCATTATTCAGTCCGGCGCCACGTGACCAGGCCGATATCATGCTCTTTTTCGTGGAATCAGCTGTTTTTTGTATTGGCGACTTCGGAGATCTCTATTATGAGTTTTATGAAGAAGCAGATAACATGTTTGAAGAGGCGCTAAAATTCATGAAAAGTCATAAACTATTGGATGAATACCGGGAACGGACCAACCGGATTGTCCTGGACTCGATAGATTTTGGATATGGTTTCTATGATTCATTGGGAGATATGTTCAGTATGTACTATCATGAAGGAAAATCCAGGAAAATGCCGGTGGTCAAGAAA
>CAYUZX010000071.1:0-15363 GCA_964449285.1 uncultured Prolixibacteraceae bacterium
ATCGACTATGGCTTTAAGGACCGCCAGGCTGGTCTGGCCGAGCTTAAGTTTTACGACAATTATGTGACGGAACTGATCGTACTGAATCCAAGTCCAGTTCAGAAACGGATGCTGGCACAGTACTTTGCATGCGTTTCACCTTCAGACAAACTGAAGGAGGGGTGGAAAATATATTATGATTCCATTTATCCGCAGTATATTGATTACATCACTCCGATCCTTGAAGAGGAGGCAGTGTTAAGCCAGCGTTTTCAATCATTATTAACGTCCCCTGATTCACAGGATGCAAGCCGGGAAGAACGGTCCAGGATTGAAACAAAGCTGGCGGAGATCCATAAAATTCTCTATCCTGAAATGAAACTGCCTGAAATTGAGGAGTCTGGGCAGTAGGGAAACTAAATCCCTGAGATCAACCGTTTGCTAAAATTTGTTAAAATATCGATATATCTAGATTTTTTAGTATCTTTGTGGCATAAAATTAAACCGCAGATGAAAAAGATTATTTTGATGGTGGCCGTTGTTCTTCTGATCGCAGGAACAGCAGGGGCACAAAGCAAGAGCTGGGAAGTTCCGGCCAAGTACAAAACGATGAAATCTAGTGTAAACCTCAAGGATGCTTCCGTGATTGCTGACGGCAAGGACTTATGGGCGAAACAGTGTAAATCCTGCCACGGAGCCAAAGGTCTTGGCGACGGACCAAAAGGAGCTATGCTGAAAACCGATCCCGGCAACTTCACAGATGCCAAATTCCAGGCACAAACGGATGGGGAACTTTATTACAAGACCACATTCGGCAATGGCGAGATGCCGGCATACGAAAAGAAGGTTCCCGCTGAAACCGACCGCTGGGCGCTCGTAGCATACATGCGTACCCTGAAGTAATAGCGCATTTATCCGGTTTTCCCGGGACGTTTAAAAGAGGCGATGGTTTTTCCATCGCCTCTTTTTCGTTGTATTTAGGCTTGTATCTGAACTCCCTGGAAGCCTTTTCGGAATTGAAGGTAAAATCGCTGCGCTTTCCCCAGGGACCCACACCCGCCGGTAACCATAACATTAGAACGACGGAGAGCTTCGGTTTCAGGCATGGAGAAGATGGATTGGTGTTGAGAAGGCTGCAAAGATAATGCAGCGATATAATTATTTTTGAGAAATTTATTCGTATGTAAATAACTCGTATTTTTACAGGACAAAACAAATTCATGACTTCCAATGAAAAAAATTATCCTGACTCTATCGTTGCTGGTCGTCCTGATGCCTTTGCTGGAAGCGCAGTGGACCTGGCAAAACCCGTTGCCACAAGGGAACTGTATTCGTACAGTTTATTTTCCCTCTTCCCAGGTTGGCTATGGAGCCGGCTATTGTGGTACGGTGATGAAGACCACCGATGGCGGAATCACCTGGAGTATCCTTAACACCGGTGTAACAGCCGACATGTTATCTGTCTTCTTTCTGAATGAATTGACCGGTTGGGTGGTCGGGGGCGGAGCTTCGGTATTGAAAACGGTCGACGGAGGCATCACATGGTCTTTCACTGAGATTCCGGGAGTCAATCTCACCGCTTTCTATGATGTATGGTTTGCAAATCCGTTGAAAGGATACGCCATCAGCGGAAATATTATGTTGAGAACCCTGGATGGAGGAGCCTCCTGGGATCAGGTAGAGGTGGCGGCAGAATCGTTCTATTCCATGAGCTTTGTGAATGTTGATACAGGGTACCTGGCAGGCACCGAAGGTAGTATTTATAAAACCACCGATGGAGGCGTAACCTGGACGCCCCTCATCAGCAGCATATCCACCTCCCTCTATGCCATAGAATTCCTGGATGAAAACACGGGGTTTGCAGCCGGAACAAACCATACGATCCTCAAAACCACCGATGGCGGGATCACCTGGTTGCCTCAAAACACCGGAACAGGATGCCAAACCTTCTGGTCGATCCATTTTCCTACGTCTGAAACCGGATTTGCCGCGGGCGAATCAGGAGTGGTATACCGGACTGTGGATGCCGGACAAACCTGGACCGAACTTCCACCCCTCACCGATCAGTGGTTGTTCTCCGTTTGGTTTACCGATGAGATGCATGGGGTTGTTTCAGGATGGGCCGGCACGATAATCCATACTGAAGACGGCGGAGATAGCTGGACCTCCGTCACGCAAGGAAGTCCCCGGAGTTTGGAGGATATCTTTTTCGTCACCCCAACGGTTGGTTTTGCGGCAGGAGACAGGGGAACCATTTTAAAGACCACAAATGGAGGAGATTCCTGGGAGGAACTGAACACAGAGATCCAACAGGACCTGAAAGGAATCTGTTTCACGAACGAAACGACCGGGTATGCCGCGGGAAATCAGGGAGCCCTCATAAAAACAACAGATGGAGGTCTTACCTGGACCACCCTGAACAACTCCATGAACAAAAATTTCCTGGACATCGATTTCCCGACAGCCACCACAGGTTATGCCGTTGGTGATAGTGGCAAGGTCTTCAAAACCACTGATGCAGGAGCCTCCTGGACGCAGTATCAAACCTCTCCAGCCATATTGCGATCAGTATGCTTCCTGGATGAGGTGAGGGGGTTTGTAGTAGGTTTTTCATACATCGGCAGAACAACTGATGGTGGGCAAACCTGGAACGAGACAATCCCGACAGCCAGTCCGACCGATATTTGGTTTGTCACTCCCGATACTGGCTATATCTCTGCAAGTTATGGCTATATATATAAAACTACTAACGGCGGGGATTATTGGAGCAGAATATACACGGGAATTGATGGAGAGCTGCAAGCTATCCGTTTCGTAACCCCGCAACTCGGATACGCGACCTCCTATTTCGTCATCAAGACAGTGGATGGAGGACAAACATGGACTCCTGAAGTCCCGATTTCCAAAGGCATGTTACGATCAATCGATATTTCAGGCGACCAGCAAATATTCGCTGCCGGTCAATACGGGACGATCATCCGGAGCCAGCTCGTGACCGGCATCCCGGAGTTCAAAGAACCGGCGATCACCTGGTACCCGAATCCCGCGGATGCCGTCATCATCATTGAAAAAGAGGGGCCTGTTCAAGTCATAGTATACGACATCACCGGCAAACAATGTATTAGTCGCAGGATCGCTGAGAAGAAAATCGACATCAATGATCTGCCCCCGGGACAATACATCATCACCATCGACGGATCCTCCTACAAGATGATCAAGAACTAACCATTTTAAGCTGGCCCCACAACTTCAACTACGCCCAAGATAACACCTCCCTGCGCTCGCCTTGAAGGGGAGGGAATCCCGCCCAGCGGGAATAAGTCCCCTTTATGGGATTTAGGGGCAAGCAAGGGATTCAGGGGCAACTACCGCATCACAAACGGCACGACTACAGCAATGATGCCCGTGCAAACCACCACCATGATGAATAGGTTGTAACGAACGCTGTAATTGCTCAACAGGGTTTCGTCATAATACTTATCCACATTCTGGTCACGGTACATGGACATGAGTCCGTTCAGCAACTTGACCCGAGTTTGTTTCCCTTTCAGCAAGCCGAAAATCACCACGATGTTTACCAACACAAGTAGTCCGACAAAGATGAACATCACCAGTAGCATGGTACTATCGGTCCTGGATTTCTCCACCATACCGGAGTTGATGGCCAGTGTGATCAGGTTCAGAAAGATGGCTGCCATGATAAAAATGATGTCGGTGCGCGTGTTTTGCTGCAACTCCGAGGTAATGTGATTATGGACGTGTTCAATCATAGTATTTTCCTCCTAAATTATTTTGTTGCTAATTAATTTATTGACAGATTCTGTTTCTTGGCCTCTTTTCGTCTCAGAAAATGGCTGATGATGAAGAGGGCACCCGCAATGATGATTCCTCCGATCAACTCCCATTTCCAGGCTACAACCAGCATGGCAGCAAGAATAAAAGAGTTGTTGCTGCCATGAAATTCTGGATGACACGGTTAAAGGTAATTAGAATGGACGGAAGAAAGAGGTAAAATGATAGGAAATTTTATCGGGAGGTTCGAAAAGTGAAGGACCTGGAATGCCAAATGCCCTGGAGAAATACGGATCCAGCGCTTTCGCCTTTTCCATCAGCTTCTCTGCTTCTTCCTTGTGGCCGGTAAACATCTCGGTCTTCACCAGCATCCCGATGGCATAGGCCTGAAGAGGAATAATGGGCGCCGGTTTGCTTTCCAGGTACTGCCTGGTATACATCGCGGAGATGGGCAATAACGAATCGGCCAGGTCTTTGTTTTGCATTACCCCCATCATATAGTACCGGGCGAGATCCAGCCACAGGATCTGCATGGATGAATCCATCTCCATCGCTTCGATAAAGTAACGTTTCGAACTATCCGGATGCTCCTGGTACAGGTAAGCAATCCCGATTTCCTTCAATACATCCGGGCTATCCCCGTGAAGTGCCTGATACGCTTTCCAGAAGGCTACCTGGTCAGTTCCTTCCGGCGCCAGATCCAGGTCCGCTTTGGCCCCCCAATACGCATTCATCTTCCTGAGCTCCGCGGCATATGCGATAGCTTTTAAACTATCTCCGCCCATCTCGGCCGGCAACATGCCATAGATCTCCACCAGGTAAAGCATGGGCTCAGGGTAATCGGGTTTCAGTTTCAGCACCCATTGATACTGGTCGCAGGTTAGTGCAATCTTTTCTTTCACCTTATCCGGATCCTTATGCATGGCCATGTATGCACTCAGAAAATTGTCCATGGCTTTCTCATAGGCATAAATAACATTCTCCGGGTCATACAACGTAGCTTTGTCAACATCGGCGAGAATCTCATCGATGGTAACAGTTCCGCCTCCCGTGAACATATAACATTTCAGGCGCGAACGTTCATACCAGGCCATGGCATTGGTAGAATCTTTCACCAGGATTGAGTCAAGCAGCGCCTGTGCCTGGTCAACCTTCCCCTGCATGCGGAGTTCGTAAGCTTTCATCACGCTTTTATCAGATGAATCTTTCGTGAACGAACAACTCCCGGTGATCTGAAGGACCAAAAGGAGTAAAAAAAATAATCTTTTCATGGGTTTGAATTTTAATTCGACAAAAATGAATAAACAATCAGGGGCAAAAATATCCCGCCGGTGTAAGATTTATTGGTAATACCTTTGTAAATTGGCTGTAGATTATTTTACAACGAGCCCGGAACGATAATCCGGAGTTTCAATTCATGCGTGAACAAGCAACGGAGAGAGAGTTGTTCAGGCTGCTGAAAAAGCAGATCGTGGAGACGATGCAAGGTAGCTATCCTGGCATCAGCACGGATATCTCGGCGTGGAAAGGACAAGAAATATCCGATTTCCAGGAAGAACTTGCTTCAAAGGTTAGTGGACACATCAGCGAGAAGTGGTTTTACACCCATATGAAATCCGACGGAGAATCATTGCCCCGGATCGATGTGCTGAACCTCCTGAGCAGGTTGGCTGGCTATCAGGGCTGGGATGACTTCAAATTCAGAAACAAGGAGAAGCTCTTTTTCTCTTCCCCACTCCGGAAAACAAACCGGGTCTTCCTCCTGGTCCCTCTGCTTGTTGTTGCCGTACTGGCCATTCTTTTCGTGGTGTTTAAAGTCTACAACACCCATGAGTACAGGTTTTGCTTTTACGATGCCGACACACGGGAACCAATTACTGATAATATCATCGAAGTGAGCCAGTTGCTTCCCGATGAATCACCGGTCAATTTTCTCTGCAGTCAGGATGGATGCCTGGTGCTTAAAACGGATGAAGTTACTATCACTCTGGTTGTTAAAACCCCCTATTATCAAACCGATACGGTTATCAGATTGCTGGATCGGTTCAAACAGGAGGAGATGGTACGGCTCAGGCCTAATAATTATGCCCTGATGATCCACTATTTCTCCAGGATGAATGTCAAGGACTGGCAGCAGCGCCGAAGCCAGCTGGACAAAATGATGTCCGATAGCGCCCTGATCTACCAGGTTTACAGCACTGGAACAGTGGGGATGGAACTCTACACCAAATGGGAATTTATCAATAAACTCACCATGCCGGCAAGCAGTTTGGGTCACATTGAGATCCTGGATACACGATGCATCGGCGACCGGATCATGATGCTCCGGTTCAGGCAAAAGGAGGAGAAACCATGAAAAGACACCTCATCATCCTTGGAGCGCTTCTGGCGTTCATCCTTTTCAGCGCGAAAAGTTGCGATGATGACCCTGGCGCAAACAGGGATGCTGAAGAGGAGGCGTTGATTGGCGCGATGGATAGTGTTATAAATGAGTTCGGAACTGAATATCTGGATGAAGAGTCTCTTTTTGCTTTTACCCAAAAAGCCAAACAGAAGCTGATGGATTACTCAGACTATATGAATATGGCAAACGACACCTCCCTCGATTCTGCTTTCCGTAACCAGGCGCTGGCGATGACGATAGAACTTTTCAAAAAGGGGTCGGGACCAATCGAATCATTCGCGGGGCGGGTAATAAAAATAGATTCGATCAGGTTGATTGAGCCCCTGCACCTTACCGGCACTGTACTCTATAAGGGGGTGCTTGGATTCAGAGAAGGGATCAAATCCTTGGGAGGAGATACAACCGCAGATGTTTCCAGCTGGAAAAAAGTGGAGTTTCTGGCTACAAAATCAAACAAACTTTTTGCAACCGACACACTGAGAATCTGGCAAGTCTACCTGGGAGAAATATTCTAATCAGGGGTTAATTGATTCTGGATGCCGGAATCTATTGCAAGTGTAAAAATAAATCGGCTCTTCTTGCCGGGTTCGCTTTCCATCCAGATGTGCTCTCCATGTTTTTCTAGTAATATCAAGGGATTCAGACAAATCGTAAAAATCGAAATGTTGAATAAATCAACAGGTGTTGTATAATTATACAGTGCTGTCATGTACACAGAGAATCAGCGTATTAGGATGGAATTATCAAGTCTGTGTATATTTATTCAACACAAACCAGTGTTAATCATTTCAACAACTGTGTTCGTAACACATTGATTAATAATTGTTTAAGATGTGTTTTTTCGGATGGCACCATTATTGCTAATCCGATTATCGTACGAATAAGAAATTTCAAAGCCATGAAAACAAAAATCATCCCCATCATCAACTTACTTCTGCTTGGTTACTTCTGTTTTACAGGGAGTTTAGAATCAGCAGGCAAGAACAATTCCCCTCCTCAGGGAACAATCACTGTTTACGCTACCTCTGAAGTGTATGATCTCACCACGAAATGGGTGAAAGAATACCAGGTTACAAATCCTCTTGAGAATATTCAGGTTAGTACTATTATGGATCCGGCAATGGCAGCTCAGTTTCAATCGGGAGACAACATCTGTTTTACCTCTTCCGGAAATGATCCTTCTCCGGATGGAAAGCAGGGATCTGCATTTCAGGTTGTGGTTGGCCGCGAAATCATTGTTCCCGTGATAAGTCCGAAAAATCCATTCCTTGGTGAAATCGAGCAACAGGGTATATCTCGGGAGGCGCTAGCCCGAAGCATTCAATCTCCCGGAAAAATGACTTGGGGGTCGCTTCTGAATAACGACCTTGCCAATCCGGTCAGGTATTATATCCTGAACAATGACGTCGTACAATCGGGAGTTGCAGATTTCATTGGAACCGGAAAGAGTGAGATGGGTGGGATGATCAGTTTGAACCGCGAGGAACTGATAACGGCCCTCCAGAAAGATCCCTATGCAGTTTGTTTTTGCCGGCTGACCGATATCATACAGCCATCCTCTGTGCGTTTCCCTGAATCTGTTCGCCTGATGCCCATTGATAAGAATGGCAGCGGAAAGATGGAATATATGGAAAAGATATATGGTGATGTTCAGGAGTTTTCCAGGGGGGTATGGATTGGTAAATATCCAAGAGAGTTGATCCACAACCTATATTGTGTGGCCAATGGACGACCGCAGGATGAGGCCGACCTGGCTTTTTTGAAGTGGGTGCTGACGTCAGGGCAGGAATATCTTCCCATCACGGGCTATTCAGAGATGGCAAGCAATGAGCAGCAGGCACAACTAAACAAACTGTTTCCCCTCCAAATCACCACTCCAACTACGGCAGAATCCTATGCGGGAGGAAGAGTCGTTATTTTCATCCTGATTGGGTTGGTAGTGATTGGGGTGATCGTGCCTCTCTTCCTGCGGAAATTCAGAAATGACAAAACAACGTCAATGAAATCAAAGTCGGGGCCATCTGCCATATTTGACGAACAGAGCATCATCGTTCCAGGTGGTCTCTATTTTGATAAAACCCATACCTGGGCATTTATGGAGCAGGATGGGATGGTGAAAATCGGGATTGACGATTTTTTACAGCACGTGATCGGACCGGTTACCCGCATTGAGCTGAAAAAGCCGGGCGACGGGATCAAGAAAGGGGATTTGCTTTGCACCCTGATTCAGAAAGGGAAGCAGTTGGATATCTACGCGCCGGTGTCGGGCAGGATTACAGGACAAAACGAGTTATTGCTTTTCGATTTATCAGCTCTCAACCGCTCCCCCTATACCGATGGGTGGATCTATAGCATTGAGCCCGATAACTGGGTGAGGGAAATATCATTCCTCTCCATGGCCGAAAAGTACAAATCCTGGTTATGGGAAGAATTTACCCGGCTAAAGGACTTTCTTGCCACTCTTATACAGCAGAATGCATCGCTACCGGCGCCGGTTATTCTGCAGGAAGGCGGCCAACTCAGAGACCATGTGCTGACAGACCTGGAGCCTGCGGTTTGGGAAGACTTTCAGATCAAATTCATCAATGCAGGCAGATAAGAAACCGATCCAACTAATTATTCAAGAAACTAAAATCAGAACTTATGAGTATTACCCGACGAGGATTTTTTAAAGTAGTTGCTGCATCCGGAGCGGTACTGGCCTTAGGCCGGGAACTTCACGCTTCACCTTCAGGAAATGGGGAAATAGAGTACCGCGGCATGTTGTACGATTCAGTCAGCTGCAAAGGATGTCATGGCTGTGAATACGATTGCGCGGAAGCCAATGGGCTCCCCTATCCCGAACTGGGGGCAGATATCCCACCGGTGCGAAAAACGAGCGAACTCCAACGTACTGTCGTCAACACGTACGACACTTCCAAAGGAAAGGTGTTTATTAAGGTACAGTGCATGCATTGCAATGAACCTGCTTGCGTAGCGGCCTGTTTAACCCAGGCAATGTTTAAATCAAAAGCCGGCCCTGTCATATGGCGTGAAGATAAATGCATGGGATGCCGGTACTGTATGGTCTCCTGCCCTTTCGATATTCCGAAGTTTGAATATCACAGTCCCAATCCAAAAATTGTAAAATGTGATATGTGCTATAACAGGCTGAAAACCGGCGAGATCCCTGCTTGTGCGGAGAACTGTCCTAATGAAGCGCTGTTTTATGGCACCCGTCGACAATTGATCAAAGAAGCGAGACGCAGGATTGTTGAGAACCCAACGAAATATGTTGATTATCTGTATGGCGAGGACGAAGCCGGCGGTACCTGCTGGTTGTATCTTTCGCCTGTGAAATTTGAAGAGGTGGGGATGAAAACCAACCTCCAGAAGGCATCCTATCCCGCTTTAACCAAGGGATTTCTTTACAGTGTTCCTTCTATATTTGTGTTGTTCCCTGCACTCCTGCTGGGAATCTTTCACGCAACGAAAAAAAATGACCAAACTGAGGAGGACTAACCATGCAGGAAAATCAACCAATTACACTGGAGCAAAAAAGCAAGTCGGGCTGGAGTTTCTTTTTGGAGGAACTGAAACCCAAAGGGAAGTTGCTGACCCCTTTTAACATCATATCGGTGCCTGTCATCTTATTAGGGGTTGTATTGATCGTAATCCGTTTCTGGAAAGGGATCGGCGCCATCACCAACCTTACGCAGGAAATTCCCTGGGGGCTGTGGATCGGGTTTGATGTGGTAACGGGTGTCGCCTTTGCCGGCGGTGCCTATGTGGTTACATTTTTGGTCTACATCCTGCACATGAAGAAGTACTATCCAATTATGCGGGTAACCGTTCTCAACGGATTTCTTGCTTACGTTTTCTATGCAGGAGCCTTACTGCTTGACCTGGGTCGCCCCTGGAATGTCATCAATCCAATCATTGGAAATAATTTCGGTGTGAGCTCGGTCCTTTTCCTGGTTGCCTGGCATTTTCTGTTATACATGATCGCACAGTTGATTGAATTTTCACCTGCGATCGCAGAATGGCTCGGCGCCCGGCGAATTCATAAAATCTTATCAGGGATGACCATTGCAGCCGTAATTTTCGGGATCACCTTATCCACGCTTCACCAATCCGGACTTGGCGCTCTCTACCTGATGGCAAAAGAGAAGATACACCCTCTCTGGTATTCCGAATTTATACCGATCATGTTTTTTATCTCAAGCATTTTTGCAGGACTTTCTATGGTCATTTTCGAGGGATCTATCAGTCACAGGGTATTCTTTCAACAGATCAGCGAAAAAAACCACCGGGCTCAAAACAACATCATTATGGGATTGGCAAAAATTTGCGCCGGAGCGATGTTTGTCTATTTTTTCCTGCAGATCCTCGTCTTTATCCACGATAAGAACTGGATCCTTCTCAATACACCGATGGGGTACTGGTTCCTGATGGAAATGGTGGGATTTGTGCTGCTGCCCATGACACTCTTTTATATTAGTTACCGGCGGGGGAACATTAACCTGATCAGGGTTGCAGCCATCCTCACGATGCTGGGAATTATCCTCAACCGGCTGAATGTGACAGTCATTGGTTTCAGATGGGATGCAGCCATTCACTATATCCCTTCCTGGATGGAGATCGTTGTAACCCTTACTGTCATTTTCACCGAACTCTGGATTTTCAGGTGGGTTATTCGGCGGATGCCTGTGCTCTCTGATTCCCCATCCTGGGCACATCACGAACATTAAAATTAAAAAATAAACGCTATGGACGGATTTAGTTATTACAACATGTTTGACACAAAAGGAATGGAATACCTGATCATCATTGCATTTCTGATACTATTTATTCCTTTCTCAATCATCCTGAATAAGAGAGTGAAACTAAAACAGGAATTCCAAAAAGCCCTGGGTATGCTTACATCTGTTATCCTTAAGATTCCTCAGGGAGTTTTCTTCAGCAGGTACCATACATGGGCTCATCTTGCCAAATCGGGTAAAGCCAGTGTTGGGCTTGACGATCTCCTGCTTCATATCACGGGAGAAGTAAATGTTACCTTTTTGAAAAAGCCTGGTGATCAGATTATTAAAGGAGAAGAGATGGTTGAATTGCAACACGGGGGGAAAAGCCTGAAGGTATTCTCTCCCATTTCCGGTGAAATTACAGGAACAAATCAGGCTCTGGCAGAAACTCCCTGGCAGTTGATAAACGATCCCTACGAGTGGGGGTGGGTATATCGTATTCAACCCTCTAACTGGAAAGCTGAAACGGGCTCCTTTTTACTTGCCGAAGCAGCAACTGATTGGACGAAAAGGGAACTCGAACGATTCAAGGATTTCCTGGCCGGCACATGGCCGAAATATGCCCCCGAAGCCTCCATGGTTGTTTTACAGGACGGAGGCGAATTGCGGGATCATCTGCTTCCGGAATTGCCGGAAGGATTGTGGCGGGATTTTCAATCCGAATTCCTGACTCCTGCGGAGAGAGGGTAAAAGTTGAGATTGCACGAAGGAAATAAAAAACTGGCGTTGTTCCGCCGGTTTTTTAGTATATTGCAAAAGCTTTCACAACACTTCTATATCGGTAGAGTTCTTCAAATAAATAAATTAATATCAGTATGGGATTCTTTACCAAATCACCTGAAACAAGTTTCCACGGAAAGTCATTTCTGAAGCCATATATAAAAATCCGTTCTTCAATTTATGGCCGGGTGGTATATATCATCCTGGGTTCGTCTGTTTTTTTATTCCTCTCTTTCAGTATCATCTTTCGTTCGGTGAATGAAGAATACCTGAATACGGTAATCCGGCAAAATGGAAACAACATTGGATCCATTGTGCGCGGATCGCTATACCAATCCATGCTTGAGAACGATAAAAGCACACTTCAGAATACGCTGGATATTATCAACACCATGCCGGGTATTGATGAAGTCAACATGTATGATAGCCATGATAACCTTGTCTATACATCGATACCAACGATAGCTGCCGACAGCCATACGAACCCGAATTGCATCACTTGTCACACTGACTTTCAAACGATGTTTCCCTTGGATAAAGCACATTACCAGGTGCTTAACATCGATAGCGATTGTAAGATGAATAGCTACAGCAATGATTCCCGGCTTTTATTGATCAAGGTTCCTATCCTGAACGAGGTATCCTGCTATGAAAGTTCTTGTCATGCTCACAAATCCAGCGACAAAGTTCTCGGCTCCCTCATTATTAAAATCCCGCTTGAAGAGTTGGATATGGCGGAAGAGAAGTCATCTGCTGAGTTCTTCCTGCTGGCAATCCTCACCACAAGCTTCCTTATCGGCGGGCTGATCATCTTTACCAGGCGTAGGATCAAGGACCCACTGAATGAACTTGTGAAGGCGAGCACAGCCGTGGCAAATGGCGATATCAGCATGCGTCTGGAAATTAAACCCAACCAGCTGGAAGACATGAAAATGGTCTCCAGGGCCTTCAATGAGATGCTGGATAATCTGCAGGTCGCCACAAACGAATTGGAAAACTGGTCGCAGCAACTGGAGTATAAGGTTCAACGAAAATCGGAGGAACTTAGCGCTGCCCAAAATGAACTGATCCACATAGAACGATTGGCCTCCCTGGGGAAATTATCCTCTTCAGTAGCCCATGAAATCAATAACCCACTATCAGGGATTCTTATTTATACAAAGCTGATATACAAGCAATTAAGCAATCCTGACCTCTATTCTCTCAAACGGGATTCAATCCTGCAGCATTTAAAGCTAATCGAGAATGAGGCCAAGCGTTGCGGGGATATTGTGAAAGGACTTCTGGAGTTTTCGAGAAAGGACCAGGAGGATATTGAGCCCAGGCACTTGCATGAAATCCTGCGTGAGACTTACGAACTTATGGCACATCCTATCAAGCTTGCCAATATTCACTTTTATACTGATTTCACCGCAACCAACGATATGATCAATTGCAGTCCCAACCAGATTAAACAAGCTTGCGTGGCTCTGTTAGTAAATGCCAGTGAAGCTGTTCTTGAGAACGGCGAAATTATTATCAGAACCGTCAACCCTGATCCCGACACCATTCGTTTGGAAATTATTGATAGCGGGATTGGAATTTCGCCGGGGGATATCCCGCATATTTTCGAACCGTTCTTTTCAACGAAGCAGAGTGCAAGCGGGATTGGTCTTGGTCTGGCAATCGTACATGGTATTATCCAGAGTCACAAAAGCGAAATACAGGTAAAATCTGAACCTGGGAAAGGTTCTACATTTGCCATTACAATACCTTTGATCAGAAATTAAACAGTAAGTCATGGGAAAAAAGATCTCCATTTTAGTTGTTGATGACGAAGATTCGGTCAGGGATTCTTTAACCAATTGGTTTTTGGAGGATGGATTTCAGGTGGAATGTGCCGAAAATGCAAAAAGAGCACTCCAGCTGATGGAGCACACGCAGTATGACATTATTCTTGCCGATATCAAAATGCCGGGAATGGATGGTTTGGAAATGCTGAAACGAATCAAAGCCTTGAAGTCGGATTCCATTGTTATTATGATGACGGCCTTTGCCACGGTTAATACGGCAGTTATTGCACTTAAGGAAGGCGCTTTCGATTACATCACAAAGCCATTTGATCCCGACGATCTTTCTCATCTGATCCGAAATGCTTCCAAGCAAATATCCCTGACAAAGGAAAATGAAACCCTGAAAAATAAAGTGTTTGCTCTGGAGAGCGTGGAGGATCTCATCGGGAATGGCGAATCGATAAAAAATGTGCTGAACCAGGTAGAAAGTGTAGCACAGTCGAATGCATCGGTCATCATTACGGGTGAAAGTGGAACCGGAAAAGAGTTAATTGCCCGTGCGATTCATGCCAACTCAAACCGTAAATATTATCCTCTGGTTAGTGTGCATTGTGGTGCTTTGACAGAAAGCCTGCTCGAAAGTGAATTATTTGGCCACGAAAAAGGGGCTTTCACCGGAGCAATCTACAACCGGAAAGGCCGCTTTGAGATGGCCGATAGCGGTACCATTTTCCTGGATGAGATCGCTACCATTACGCCAAAGATGCAGGTGGAACTGCTTCGTGTTCTGGAGTCGAAAACGTTCGTCAGGGTAGGAGGGAATAAAGAGATCTCATCTGATTTCAGAGTCATCTGTGCTACCAACAGGGACTTGAAGACCTTGGTGAAACAAGGGATATTCAGGGAAGATCTCTATTACAGGCTCAATGTGGTAAACATCAATGTCCCTCCACTTCGTGAACGGGTTGAAGATATTCCCTTGCTGGTGGACTATTTCATCAGTAAATACTGTACAAAGATGAATAAACCGATCATCACGATGGACAATATGGCACTGAAGCGACTTGAGGCCTATTCGTTCCCCGGAAATATCCGTGAGCTTGAAAATATGATCGAACGGGCAATCGTGATCGGAACAGGGAAAAAGATTTTCCTGAAAGATCTGCCATTCGGTAAAGAGATGATTGATAGCTCTGTGGAGAGCCTGGAAGATTTTGAAAGGACCTTCATCCTGCAAATCCTGAATAAATATAGCTGGAATATAACCCACACTGCCAAAGCATTGCAAGTTGACAGGGTTACGTTGTATAATAAGATTAAAAAGTATGATCTGAAACCCGATTAACAGGATCTCTGTCGAATGATTCATCAACCCATCACATTGATCGCTTTCGGGTATTTTGGGAAAAGTTTTCTTGAGCAAATAGCCGAAGCCGTCAACCTGGAGTTTTCCTTTCCGGTAAATATCGTTGAATCTCATATGGATCTGGCTGAGTTTTTTGATCCTGCACGCCGACAGTATGACGGGAATAAAATATTAAAAGCAGTCGATAACTTTGCCAGGCAAGATTCATTAAAAATAATCGGCTTGCTCCACGTAGATCTGTTTATCCCCATTCTAACCTATATTTTCGGGCAGGCTATTCTCAATGGACATACCGGGATAGCCTCGGTTTGCCGCCTAAGCAGCGAGCACTATGGGTTGGATGCCGACGATGATCTGCTTCTTGTGCGGTTTACCAAGGTGGTAATACACGAACTGGGTCATGCTTTCGGACTGATCCACTGCACCACGCCTACCTGTGTCATGCGGCCCAGCACCTACGTGGAGGATATCGATCAGAAGAGCACCTCACTTTGTCACCAATGCCGTTCGAAGCTGGAGATAAACCAAATGTGAAATGGTAAAATG
>CAYUZX010000072.1:0-15070 GCA_964449285.1 uncultured Prolixibacteraceae bacterium
CAGAATGACCCGTCCTTTCTGGTCAAGCTTGCATTCGAATTCGCCGATAAGGTTGGTTTCCGACACCTGGTTTGGGGGTTTGAGCGTGTAAATATAGGGCAAAATTCTCCACATTCTCCCACTTTTCCCCACCAAATGAATAAATTGTTAATAACTTTTCGGGAAACACCCCTGGATCCCCGACTTATTGGCAGAAAGTCTTAAGGGAACTTGCACGGCTTTGTGGGATGACCCCTCCCAACCTCCTCTTCAAGGGGAGGAAACAACGGACGTGTCTTAAAAGAAGAAATATGGACCACCAGGGAACATAAAGTACTACACGAAAGAGTACGAAGGATTTGAAAACCCATGGCAACCCATGGCAATAACCTGGAGGGTTAATGTCTGACGACCAGTTTTTGGGGAGCGTAGGTTGTTTTTCCGTTGGGGTCGGTCAGGGCGATGAGATATAACCCAGTTGGAAGTTGGTGGATGGGAATGCGTTCTCCAGAGCTAACTTGTCTCCGCGCAACTGCTTGCCCGAAGAGATTCAGGATTTCCATGTGAATAACCAGCGAATGCCGTGAGGAGGGGAAGCTGATCACGATATAATCTCCCGATGGATTGGGATATATTGTGAACTGAATAAGAGGAGGCTGAAAGATGGCATGGGTTCCAAGCAAGACTTCCGGGGGATCGTGCTGACTGAAATAGTTCACGCCTCCGGCCCAGTTTCCAACCACAAGGTCAAACCAGGAGGTGTCGGTAATGTAACCGATCGCAGGCGCCGTTCTCCAGCCGCAACGGATGGGGAATGACTGGGTTGTAATCTGGGAATATAGTTCCTGAGACTCCGGATAAACAGTTTGCGGATCAGCAGGAATGTCGGCAAAATACCAGACTTTCCCCTCTTCACTCCCAACCAACAACCTCTCGATGCCAGTGCGATCACGAAAGAAGCAAGGTGTGGAATACCCATTGTAGGAGACCTGGTAATTGGTGACATTTACCTTCCCAAGGCTATCGGTGACGAATGTAAAAACCGGATTATCAGAGGTCCCGGTATTTCTATAATAATTAAGATTCCCACTTTTCTCCCCGATAATCAGATCGGTCAGCCCGTCGAAATCAAGATCAAAAAGCTGTGGCGTGCTGCTCTCACCCACGTCAATGCCTTGGTATTTCCATACCGGAGGGCGATAGTTGGGCGGGAAAGATCCGGTGACACTGTTTTCAAAGAAGGTTAATGTACCGTCATCCTGACCCACAATCAGGTCGAGAGAACCATCCCCGTTAAGATCTTCGAAAGATGGATACAAACCTGTTAACTTCAGGGATGAGAGCCCTGCCAGGTCATCCGTGATGAGTGAAAAGGCAGGATTGATGGATCCTCCAGTATTCCTAAACCAGGAAACTTTACCTGTGTTGACTGATTTCAGTACTTCCTCATGGTAATAAGATGAATCATACTTTCCCCAGCAGCCCAGAAGCAGATCTGTCAGGCCATCCTGATCCAGATCAACAAAAAGGGGATAACTGCCGGAACCCGCATCAATCATCTGATCCTGAAAGAGCCTCTTCGATTGAAACGTGAAATTCGGGAAGTAGTCACTTCCGGTATTTCTATAAAACCAGGCTGACTGGTAGTTGTCGGGGATTGTAAACTGTGGATCAAAAGAGGAGATCAACAGGTCTTTCAATCCATCGTGATCAACATCCACATACGATGGCACAGGGAAGTCGAAGATGTTAACAGGCTGACTACCAGATGGAAAAAGGGTGTCGAATGCTACCATGAAAGCCGTGTTAGCAGTCCCACCATTAAATAACGCGATCAGGTTCGGGAAATCTACATCTCCGAGAACCAGGTCCTTTAACCCATCCCCATTGAGATCCACCATCAGCATGGTGGAGCCGGTGTGCTTGCTGTGAGACGGAAGAGGTGAGACGTGAGACGTGAGAGGTGAGACGTGAGACGTGAGAGGTGAGACGTGAGACGTGAGAGGTGAGAGGTGAGAGGTGAATTTGTGGTCATAGACTGCCAACTGCTGACTGCTAACTGCCAACTGCTGACTGCTGACTGCCAACTGCCAACTGGTCATTGGGCAGTCTGCATTGAGCGTGATCTTGTTCGATCCTTCACTCTCTTTGAACTTTCCCCAGCAATTATTATCCATGCGGAAGTCGAGGCTGTCGCATGAACCGTACTTTTCTATCGAGAGATTTTTATGATACTCCACAAAAGAGCCGAGTCCAAAGAAAGTGAGCAGATCCAAATCTCCATCCCCGTCAATATCGGCAATGGCCGGATAATCTACAGGCGTGACCAGAATACCGATATAACCGGAATAAAACCAGGATGTGAGCATATTCGTCACGAGTTCAAATTGGAGTTCATTCTCAGAGGTGTTTCGAAAGACCCGGATCCCTCCCAATCCATATGTGAACAGGTCCATCCGTCCGTCGCAGTTGTAGTCGGCTGTGATTACCCAGTCGTGCAAATCGGGAAGGTGACTGATATAGGTGGTGTCGGGTTGGTATAATGCTGAACCCGAGGTCCCTGTGTAAACCAGCGGGATAATCCTGTTCCCATGCCGGTCAAAAGCCAACAAATCCATTATACCATTCCGGTTCAGGTCCAACTCACAAAACTGGACAGCATTCAATCCCCCAGTCCAGGCAAGAGGGTTAGTCGAGAGAGAATTAACTTGTGCTGATGCCAGATGCCAGATACCTGATGCCAGTAAAATTGTTACCACCCTGTAAAAGACCCGAACTCTATTTTTCAATTTCCAGTTTCCAATTTCGTACTTCGTATTTCATATTCCGCATCGCGTATCACAAATTTACCAAATCTTTCCTATCTTTGAACCAAACTCCGCGAATATGGCCCGAATACTTGTAATCGACGATGAAAAAAGCATTCGGAATACGTTGCGGGAGATCCTGGAATATGAGAAATACATGGTTGAGGATGCAGCAGATGGTTTCGATGGGATTGCCAGGGTGAAGGAGCAATATTTCGATGTCATTTTATGTGATATCAAGATGCCCCGCATGGACGGAATGGAGGCTCTGGATCAGTTGCTGGTCATGAGCGATGCTCCTGTGATCATGATCTCCGGGCATGGAACCATCGAAACAGCGGTGCAGGCGATTAAGAAGGGCGCCTATGATTATATCGCCAAACCCCTCGATCTCAACAGACTCTTAGTAACTATCCGCAACGCCCTGGACAAAGCTACACTGATGGATGAGACCAGGAGATTACGGCGGAAGGTGGAACAGCGCTACCGGATGGTGGGAGAGTCTCAGGCGCTATTATCGGTTAGAGAGTTGATTGGAAAGGTGGCGCCAACTGATGCACGCGTGTTGATCACAGGTGCTAATGGGACCGGGAAAGAGTTGGTGGCACGTCACATTCATGAGCTCAGCAAACGGGCCGACGGACCATTCATCGAAGTCAATTGTGCAGCCATCCCTTCTGAACTGATTGAAAGCCAGCTATTCGGTCACGAAAAAGGATCATTCACCTCTGCGGTAAAGCAACATAAAGGAGCTTTCGAGAGCGCCGATGGGGGTACGCTCTTCCTCGATGAGATCGGGGACATGAGCCTGGCCGCCCAGGCCAAGGTGTTGCGGGCGCTTCAGGAGAACAAGATTACCAGGGTAGGAGGGGAGAAGGAGATCCCGGTAGATGTGAGGGTGGTTGTTGCAACCAATAAAAACCTGAAAGAAGAAATTCAGCGAAAGAGTTTTCGTGAAGACCTTTACCATCGTCTCAGCGTGATCATCATCGCGGTCCCTCCCCTTAAAGATCGCCCGGAAGACATTCCCCTGCTCATTGGATACTTCATCGAAGAGTTTTGCGAAGCCCAGGGAAAACCGGTTATGGAGATCACTACAGAAGCCATCGAAGAACTCAAGAAGTTCAACTGGACAGGGAATATCCGTGAACTTAGAAATGTGGTGGAACGATTAGTGATCCTGTGTCCTGATACCATTCAGGCGGAAGATATCCGGCGCTATGCGGCGCCGCTGTTTTAGTGGGCAGGTGGCAGTTGGCACACGGCATCCAAATAATTTTCGGATAGTGTCCGTTTTTCATATTGTGAATCTGTTAACAAATGATAAATAATTCTACCTTTGTCGTCCCTTAATGCATACAATAATCAGATCGTTGAAAATCATCAGATATTATGGAAAATATATTAATAGAACCCATTGAAAACTATGGACTTAGTAAGGAATCAAGGCCGAAAGTGCTCTTTTCTACTATTGGCATTGTCGGATGTGGCACTGTGGGTCAGGATTTAACTATTACAGCCTCCAAACACGGCATTGAAGTTGTTTTTCTGGAACTCAGCCAGGAGCTTATCGATAAAGCCTTCCTTGAGATTGAGAAGGATCTGGATCGGCAAATTAACCATTGGGGACTGACTCCAAGTGAAAAAGCAGCGATTCTTTCCCGTATAAAAGGAACCCTGTTGTACGAGGATTTTAAGGATTGCGAACTGGTCATCGATGCCATCCGGTCGAAGCAACGGGAGTCCAGCCTTATCATGAGAAAACAGATATTCAGGAATATTGAACAATATGTAAGTCCAGCGTGTATCATCGCAACGAATTCCTCTACACTTGTTATCACAGAAATGTCGTCGGAGCTTGAGCACAAAGAACGGTGCGTGAGTATGCACATTTCTACCACGGCCCCCGGGGCCAGTGTGGCAGAGGTTGCACGAGGGCTGCATACTTCGGATGAATCTTACGACAAGGTCATGAAATTTGTGGAATTGCTGGATAAGATCTCCATTCCGGTCATCGAATCTCCAGGGCTTATCAGTGTCAGGCTTTTTGTTGTGTTGCTCAACGAGGCGTGTGAGGTGTTGATGGAGGGAGTGGGGACGATGGAAAACATTGATTTAACTGCACGCACCAGCTTTAACATGCCCTTGGGCCCTTTTGAACTGGCCGATAAAATTGGTCTTGAAAAGGTGTTGCGTTGGATGGAAAACCTGTATGGCGAATTTGGGAATCCCCGCTATATTGCTTCCCCGATTTTAAAAAAACTGGTCAGGGGTAACAAGTTAGGCAGGAGTACCTGTTCAGGATTCTATGAATATAATTGCGACGGTGAAAATATCTCTAAAAAAACAGCAGAAGAATGAATATCCTTGTTTTAAATTGCGGAAGCTCCTCGATTAAATACCAGCTTTGCAACGTTGAAAAGAAAGAATTTCTTGCTAAAGGAATTATTGAAAAGATCGGGTTAAAAGGGTCGTTTATGAAATTTGAAAAACCCGATGGAGATAAAGTCCGTTTAGAAGGTGAGGTGATTGACCATCGGGTTGGAATTGAATACATCCTGGGTGTTTTAATCAGTGAAAAACATGGCTGTATCAGCTCACTTTCTGATATTCATGCGATTGGCCATCGGGTGGTTCATGGCGGGGAACGGTTCAGAGATAGTGTTTTGATTACTGAAGAGACCATCCGGGATATCAAAGCATGTATTCCACTTGCACCCATTCATAATCCGGCAAATCTCAGTGGTATTCAGGCCATGCAACTTCTGTTGCCCATCGTTCCACAGGTTGCTGTCTTTGATACAGCATTTCATCAGACCATGCCTGAACATGCTTACATGTATGCCATTCCATATTCATTGTATACCAAATACGGGATCCGTCGTTATGGATTTCATGGGACAAGCCATTATTATGTGGCCCGTCGTGCCTGTGAGATCCTAAACGTTGATATGAACACAAAGAAGATCATCACTTGTCATCTTGGAAATGGCTCCTCGATGGCTGCCATACTGAATGGCCACTCCATCGACACTTCCATGGGGGTCACTCCGGTTGAAGGATTGATCATGGGAACACGGGCCGGGGATACCGACCTGGGAATTATGACATTTGTCGTGGAAAAAGAGGAATTGAGTATCCAGGTGGCCAACACACTATTCAACAAACATAGTGGAATGCTCGGAATTACAGGTATTTCATCTGACATGCGTGAAATTGAGAAAGCAGCGGAAGAGGGTCACGAACGGGCGATTCTTGGACTGACCATGTACCGCTACCGGATTAAAAAGTACATCGGATCCTATATAGCTGCTCTTGGAGGATTGGACATGTTGATTTTCACAGGTGGCATAGGTGAAAATGATTGGAAAACACGTGAAGCATGCTGTTCAAACCTGCAATGCATGGGCATTGAGTTTGATCATGAAATAAACAAGGGAGTGCGCGGACAAGAGTTGGTATTAAGCAAGCCTTCTTCAAAAGTCACAGTGATGACAATTCCAACCAACGAGGAGTTAATCATTGCCGAACACACAGAGCGGATCGTCTCTGAACTGAATGAGTCGGTTTGTGCCTCGCAATGACAATTTGGAATAAGTTTATTTTTTTAGATTTTCTTCAGGTTAAATCGGAGCAAGGTAGTCAAAGGCCCTGGCTCTTCCAGCCAAAGTCCGATGGTCTTTCCAACCGGGGATCATTTATGGCACAGAGTTTGCTGTTGATTAATTGGTTGGCGCCAATAATTGTTAGAAACAGAAAAATCAACCACAATTAAAAACTTAAAGCCATGAAAAAGATATTGTTTGTTCTGGGATTCCTGATGGCTACATCAATTTGTGTTGAAGGGCAAAATCAATATAACAACAATGTATCCATCTCTATCCAGACTTTCTATGATGAACTTGCCCCTTATGGGGAGTGGATCTACACCCCCGATTATGGATATGCCTGGCATCCTTACCTTGATTACAATGAAAACTTCAGGCCTTATGCTACCAGAGGAAATTGGGTGTACACTGACCTGGGCTGGACCTGGGTCTCCGATTATCGCTGGGGATGGGCTACCTTCCATTATGGCAGATGGTTCTTCGATGATTACTTCGGCTGGATGTGGATGCCCGGTGATGAGTGGGCTCCTGCATGGGTTACATGGGGCTATTACAATGACTACTGGGCCTGGGCTCCCATGGGACCAAACATCTATGTAAATGGGAATTTCACCTGGTATGCTCCCGCCTTTTGGTGGACATTCGTTCCCTTTCGCTATTTCTGCGCAAACAACTGGTACGATTACACTTATCGCCAGCCTGTTCAGGTCACCAATATCACCTACATCACAAATATATACTACGGGAACAATAACAATGTCAACAAGGGAAGTTGGTACTATGGTCCAAGGGTAGGCGATGTGGAGAGACGCTCTAATACACGGGTACAAAAAAGAACACTGATTGATTCCGATAAACCGTCTAACCTTACTGTGCGCGATAACAATTTGACGATATACCGACCGGGTGTGACTCAAAAACGGGAGAATCCACAGCCCACCAACTTTCGGACAGTCGATCAAACAAAGATCAACTCCAGGACGGTCGATCAAGGGAAGGTCAACTCCCGTACTGTCGATCCAGGAAAGATCAACTCCCAGACAGACGAAAACAGCCGGGTTAATATCAGGACACAGCCAGTAAAACAGCAGACAACTGAAACCACGATGAAACGATATGGCGAACCAAATACCCAACCCCCGACCTCTACCCAGGAAACACGGGAAAAAAATAACATTGGAATTCCTAACAAACAAGTAGAGAAGTCGACTACACAAGGTAAGGCCACTACTTCCCCTAAGACGAGCGTGAAGCCGGCAGCCAGGGAAACCACGCCGACGAAAACAACCCCGCCAAAAACAAGAAGCAAATAATTTGGGGCGGATTAAAAACGGATACGGAAATTGATCTGCATCCGTTTTTTTTGGCTGACATTTCATGGTTGATTTTTCTGTATAAATTGCTTATATTGCAGTCTTTATCACTACGTTATGACTTCATCCAGATTCCTTGTTTTTATCACGGTACTGACAGCCGGCTTGTTTATTCTAATCTTTAACTCATGCAGTAAACATGAAACCGTTAGGGCTCCTTTACCGGTGAATCCTCAACGAATACCCTGTGAGGCGTGTGAACCTTTTGCCGGGTATTATGAGTTAAGGGATGTAACCGTCAACACGATAAACGGTTCCGTTGTTTGGTCACCCCTGCCGGTCAGCACGATCGACGGAAAGATTTTCGCCGGTTACCTGATGCTGAATACGTTGAGCGAGCTGGTGGTTTATCAGGCGGGAGAGGCCTATAATTCCCAGTGGTTTACAACAAATCCCTATACGTATACCATCTTTTACAACTACTGGATACGCAATGACTCATCTTTGGTGGTTGGTCCGGAGAAAGAGCCTGGCGCGTTTTTTCCGCATCTTGGTGCACAAGTCAGCAGGATTGATACAATCATCTGGGACAGGTGCAGGTATGTGAGGCAATGAGTGGTGAAGTGGTGAGACGGTGAGGCTTGAGCCGAGGATAGAGGTCTTGATGTGGCTGGTCATGTCGTCGCGCCCCTCCAT
This sequence comes from uncultured Prolixibacteraceae bacterium, assembly GCA_964449285.1. Lineage (GTDB taxonomy): Bacteria > Bacteroidota > Bacteroidia > Bacteroidales > FEN-979 > QYOJ01. The sequence continues at coordinate 8,404 of CAYUZX010000072.1, forward strand.
CGTGTGGAGGCAGAACCCCGCGTTTTCAGGAACATTTTCATTAAAAAAAGTCTCCATATCCATTCTAACATCGGGGTCGGCGCTTTCGTTGACGGTCAGGGAGGCGGAGGTATGTTTGATGAAGAGGTGCAGCAATCCGGTCGGGATCTTGCTTAGTTCGGGCAGATGGTTCGTTACTTCAGCAGTGATGACGTGAAACCCGCGGTCGCTTAAAATGCAGAGGCTATAACTCGTTCCTGGAGTACTATCTTGCAAATCGTTGATGGTGTTTGAAACGTCCAGTACGTGACCCGTATGCTGGGTGGTGTGAGAGGTACACCGGCAGGCCAAACGTCATGTCCACTCGTTGTAAGAATGTGTTGACAAAAAATAAAAACACCATAATAAGCAGTATATTAGCGTATTACGGTGTTTATTCGTGGAGCTGGAGGTTCTCCTAATGAAATCTACCGGAACTACTTCGAAACACTCGACATCGCCATCAATGCTCAACGAGTGAACCGTTATGATGATGGCTCGGCTCAGGATCCACCCCATGATGAAGACGGCCCCGGACCAGCCACCTATACCGGACTGGTGCTCAAATGCAACACATACAGTGATAACTCTTACGATGAAGTGGTAACCCGTGAAAATCCCACTGGTTTGGAAGGAATCGCCCGCGACCAGGGAAGTCCAAGTCCGGCTACAAAAGAAGATCTTGCCGGCAATACCTTCTCTCCCTATCACGAAACAGCCCAGATCGCGGAGACCGATATCAAAAACGAGGGGAATTTCGTATTCTATTATCATCATATACAGGCATATCCTGGTCTACGAGTAGAACCAGATTTCTATACAACAAGTTTGGTCGATCCGGATGAAGGCATTTTTCAACACGATTCTTTATGTTGTCCATCAAGATTAGAATCAGGAGGATCACAGGAGGAGATGAAAGACGCCATGGCTGGCGAAACAGAGAGTGGCGATTTGTTGTTAACGGAGTATATATCCTTAGTTGATGGTGGGAATACAGAAGCGCTGAATGAGGATGTATTTTTCAGTATGCCTCCTGATGCCATACCATTGCACCAGGATCTGCTCGGCGAATCTCCCTATCTATCCGATACCGTCATGAAATCGGCCATTGCCAAAGAGGAGGTGCTACCCAATGCCATGATCCGGGATATCCTGGTGGCCAACCCGCAATCGGCAAAGTCCAATACCATTTTGGATGAATTGAATAACCGATTTGTACCTATGCCCGAACCGATGATGGATGAGATCCTTGCCGGACAAACCCAAATATCGGCAAAAGAGACCCTTGAAGGTGAAATCGCTTACCACAAGGCAAAACGGCAGGATCTGTTTTATCAACTGGTGAAATCATACAGAGCCGACACAATAAATCCGGCATCCTATGATAGCCTGATTGCCTTGCTTCAAAGAGAATCGTCATTGAAAGCAAAGTATATGCTTGCCTTTGAATATCTTGAAAACGGCGACACTACCCTTGTTGCCAATACACTAAACGCCATTCCTGCTACTTTTACCTTATCGAATACTCAGGAACAGGTATACAATGATTACCTGGATTATTTTGGGATATTGACCTCGTTGAAAACGGAAGGGAAGTCGGTTCTTGAGCTAAGTTCCAATCAAATCACAGTACTGCAAAATCTCTCTGCCACAGGAGTTGAGCCAGTCAGTTCCTATGCCCGGAATATATTATTAGCTAATCAACTGATGGAGTATTATGAGCCCATATTAATTCCCGACATGTCCAATCCAGCTCCTTCAAAACCTAACGTTAAGCCGGATCAAGTAACCCTGGATGAGTATTTCAAGGTATACCCCAATCCGGCCAAACACTATGCCATCGTCGAATATAACCTGATCGGGTATCAAAACTCCTCCAATCAGGTTATCTTTGTAATAACCAATCAGGAGGGAAAAGTGATGGGGCGGATACAGGTTCAAAAACAGCAGGATCAGTTTGTGCTGAACACCACATCCTATGTACCTGGTAATTATGTATGCACCTTGTTTATCGGAGGGGACATCCTGCAGAGTCAGAAATTTATCATCATCAGGTGATTCTTATGAAAAGGAAATGCTTCTTAGTCTTTACACTGATCATAGCTATTTGCCAACTTGCATACAGCCAACAATGGCCAAAGGTTTATTCAAATGCCTATGCAAGTTGGCTTATTGAATCATATGATAGGGGATATTTTATAACTGGACCAAATGGGGATTACGATTATAGCTTAATCATTAAGACAACAATAAATGGAGATGCTTTATGGACTCTATCAGTTGGAAACGGCCAGTATCAATCCTCTTTTTTTAGTATTGATCAATCATTTGATGGTGGATTTGTGGTAACCGGGCAGAGCAATAAATACGATTCGTGGGGGGATCCCGTAATCATGAAGTTTTCTGCTTGTGGAGAAGTTGAATGGTGTACGGTTATCAATACGCCAGGCGATGGAGATAGAGGGAGACAAGTAAGGTCTACACCAGATAGTTGTTACCTAATCTTAGCAATGTATTCCGACCCTAATCCCAAATACAGGATCCAGTTGTTTAAATTTGACCGAAACGGGGAGTTGATCTGGAGGCAGAATTATCCGCCCGATAGTCTAGTGTTCGCAGAAAATAGTAAGAATCTATTTGTGGATAGCACTTATTATCTTATCTCTGCGAAATGTCATTATCCAGATCCTGGACAAACAGGGGGTTATGAACGACCCTACTACATCAAAACGGATACGGCGGGGAATGTGATCTGGAAATTGGTCTATGGAAGTGGGAATGGGTTTCATGGTTTCCCGTTTTATAAGCCGGTAAAGAGTTCTTCAGGTTTTTTCTATGATGTGGGTTGGCATAGCAATTACTGCGATACTCCTGCATTGTGGAAGTTTACAGAAGAAGGAACGGAGGATTATTTCCAAGATCTATTCCCAGGATCATGCCCAGCAGGTAGCAGTGCTCTCAATTTTTTAAATGATACAACGCTTGTTACTATGGTTGGAGGAACAATCAGTGGAAGTGATGTGTATAAATGGATCAAAACGGATACATTGGGGATAGAATTTCAGGAAAAAGAATATACAGAAAACTGGATTAAATATACTGGGCTCTCTATTATTAGTTCTGATCGGAAAATTACAAGCATTTCCAGAAGTCTTGGCGGTCCGATATATTATTTCTACAAACTCAACTCAGACCTCGAATTCGACAGCATCTACACCGTGCCACGCACCTATGACAGTTTGTGCCCATATCCCATTGTTTCCGACACTGTTGATCCGGATTGCGGGTTAATTGTGAGCATCAAAGATCCTGAAGAATATCCTGAGTTGTACCGGCTTAGGGTTTATCCTAATCCTGCTTCAAACAAGGTCACCGTGGAAATCCCCGAATTTTTAATAAAACGTTCCGGTACACTGGTAGGGGCGGGTTCCAAACCCGCCCCTGATGGATCCGGATTTCAAGTTACAACAGTTTACCATCAATGGGGATCGGCCTTATTGGAAGTGTATGATTTATTTGGGAGGAAAATGATGGAGCAGTTGGTATTGCAGGCAGATCGGGAAGTGGAGGTAGATGTGAGTCAATGGCAAGGTGGGATGTATGTGTTCAGGTTGAGTTATAGGGGGGAGACAATAGCGACGGAAAAGGTGGTGGTGGAGTGAATTTGTTTCTTGGTAAAATCGGGATGCAATAGTTTAACAAACAGCAAGATATATCTCAAATGAAAAAATTTTTAGAACTCCCAAAGGTATTCTTTTTTGTGATACTATGGAGTGGGTCTTCGGCACAAACTCACTTTCCGACTGTGATTGAGGGCTATGGCAGTGCCTGGCCCTGGACACAGCTTCATACATGCTATTTTCCTGGTGGTTTTCCAACAGCGCTTTTTCAGATGCAGCTCTATGACACAACCGAACTAGGCGGATTACTGGGTATGTATAACGATTCTATTCTGGAAGCCCCGGTGGATAGTGATATTGTATACGACTACCCTCTCCCATTCTGCGAATCCTGGGATACGGGATCGTTTGCTTATAACGACTGGACGCTAAACCCCACCACCGGCAATAACTGGTCCATCAATCCGCTTGTTGGGAACCCGTCACCAACGGCAGACTTCTCCTGGACGCCAGTCATCTCTGACTACACCCACTCATTCGAATCCAAGGTATTGGATGCCACTCCGTTTGACTGTGGAGAACTCTGGCTGGATTTCGACTGGAAACTGGTCGACCAGAACAGCACGGGTAACGAGTTACTGGTCGTCGAGCTGTACCGCGACACAACCTGGAGAGAGGTCATCACCTTTGCAAATGAAGGTTCGGTGGACTGGACCTCTGAACACCTCAACATCAGCGATGGCGGAGGTAAAGCCATCAAGATCCGCTTCACCGCCACAGGGGTAAGTTCAGAAGATATTCAGCACTGGTATGTTGATAACATCTGTCTAAATGGGATTTGCAGTCCACCGTTGAACCTCGAGGATTATAACCTCTGGTACTTAGGGAATGGCTTTTGGGATGTCTCTCTGCGTTGGTCGCCTCCCAATTGTCCTGGACCTCCGGAACAATGGATCCACTGGGACGATGGCGTGAACTATGAAACTATCGGGTCGGGTGGTAATTGGGATGTCGATATCGCCGCCCGTTGGGATGCCAATATGATCGCCCCATTCGAAGGGGGTTCTGTGACAAAGATCGCCTTCTTTCCCACTTCGGCCGGCACGGCCACTTATAAGCTTCGGGTGTGGAAAGGACCAGATGCAGCGATCCTGCTGGTCGATCAGACGGTTCCTTCGGTCTCGCTGGATCACTGGAACATCGTAAACATCATAAACCCTGTTCTGATAGATGTGACCCAGGAACTCTGGATCGGATTGAATGTCAATGCTACGGACGGATGGCCTGCCGGTTGCGATAATGGGCCTGCGATTGTAAACTATGGCGACATGATTTACTACTCAGGGGCCTGGTCTTCCATATATACGGCATACGGTCTCAACTTCAACTGGAATATCCAGGGCTATGTGGAAACTGCGAAGGATGCGGTATCCGTCCCGATCGTTCTCCCGCCTTCAAAACCAATTGGATTCTATGGAGGCTTGATAACTGCATCGGGCACCACAAACCAGAATGCTACACCATTTGCTCCGACTATCGATCCGGGTGACAGCATTATTCTTGGGTATAACCTTTATCATGGAACGGACTTCGGTACAATATGGAGCCAGGTAAACACCGACCTCATACTCGATACATCCTATACTGATCAGGTTTTTGTACCTTTTATAGATGAGATTTACTATTATACAACTGCAGTTTTTGATGCCTGTGAATCTATCTCTTCCAACACGAGAGTGGTTTCTATTTATTATGGTCCTAGCATCGACGAGCATTCTACCGGATCTCTATTGCTCTATCCGAACCCGGCGACCGATTTCATAGTTGTGAAAAGCACTTCTCCAATCACCAGCCTAGAGGTGAGGAACTTTTTGGGGCAGACAGTTTACTGTCATCCTGACCTGAATACAGAATCCATTGAGATCAATGTTGAGAACCTTCCATCAGGGATCTATTTTGTGTCAGTCACAACCAGGCAGGGGATTCAGATGCGTAAAATTGTGGTTTCTCACTAGTCAGACTGATTAGGATGACAATTTTATGTACCTGATCCTTATTCATTTAAAATAGGAAACGTTTATCGGCATGGGGGATCAATCTTACGGCTTGTCAAAAGAGTCTTACTATCAGGATCTAGATCCTGTAAGATATTTGTCAAAAGGTATCGAAGTTTATTTGCATTTGTGTGTCCTTTTGTGTGTACCCAAATAAAAAACCACCTACAAGTGACTCTGTAAGTGGTTGATTTAGAAGCTACCCCTTCAGGACTTGAACCTGAGGCCCTCTCATTAACAGTAATAGGTCCCGATATAGTTTAAGCTAAAATTGTGTATTCTTTTGTGTAAACCAAAAAAAAACAAGGGTTTCAAATTTCTCTGAAACCCTTGTCGTTGTTGGTCGGGGTAGCAGGATTCGAACCTGCGACCCCCTGCTCCCAAAGCATAAGTCCAATTTTGATATTTTTAAAGGATCGTTACGGAAAAGTATGTAAATGTGTATGGAATTAAAAATAAAACACCGTAATTAACTGAAATATAGTACGTTACGGTGTTTATTCGTGGAGCTGGAGGGATTCGAACCAACTCTCAAAGCGCCTGTCAATAAAGGGATTCAATACTTCTAGGTGTTTTAGTCCACCGAAAAGTCCACCTACTTTTTAGCAGTTTTTTACCTTACAAAGAACTCTTTTGCTTCTTGCACAAAGATACTGATAATTAGTTTATTATAAAGATTTTTTTGATAATTTTATTAACATATTAATTACATAACAGGTTTAAGTGTCCAAACTGCTTTGATTGTAAAGGGTTTTAATTGATTGAGTATTAAAAATCGTTCAATATCTTCTCTCGAATTAAAAAGATAATCAGCCAGGAGTTTAGTCCTTGGGACCTTGATTGTGAGTTTGTATTTGATACGTGATTCCATGACATAGTTTTTATGGGCTCCCCTTTGCTACTTGCAACCAGGAAACAAAGGAGAGCCCTGGTTAATGTGATTTGATTCTAGTTAGCCCCAGATCTGATAAAATT
>CAYUZX010000073.1:0-13965 GCA_964449285.1 uncultured Prolixibacteraceae bacterium
CGGGCTTCAATTCCTTGATTGTAATAATGTTTTATCTCATTCATTTCGGTTATTAAATCGGCAACTGCATATAGTCCCGGTGGGGCGTAGCGACCTGTCATAACGATTTCCATTTCAACAGGTTTGCTTTTGAGAAGTGCCAAAACCTCTTCAATCCCGAAAAGTTGGTAGTGAAGGGCGATGCAAATCTCATCCAGGATCACCATATCGAATTTATTTTGAGTGATCATGGCGTCAACTTCCTCCAATCCCTTTCGGGCAGCATCAATATCTTTTTGCGTAGGTTGATTAACGATGAAACAGTCCAAACCGTATTGCTTCAATTCAATTTCAGGAAAGCGTTTCAGCGATTCAAGTTCAGCGTAATGCATTCCTTTGATGAACTGAGCCATAAAAATCCGTTTCCCGGCCCCGACTGCCCTGAGTGCCAATCCCAGCGCTGCAGTGGTTTTTCCTTTTCCGTTGCCGGTGTATAGATGGATATAGCCAATCATTTTAATGTCTGAAGTTAATACGACTATTTAAAAACTTCCGTAAATAGTAAATTTGGTCGTTGAATTTGATTGGTTTGATTAAATCATTGTCAATCAGTAAATTCAAACTTTCTTCCGTTGTTTTGGATTTGGCCATTAACTCCAGAACAGCATCACTTCGCATCGGGTGTACAGCGGTAATGCTTAAAATATCATCAGTGAAATGGCCTGACGATGCAAAGGCATTCCCCTCATATCCTGTGAGAAGTTCAGTAGAGATAGAGCGTGAAGTAAAAATTTCATATGCTAAAACAACGATTGCCTCATCGGCAGGACGAATATTTTCAAATGCTGTCGGTCGTGTGGGAATTGCAATATAGGCTGTATCGGACTTAATGTTGTGTAAGTATTGTGCAAGCTGTATAAATTCTACTCTAGTGTCATTCACACCCTTTATAAGCATGGTCTCGGTAACCAACTTTCCTGTATAGTTCGTTGAAAAGTCCTGAATAGCTGTTAGAATTGAGCTGAGATCTAGTCCCTTGTGGGGCTTATTGATTCTTTTCCAGGTGGAATAGTTAACCGTGTCAATTTTAAGTGAAACATAATCGGCATTCATCAGTTCAGCCTGTAGGTCCTTATTGTCGATGAGCGAGCTGTTTGAAATAACTGCAACCGGAAACCCAAACGATTTAAGTTTTACGATTAATTCACCCAGATTAGTGTCCAACGTTGGTTCACCATCGGAAACAATGGTAATATAATCGGGTAAATCTTTCGTGTCAAGGCTGTTTAGCTTCTGTTCTACTTGATTTACAATTGCATCGGAGGGATAGAACTCCCTTCGGGCAAACTGCATTTTGACAGTTTTGCCAATCTGGCAGTAAACACAGGAATATGAACAAACCTTGTGGGGAATGTTGTTTATTCCAATGCTTCTACCCAATCGGCGCGATGGAACAGGACCAAAAATAATGTTCTCCATGATGTTCCCGTTGCTGTAATGATGACGATTCATTGCTATTAAATTTCTTTGAGTTTGCCAGTTTTATACTGTGCATAGGCTTGCTTAAGGGTCATATCGTGAGCATCAACGAAAATCTTCATGTTCAGATGTTTAAGCGCTTGTGCAGCCGTTCCACCTGGACCATTTCCGGTGATCAGCACATCGGGTTTCAGGTCATACATCTTTTGTGCAGTGGCTGTTCCTGCTCCATGTGCTTCGTTTTTAACAGCACGATTGTCAATCGCTGTAAGCTGCTGTGTTTCTTCATCGTAAATTACGATGAACTCAGTTCTTCCAAAACGAGGATCAATCATAGAATCCCACGTTTTTCCGGAAGCTGTTAAGGCAATTTTCATATGTCTAATTTTTTCTTGTTAGTTGTTCTTTTACTTTTTCCCAAATACCTTCCACTATATGTTTCAATGGAGATTCTATTTCAACGATTGTTTTCTCCTCAATCATGGCTTTTGAGAAGATAGAATCGTACGGAATATCAGCCAAATGGCCAATCTGTTCTTCCTTCAGAAAATTCTTTATTTCTGATGTTTTTTCGTTGTTCAGGTCGTACTTATTGATAATACATCCGGCCTTGATACGGAATTTTTTAATCACGGCATAGACTCGCTTTAAGTCGTGCAAGCCCGACATCGTTGGTTCTGTTACTAAAATAACATAATTGGCGCCTGCCAACGATGAGACCACCGGGCACCCGATACCGGGCGAACCGTCAACAATAATAACATGCTTGTTTCCAGCCATTGCTATCGCTTTCGCATCATTCTTAACTTTTGCGACCAGTTTTCCTGAATTTTCGGCAGCGATATCCAACCGGGCATGTACCATGGCGCTTCCTGCCTTTGTTTTCGAAATATATACATTGCCCGATCTCCGTTCCTGCATGGTTATGGCATGGGTAGGGCATACTTTCTCGCAGTAGCCACATCCTTCACAATCAAGGGCATTGATTTGGTATTGATTTTTATCCTGTGGAATCGCATGAAACCGGCATACATCGGCACATGTTCCACATTGATTACACAAATCCTGATTAATGACGGCCAGTTCTCCGCTATAAAATTCGAACGTTTGGCCGAAATCAGGTTTTAATAACAGGTGCATATTGGCTGCATCCACATCGCAATCGGCAATTACGGCATCGGCTCCGGCTAAAACAGCCAGCGAGGCAGTAATGGAGGTTTTTCCCGTACCTCCTTTCCCCGACAGAACGACTATTTCAGACAGGATATCAGACTGCATGTTGGATGGCTGTAATTAGTTGATGAAGGGAAGTCGACAGATGCTCAATTTTATCGTGAACCAACTCCCCGTTTGAATAGTATTCAGCAATTTTCTTGTCGAAAGGAATCTTTGCCAGAATAGGAATTTGTGCTTGATCACAGTATTTTTCTACCTCGTCATTCCCAATTCCCCACCGGTTAATCACCACCCCTACAGGTTTTTGTATTTTCTGCATGGTTTCAACAGCCAATCTAAGGTCGTTCAGGCCAAATGGGGTAGGTTCGGTGACCAGCACTACAAAGTCAGCATTTTTCGTAGCGGCAACAACCGGACACGAGGTTCCCGGCGGACAATCGAAGATCTGGATCGGAATGGCCTTATAATATGTATCCACCAGGTCGTGTGTTTGATTGATCAAGGGAACCGCTTGCTCTTCACCTACCTCTAACCTGCTTTCGATGAATGTCAGATTACCGGAAGATTTGGTTGTAACTGTTCCCATTTTATGCTTATGCATTGGTAAGGCCTGTGCAGGACAAAGTTCCGAGCAGGCGTAGCAGCTATGGCACAGCTCGTTAAATACCGCGATAAATGTTCCCAATTGAACCACTGCATGGAAGTTACAGGTGTTGCTGCAACTACCGCACAGCGTGCATTTGGGTTCATCCCACGAGGGTATCATTTTGTATTGATCAGATACGTTTTCAACGGCGCCATTGATGAAGAGAAAATCGTTGGGCTCTTCAACATCCAGATCAACAAGCAAGGTTTTTTGTTCTTGACTTAAAAACGCAGCCAGATTGGTGGAAAGCAGCGTTTTACCTGTTCCTCCTTTCCCGCTGGCAACAGCAATCTTCAAAGGGTTATTCACTGCCATTGCTTCGCCACGTAAATAATTATAATTCCGAACAGAATCAACGCTATCTGAATGAGCGAGTCTTTTAAAGAGGTTCTCCGGTGCATCTCAGGGATTAAGTCGGCAAGGGCGATGTATAAAAAGCTTGCTGCTGAGAATGCAAGAGCATAAGGAATTAACGATGTGACTGAATCCAGCGTATAGTATGCCATGACTCCAAAGATTATGGCTGTGCTTCCCGACAACAAGTTAAACCATAAAGCCCGGCTGCGTGACAGGCCACTCTTTATCAGGATGCCAAAATCTCCCAGTTCCTGCGGTATTTCGTGAAGAATAACGGAGAGTGTGACAAAAATCCCCAACTCGGGAGAGGTCAGAAACGAAGCGGCGATTACCACTCCATCTACAGCGTTATGAAAGGCATCCCCAATTAATATTAAGGGTACAGCGGCATGCATGTGCCTTTCGCAATTCTTATTGCGGCAACTTCGCCAAAGGATGATCTTTTCAAGCACGAAAAAAAATAAAATACCTATCAGCATGCTCTCTAGTACCCGTGTAGAATCAGTCATGCTGATTGCTTTCGGTATCATGCCGAGAAAAGCTGCTCCCAGAAGCGTGCCTCCCGCGAGATACATCAGATAGGTAGAAACTTTTTTTAGTTTTTCATTGTTAAGTGTGAGCATTAATCCCGCAAGAGCCACACTCCCTATACTCCCAAGAAAGAGCGCTAAAACAACATAAGCTATTCCCATATCATTCCTGTTCCAGGCTTGACGAACTCAACGATAATCCCGTTTTTTCTCATTGATGGTCGTGTCCGCAGTCATCCCCGTGATGGTCGCAATAGTTGGCATTCAACGTAAGTTTTCCAGCCAGAAAATTGTTCACTAAATTGGTAGGGTTATCTACAGGGGCGCCAACAAAGACGTTAATACCAGCCTCGTTGAAGAGATTTATAGCCATGGAACCCATGCCTCCTGCTATCACATCGGTTGCCCCTTTGCCGGCAACCCAAAGGGGATACGTTCCAGGTTGATGTTCCGGTGGGCTCATCACGGTAATGTTGGTGATGGTGTTATTGTTGACATCAACATAGGCAAATGCCTGGCAATGCCCAAAATGAGCAGATAACACGCCGTTTTCAAGCGGTATTGCAATACGTTTTTCCATAGTTCATTTATAAAAATTGTTTATACCTATTTTTTAATATTATTTAAACCGCTTTTTAAGCGCTTCCCTTTTCCCTTGCCTCCGCCAGAGTTACGTTTTTTACCCATCCCTTTCCCCAGGGCTTTTAATTTTTCTTCAGCAGGTGAATCGCTGCACTTCCCTAATTTACGTCCAGAACGAGAACCTTCTCCTTCAGGACCAGTTCCATCAAGCTTTGGCATCTTTTTAAATTTTAATGATCCAACATTTTAATGATATCCTTAATTTTCTTCTTAGGTTCTTTAATCACAATCATTTGAATTTTCAAACTGTCGAGCAAGGGTTTAATTTTCATACCAAACCCACCCGATATAATTTTATATACACTCCTTGATGCCATTAATTGGACCGCAGTTGGCCCGGTTCCTTCTTCTGCATCTTTGTTTGGATTAGGAATAAACTCCATCGCTTTGTTGTCTGTATCATAAATAACAAAATACGCGCAACGCCCAAAGCGTTGGTCTAATACAGATTCTAATGTGTTACCTGTGGATGTAATGGCAACGTTCATGTCATTCTGCTTTTATATTTATCATGGTTTCATTCATTTTCATTTCACTGCAAAAAGGTGCTATTCCCTGGTTCCCACATAAAGGACAATTCTTAATTTCCTTCTCTTTCTCCGGATTATTAAAATAGCAATCACATTCATCACAATGGTACCAGTCGCTATCGAAATAAACCTTGCCACCTTCAATAGAAATTTGCCTTCCTTCAACAAAAGCTTTTGCAATTTTTTGAAGAGCAGAGGCATAAATCCGTGTAAAAGTAGGCCTTGAAACACCCATCATGACAGATGCCTGATGATGATTACACATCTCATAATCACACAATCGGAGTGCTTCGTATTCCTCATATAACAGAATGACAGGTTCATCCTTCTGCTTACCGGAATTTGGTCCATAAGGTTTGAACCCCTTGACTAAAGGAAGATTTTGAACTTTTCTTGGCGTTTTAATCCGAGGCGACATGGTTAAATGATCAATAGTTCACTGCAAAGATAATGAACAATAGATCATTTACAAAATTATTTTCAACACATGAGGTTTGTCTGGTTGTCCCACATCTTGTCCATCTAACCCTTTGAATTTATCGTCATGATTATAGGGAATCCCCAGTTTAATCAATAATGGCTCCACATCGACCTGGTGTAACTGAATCCCAAGGTCCCAGGGATTATACCCGAGAACTAAACCGGCCAGTTCCTCATAGGTCAGTACAGGGATTCCGTACCCTTCCGTGTCATAGGTTTTCCCTTCCATCTCACTTAAGACATATTGCCAACGGTCAAGAAAAAACGTGCATCCCGGACAGTTGGCGATGATCATATCGGGATGATAGGATTCCATCGACTCAAATTTCGCTTTTGAGTTAGTCATGGAATACCCCCGATTCTCTTTAATCAGGTACTGCCTGAAACCGAAGCCACAGCAATGTCTCCGCTCAGGGTAATCCACCTGTTCCCCCCCCCAGGCATCGATCAAACCGGCAAGCACATAAGGATACTCGGCGCCGCCAATGCCTTTGGAAGGGAAGATCTTTGCATAATGACAACCGATATGATCTACTATTTTGAGAGGGACTCCTTTCACTTGATTCACCAACCGGAGCTTTGCCTTAGCAGCAATCTCATTCCTGAATTTGTAGATGATGTCACTGGTGTGGACGAGGTTTTTTGGGAGGTTAAATGTTTTGCCAGTTGCTTTTAACAATGCTTCCCGGGATTTTTTCTCCTCCTCCGGGAAATGTTTCCAGGTTTCAACGACCTCCGAATAGATCCCAAACGATGTTACACAGGAGCAAACAAAATTCTCATAACCGGCTTCAGTCATCAAAGCAAACTGCCTTGCCACGACTGTCATGGTTGTTTCAAAAGGAAGGATTCCCGAATGGTAGGCTATGCCCGTACAGGTGGTTTGTTCAGGATCATCAAAGATATCCTTTCCAAGCTCTTCCCTCAGGATTTTCAGGAAGATTGTTTCCGAGGCCGGAAAAAAGTTCTGACGGATACAACTTCTTGCAAAATAGTAGTGATCATCGGCGATCTCTTTCTGGTATGTCAACCAATGTTGATTTTTATTTTTCATTCGGCTCTGTTTTCCGACATCCCTCCTCGATCTGCTGAAACCGTTCAATGGCTCCGGTTTCAATAAAGATTGCATGAAGATCACGCAAAGATTGATCCGATATTTTCCTCAATGTACCTGCTCCGGATTGATTATAATTAGCTCCTAGCCTGGCAAGCACGGTTTCACGATTTTTCCTGTACCATTCCCATATGGGACCCTGTTCAGGATACATATCGGTATCGACCTCATCAATATAAACACAGTAGCCATATTTCAGGATATGGTCCCCTGCCGTTCGTTTTACCTTGAGTTGCAGGCGTCCCTGGTCAGAACTCCAGGCCATACCTGTTTTTATAGATAAACCCCTTAACGCCTGAATGATATACCCGGGTGTATTGCCTCTTGGACACCTGGTCTTGCAGGAGAGGCATTCGCCGCATCGCCAGATTTCATCTCCTTTGAGCAATTGTATCAACAAACCCTCATTTTTCCGTTGGACTGTTTCTGCAATCACTCTGGGATCATACTCAGAAACCTGGGCAGCCGGACAGATAGCCGTACAGGTTCCACAGCTGATACATGTTTTCAATCCTTCCTGAAAGCGGATGTCGGCTGATAATTGTTGGTGTAAAGAGTTCATTAAATCCGGCAAATATTAATTTGTATGTTACAAAAATAATGAACATTAGTTCATAATGAATGTTTTTCAATATTTTTGTCTTAAAAATATGCAGCATGTCTTCACGGTTAAGAAATATCAGAACGGTGTTTGATCTACCGAAATTTAAGAAGTACAAACATTTTGGGTTTATATGTTTCTTTTTTTTTCCCAGTTTAACATTTTCACAGGAATCCAGTACAAAAGATACCTTGACTCTGGAAGAGGTTAAGGTTTTTGGGAAGCAGGTACCTATCTACCCCATAGAGCCCATTTTAATGAAAAATTTCACCTATGAATCCATTCATGACATGGGTGATTTCCTTCGTCAGGAACCAAATGTATCGGGGATCCGAAAAGGCGGAATCGCCATTGATCCTGTAGTCCGGGGTTTTAAGTACAGCCAGGTAACCGTTCTTCTGAATAATGGTGTGAAGATTGAAGGAGGATGTCCGAACCGGATGGATCCGGTAGCTTCCCATGTGGAAAATGAGGATATCAGCAGGATAGAGCTTGTAAAAGGTCCTTTTGTCCTGAAATATGGCCCGGTGATGGGAGCCCTGATCAACATTCAAACCATTCAACCTGAACCTTACACACAACCAACTGTCCAGGGGAAGGTTCTTTACGGTTTTGAATCGAACTGGAACGGACAACGTGAACACCTTGAGTTGTCAGGAGGAAATCGTAACTTCTATTTCCGTGCCAGTGGCGGATTTAAAGGATATGGAAGTTATACTGCAGGGAACGGGGAGCTGTTTAACACCTCTTTCCGGAAATCATACATCACGGCTGCTTCTGGTTTCCAGATCAGAAAGAAGCATCATTTTACCCTCTCTTATGCCTATAATCAGGGAAATGACGTTCAGTTCCCCGCCCTTCCGATGGACGAACAACTTGACAAGACACATGTAGCTTCTGTAAATTATGAGGTTTCAGGCTTGGGAAAGATATGGAACTCCCTTCAGGTTATGGGATATTTTTCTTCGGTCCATCATGCCATGGACAATTATAACCGGCCTGTGGCAAGCATCATGCAGGGTTTAACAATTGTGGATGCCTGGGACGCAGGAGGGAAAGTGGTTGGTTCGTATCTGGCGGGGGATTGTAAAATCCTAACCGGACTTGATTTTGAACATATATATAAGGACGGGCAGAAGAAGATGACAATGAAGATGGTCATGGGTGGAGATACTTTTACTTCCGTAAAATATACCAATGTCTTTAACCAGACTGTATGGAATAATGCAGGAATCTTCAGTGAATTGCAATCCCTCTTTGGCAGTGTTGATTTTACTGCAGCCATCAGGCTCGATTACAACCAGGCCAATTCGGCCGACACGTTTCACCTGGTCAACGATGGGGTGGCCTATTTCGACAAGCTGAATTCTGACTTCTTGAATGTAAGTTTCAGTGTGGGTATGAAAAAAAAGTTGGTTTCAGAGCTTTATCTCACCGCAGCTCTGGGACTGGGAACCAGAAGCCCTTCGATTCTTGAGCGTTTCATCAAACTATTACCTGTACAGTTTGATTCTTATGACTATCTGGGAAATCCTCAGTTGAAACCGGAACAGAATTACCAGATTGATCTTTCCCTCGATTACTATATGCCTGACGTTGGTTCTTTCACTGCGAATGGGTTTTTCTCTCTCGTGCATAATTATATTCTCGGAAAAATCATTCCCCCTTCGGTGATCAAACCTTCCACCCAGGGAGTTATTGGGGTCAAACAATTTTCGAATGTCGATTTGGTATACCTTACAGGCTTTGAATTTAGCTACACATCACCTTCACAAAAGAGATGGGGCGTGATGGCATCAGCAGCAGCAACTTATGGAACCAATCCCGATGCCGTAAAATACCTGGTGTCAGAAGGCGAAGTGGTAGGAGAAGAGATCGTTTATAATGATCCTTTGCCGGAGATTCCACCCCTGGAAGGCTCGATTCATTTCTCCTATAAATTTCTTAAGAAGAGGCTGGTTCCGAGATTCATGGTAAGGCTGGTCAATGCCCAGAACCGGGTATCGGAAGCTGATGGAGAACAAAAGACCCCTGGTTTTGTAACAGCTGCTTTCTCCCTGAGCTACACTCCCTGCAACTATTTCATTATTACAGCAGGCGTTGATAATATCCTCGACAATCCCTATTACGAACACCTGAACAGGAGAATTATTGGCAGTTTGCAACGACTGTATGAACCCGGCAGGGTTTTTTACATAAATTTGGCTATTAAATTCTGATGATATGAACCGGGGGTTGGCCTTCTTTATCGTGATTTTTATGTTTGCAGGAGGGGTTTCATGCAACAAGAAGAAAGAAGATGCACCTCGGATTCCGGCCGGTAACGTGGTATTTACATTCCATCACCTGGTTGATGGGGAACCTTTGCGAAAGAATGAACTCATTTATACCAATACTGCCGGCAATAAATATCTGATCACGGAAGTGATGTATTTTATATCCGATATTACGTTTTATAAGTCAGACGGAAGCCTGGTGCTTATACAGGATTGGAAAGATATCTTTTATATCAATGACGATATCCCTGAAACCAAAACGATCCGTGTTTTCGATCAGATCCCTGCCGGGGAATACGATTCCATCTCGTTTATTTTTGGTATTTCAGAGGAGAAGAACCAGTCATTTATGTATGTGAATCCGCCAGAGGTGTTCATGGCATGGCCAACGGTATTGGGAGGCGGTTATCACTATATGATGATCAACGGAAAATGGGAAGATACCACTGGCTTGACCATGCCATTCGATTTTCATATGGGTATCGGGCAACTTTATAAAGGAGAAGGTTACAATGCCGACTCCATCTATGCATTTGTACAAAACTGGTTTACAGTAAACCTGCCCGGTTCAGGTTTTTCCTTGAAGGATCAGGATACGCTCTCCTTCCATATAGCCATGAACATCGAAAGCTGGTTCGAAACTCCGCATATATACGACCACAACTATTGGGGCGGAGATATCATGCAGAAACAACCCGCCATGCAGATGGCAAGGGAAAACGGGATGGATGTTTTTACCCTGGTGACGTTGTGATACAGTGACTTTGAATCTATTTGATCAGATTCCCAAATACCAATCCCGCATAAATTGTCCGGGGTATCATCGGCCCGTATATATATCCAGGATCGCGGTCGACGCCCCGGTCAAAATCGTCCTGATAACTGTTGAGGATGTTTTTCATCCCGCAGTAAAGCTGAAGAGAAGCTCCGTTCAGATGGATGGTATAGCTAAGCTTTACTCCCCAATCGAAAAAGTTCCCTGAGGTTCGTAGTTCTCCCTTGTCCGGATCAGGTTGATCTGTTCCGAAGTAGGGGACCAGCATCGGACCGGTATAATTTAGCGTTGATGAGATCTCTGCGTCGTGAAAGGGGTGCCAATCGAAGGTCAGGAATCCATAGGCATCAGGCGTCCGGAAAAACTGTTTTGTATCAAACTCCTGTGGAGCTTCATACCGGCTTTGCTGCCATGTAAAACCAGTGGAAAGAGTCAGTACACGAACGGGCACAAAATTTATCTGGAGGTTTATGCCATAAACGTAAGCCCCGTCACCGGAATTATACCTGGTATAGATAACTGTTCCCGCCGAATCGGGAGGAGTGAACTCTGTGGTAAAAGGATCCCTGAGCAACGTGTAAAATCCTTCCAGTTGAATATCAATGGCCATGGATTTCAGGTTTTTATGATAATCCAACGAGGCCATTCCACTGTAACTGCTTTCCTGTTTCAACCCCGGCGCATTCCGGTGAATCACTTGCCGGGAGCCTGATGTTTCAATATGAAGATCTTCATTAAAGATCTGTGGCGCCCGGTACCCCTGGGAGTAGCTGACCCGTCCCTGCAAGTTGTCTGAGATATTGATTAACAGGCTGATCCTTGGAATCACGACCCCCCTGGCATTAATATGGTCGCCTCCGGCATGGTCGGTAATCATATAATAATCATATCTCAATCCGGCTGAAGCTGTCAACAGATTCCATTTATATTCATACTGCCCGAAAATACCAAGTGTATTTACCGATTGATTGGCAATCAACGTATTGCCCATTTGAGGTACACTCACAATCGAATCATTGACGATTACTGCATGATCATAATCAGGGTATCCCAGTTTAACATCGTTCAATGAATTTCCCTGATCGTCGATACCTGTTGTCAGAGAGCTGTTTCTGAATTTAGCCAGGTACTGTATCCCGGCCGCAAAAGTAAAATCAATCGTTTCCCCAAAATCTTTTAACGATTGGTTCGCTCCATAATAGGAATCCCGGTGAATATATTGTCCGGATACATACACCGATAGAATATCCATCTTTCTAAAGAAGGTTTGCGATGCAATTGATCCGTTCAGCAGGTTATGGGTCACTGCTTCGGCAATATCTGCCATATGGACCGGGTCATCGAATTTATTACCGCCTCTGCGATCTTCATGGATAGCGAAAAAATCGGAAGTCAGTTTGCTGCGGAGTCCAAACCGATGAAAAAGCCGGGTACCCAGTGTAAGATTTCGGATTTCTGGAAGCTCGGAGAATCCGTCATCATTGGCATCAAAAGGTTGACGGTTTCGGTAGAAGCCGAAAATGGAGAGTCCCGACTGCTGATCATTGGATACCATGGATCCATTCATGGTTACAGTATAATCGGATGCCGGAGTCCCGGCATCTTTCATCCCGACACCCATTCCTCCTCCTGAAATTCCAAACGCATACGAACTTTTTTTCGGCTCATCAATGATCAGGTTAATCGTTCCGGCGACGGCATTACTTCCATAAAGCACCGATGCTCCTCCCTTGACCACTTCAATTTGGCGAATCATGTTTGATGGGATTAATTCCAGTCCATATACGGAAGCCAGACCGCTGAATACCGGACGACCATCAATCAGGATCTGGGAATAGGATCCATTCATTCCGTTGATTCGTACCTGGTTGAATCCACAGTTTTGGCAGTCGTTTTCGGTGCGAATGCCCGGACAAAAATTCAATCCTTCGCTTATCGTGATGGCCTGTGAAAGGGAGAAGATCTTTGGCGTAATTGTATTTACCGGCACAACCGACTCTCTACGGTTCCGCTGATAACGATCGCCTGTTATAACAACCTCTTCCAGTCCTAACGCATCTTCCTGCAACAGGAAATTGACCTTCTTGGTCTGCCTCTCATGAATAGACACATCCTTCTCCTGAGGGGCATATCCAATGATCTGTGCCCGGAGTGTATGCCTGCCCACAGGCAGATTGATCAACTGGTAATGGCCGGTTTCGTCGGTCGTCGTTCCAATCGACGTGCCTTTCACAATTATGGTGACAAAAGGTAGATGCTCGCTGTCACTTGTCACGTGACCAAAAATGTTTGCATCGGTTTTTTTATGCTGGCTGAAGCCGGCAAGGGCAATCCCGAAAAAAGCAATTAATATAAGATATTTTAATTTCATTATAGGATCAATTACACGTGAATCCGTTGTGTATGAAAATTACCAGGAACAGAAATATTTCTGTTAACCTGAAAAAAAGAATATGATTACCCGAATGCTGTTATATCAGAAAGGGTGGGGCGCGTGAAGAATTTAACCGCGAAAGAGTGGAATAAACGTGATGGTTTCCAACCAGATAAAAACGATGGAACGTTGATGAAGTTATGAGAAGTGACGAGAAAACCAAAATGAAAAAGAGCAGTTGCAGGTGTTCCAGAAAGAACAAATTAACCAATGAGTGTTTATGGGTTTTAAAAGGGGCCGAATCCTGTGCTTTGTTGAAAGGATGCGCATGTGCGATTATCGTGCCATTCTGCAGTTTATGAGAATGGTAATAAATGGAATTGTTGGCGATAAAAACAAGGATGGATGCCAGAAGCATTATCCTTATAAACTGCATCGTTATTTTTTTAACAATTTCAAGCATCGACGGCAAAGTTACACTTTTTCTTTCTTCAGAACATTCAAAACCGGATCTCCGAAATAGATTGATCTGCCATTGATAAATAGATGTTATTATTTTATTTTTGATACACAGATAGAGATATTAGCTCGCATCTATTTTTTATTTGATGAATTGGAGATGAGAAGCATATACTTAAACGCGTTGAAAAATGAAAGAGAAGAACAGGAAGTCAGCGACTAAAAAATGGACTGGAAGAAACATCTACTTGAGTTCACTCATGACGATCCTGTCACTCTCTCTATGGTTACATGTTACAAACAAGAAGGACAGCATGCACGCCAGTACTATCATGAAAAGATTGCTGATGTATTTCACAGGCCATGGTTTTATGGATTAAAATTAGTTCAAAATTCCACTATCGCCGACCCTTCCGACAATTTCTTTGCCCATACCATAAAATATTTCTAATTTTGCCTCCGGAGAGATGGCAGAGCGGTCGATCGCGGCGGTCTTGAAAACCGTTGACCTGCGAGGGTCCGGGGGTTCGAATCCCTCTCTCTCCGC
>CAYUZX010000074.1:0-12893 GCA_964449285.1 uncultured Prolixibacteraceae bacterium
AAAAAACAGCCACCCTTTCCTTTACGGCAGCAAGCAACAACTTTGAACTTGCAATTGCCGTGGCAATCGCTGTATTCGGACTCAATTCAGGAGAAGCATTCGCTGCCGTGATCGGTCCGCTTGTGGAGGTGCCGGTGTTGATCAGCCTGGTAAACCTGGCTTTTTGGTTTAAAAAGAGATTTTTCTAAAAAAATTACATCTTTCTTTTTTTGATAGTAGAATTATCGATAACTTTGCTGTTCATTAATTAACAAATAACTATATGAATATCAATCATGTTGAACACATTGGTATTGCAGTAAGGAGTTTAGACAAGATGATTCCATATTATGAGATGCTATTAGGAACCCCATGTTATGCCATTGAAGAGATAAAGGATCAACGGGTTAAAACTGCCTTCTTTAAGGTTGGCCAAACAAAAATAGAATTGCTGGAATCAACCGATCCAGAAGGGGCAATCGGAAAATTCATTGAGAAAAAGGGAGAGGGGATACACCATATTGCATTTGCAACAGATGATACAGATAAAGCATTACAAGAGGCAGAAAAGATGGGATTGGAGCTGATCGATAAAACATCCCGCAGGGGTGCCGAAGGCCTTAACATCGGATTCCTTCACCCAAAATCCACACATGGTGTATTAATCGAATTTTGTGCAAAATAACTGCTATGACTCATACTGACAAAATACAGCAACTACTAGATAACCGGGAAAAAGCAAGACAAGGAGGCGGCGAAGCACGAATCCTTGCCCAGCACAACAAAGGCAAATATACGGCACGGGAACGAATTGAGGTACTCCTCGATGAAGGAAGTTTCGAAGAGTATGATATGTTTGTAACCCACAGGTGTACTAATTTTGGAATGGAAAAGGAAGAGTACCTGGGAGATGGCGTTGTTACTGGCCGGGGAACAATTGATGGGCGGGTCGTATTTGTTTTTTCACAGGATTTTACTGTTTTCGGAGGAAGCCTTTCAGAAACTTATGCAAAGAAGATATGTAAGGTAATGGACCAGGCAATGAAGGTTGGCGCACCCGTGATCGGGTTCAACGACAGTGGTGGAGCAAGGATCCAAGAAGGGGTTAACAGTTTAGCCGGATATGCCGAAATCTTCATGCGAAATATTGCTGCCTCTGGTGTGATCCCACAGATCTCCGCTATTTTTGGCCCATGTGCTGGTGGCGCAGTTTACTCTCCTGCGCTTACCGATTTCGTCGTTATGAGCGAACAGAGTAGTTACATGTTTGTTACGGGCCCCAAAGTGACGAAAACTGTTACAGGGGAAGACATCTCAACGGAAGACCTCGGGGGAGCCACGGTCCATTCGACGAAGTCAGGCGTATCGCATTTCCGTGTTGAAAATGAAGATGAGGGTATTTTAGTCATCCGGAAACTTATCTCTTTCCTCCCACAGAATAACCTTGAAGAGCCTGTACAGATTGAGTGTACAGATCAGCCCGATCGTTTGGAAGACAGCCTCAATGAGATTATCCCGGCTAGCTCCAATCAACCCTATGATGTCAAAGAGATTATTTATGCCATCGTTGATAATCAGGAGTTTTTAGAGATCCATCAGTATTTTGCTAAAAATATCGTTGTTGGATTTGCCAGATTCAATGGTATGCCATGTGGCATCGTAGCAAATCAACCGAATTTCCTCGCCGGCGTGCTGGATATTGATGCCTCTCGAAAAGCTGCCAGATTCGTCAGGTTTTGCGATGCATTTAATATACCTATCATTACACTGGTGGATGTTCCTGGATTTCTTCCGGGGAGCAATCAGGAATATGGTGGGATTATTATACATGGAGCGAAACTGCTGTTTGCTTATGGTGAAGCTACTGTTCCAAAAATTACCATTACCCTGCGTAAATCTTACGGGGGAGCTCATGATGTAATGGGATGCAAGCAGTTGCGGGCCGACATGAATTATGCATGGCCAACGGCCGAAATTGCCGTAATGGGGCCGAAAGGAGCTATCGGGATCCTGGAAGGCAAAAAGATTCGGGAAATTGAAGATCCCGATGAAAGAAAAAAGTACATTGCAAACAAAGAAGAGGAGTATATCTACCAGTTTGCAAATCCTTATGCAGCCGCAAAAAACGGTTATATTGACGACGTTATCGAACCGCGAAATACTCGTTTCCGAATCATCAGGGCTCTTCAGACCCTTGCTACAAAAAAGGATTCTCTGCCTCCAAAGAAACACTCAAACATTCCTCTTTAACCTGTAAATTTTTTCCTATGATCTTTTGCAACAATATCACATTCGATGTTTCTAACATCGACATGATGGCCATCTCCATGACAGTTGTTGGGTACTCGGTAGTGTTTTCAGCGCTTGCATTGATGGTTTTTAGTCTGATTCGGGTATCCCGTATCCAGGCATATATTGTAAGAAGGAAACTTCGAAAAGAGGGCAAGGTAAAAGTTGAAACCCGGACTGAATCATCCCTCACAGGAGATGAAAATGCTGCGATATGTACAGCATTGTATCTCTATTTTACTGAGTTGCATGATGAGGAAAAATATGCCATGACGATTCATCGGGTTTCCAAAACATACTCTCCATGGAGCTCAAAAATCTATGGTGTAATGAATGGCATCAAAAACTAATGGAAAAGCGCAATGAAAAAGTTTAAGTTCACCATCCATGGGAATAATTATGAAGTTGAAATCCAGGGTTTTGAAGAAAATATAGCCAAGGTTGAAGTCAACGGAACCCTGTATGATGTTGAGGTCCACCGTGAGTTGAAAACCACCAAAACTCCTACACTTGTCAGGCTTGAAAATCCCCAACCTTCACGCAAGGAACAAAAAATCCCCCGCCAGGTATCAAAAACTGTTAACACAGCTGTTAAAGCGCCTCTTCCAGGCACGATCCTTCAGGTTCTGGTGAAGGAGGGCGATACTGTTTCACTTGGTCAAAAGCTGTTGACCATGGAGGCAATGAAGATGGAGAACAATGTACTCTCCGAGAAGCGTGGAACGATCCAGTCGGTTCGGGTAAAATCCGGCGACATCGTCTCACAAAATGATCTATTAATCGAAATCGCCTAACCCTGATGCCATGAAATTCCTGAAATCTCCCCACCCTACTCCTGCGATGCGGAAAGTATTCACTGTATTTGGCATCATTGCCCTCCTTTTTATTTTGAAGCCATTTATTTTTGAAGTGATTGCATCCGGATCCGGAAATACGATGTCGGAATCTATGGACGGACTTTTGCAATTTTGGGGTTATACCGGTTTTGCCAATGTTAGCTGGGGAAACATCATCATGATTTCCGTGGGGCTTGTTTTTATTTACCTTGCCATCCGGTATGAATACGAGCCATTACTATTGATTCCTATCGGGACCGGTATTATGATAGGAAATATTCCATTTCTTCAAAATGCGAACCTTCAAATTGGGATTTATGAAAATGGAAGTGTACTGAACTACCTTTATTTCGGTGTATTGAAAGGAGTTTATCCACCACTGATTTTCCTGGGTATAGGCGCTATGACCGATTTTTCTTCTCTGATTTCCAACCCCAAACTTATGCTCCTGGGTGCTGCTGCGCAGGTGGGTATATTTATTACCTTTCTCGGCGCTTTGATACTGGGCTTCTACCCGGCGGAGGCTGGTGCTATCGCGATCATCGGGGGTGCCGATGGACCAACGGCTATCTTCCTCTCTTCAAAACTGGCCAATGGTATCAATATCATGCCCGACGGTCATGTTGTGCAAAACCTGATCGGCCCGATAGCCATTGCTGCTTACTCTTATATGGCATTGGTGCCGGTGTTGCAGCCACCCGTTATGAGACTGCTGACATCGAAACGGGAAAGAATGATACGCATGAGACCCCCCCGAAGTGTTTCACGGGTTGAAAAAATGCTCTTCCCCATCATCGGCCTGATCCTGACCACATTTATTGCACCCAGCGCTCTCCCACTGCTTGGTATGTTGTTTTTTGGAAATATTCTGAAAGAGTCTGGCGTAACCAAACGCCTGGCCAATACAGCATCTACCTCATTGATTGATATTGTGACCATCCTGATCGGGCTAACCGTGGGAGCTTCGACGCAAGCCGATGTTTTTCTGACATCTCAATCAATCCTGATTTTTGTGTTGGGAGCCTTCTCTTTTTTGGTTGCAACGGCCGGAGGTGTTATATTTGCCAAAGTAATGAACCTGTTTCTGTCACCCAGGAACAAGATTAATCCTCTGGTTGGTGCGGCAGGCGTCTCGGCAGTTCCCGACAGTGCCAGGGTTGTCCAAACAGAGGGGCTGAAGGCTGATCCTAGCAACCATCTGCTCATGCACGCCATGGCACCCAATGTTGCTGGGGTAATCGGTTCAGCAGTGGCTGCAGGTATCCTCTTAGCTTATCTTTTGTAAAGGCATGTTAACAATCGGAATCAGTGGCGGATCGGGCTCAGGAAAATCGACCGTCGTTCATGAGTTGATCAGGCAACTTCCCGGAGAGTCCGTTACAGTTATTCCCCAGGACTCCTATTATTCGGATAATGGAGGTAAAACCCTTGAGGAGAAGCGAAATATCAATTTTGATCACCCGGATGCTATCGAGTGGCAACTGTTAATTGATCAGCTCAGAGCCCTGAAGGGCAACAATGCGATTGAAATGCCGGTCTACTCATATGTAACATGCGCGCGATCAAAAGAAACAGTAAGCATAAGTGCAAGAAAGATTATTATCGTAGAGGGGATACTGATACTTACCGAACCCGAACTGCGTGACCTCCTGGACATCAAGGTCTTTGTGGATGCCGATCCCGACGATCGCCTGATGCGGATCATCCGGAGGGATATCGAAGAGCGGGGTCGCTCATTTGATCAGGGAATGAGGCATTACGAATCGTTCGTAAAACCGATGCACCTGCAGTTTATTGAACCCTCAAAACGATTCGCAGATATCATCATTCCCCAGGGAGGTAAAAATACTGTCGCCATCGACATTCTGGCCTCCCGCATAAAATTGACGATTTAGCAGTACATTCTCATATAGAACAACGAGCGAGACAATCAAAGCCGATTATATGGAAAACAACCTGTTCTGGCCCTTCTAACCGGAACTTCTCATTGCATCAACGGGATCAAGCCGGGATGCTGTAAACGCAGGAATTATTCCCGACACCAGACCAATAGCCGCTGACACTCCAATGCCAAGCCAGATATTTGCAGCCGTGAGGATGAGGTTGAAATCAAACGCGCTGGATACGATCAATGTAAGAATATATACGATAAGCAAGCCTACAATTCCTCCGATAACGGATAAGAAAATGGCTTCAAAGAGAAACTGGAAAAGGATAAAATAGTTTTTTGCTCCCAGCGCTTTCTGAATGCCAATAATGCTGGTTCGCTCCTTGACCGAAACAAACATGATATTGGCAATCCCAAATCCTCCCACCAGCAGGGAAAACCCGCCAATAATCCAGCCAACGATTGCAATGGTGTGAAAAAGAGTGTCAAAACCCTGAGTTATGACGCTGGTCTCATTGATGGCGAAATTATCATCGGCTGATGGCTTAAGCTTTCTAACCGATCGCATGATCCCGGTCAGCTCATCACGCAACTCGTCATTGGAAACAAGGGGTTGTGCCTTAACAATGATGGTAGCATCCATATCACGGATATCTACCAGGCTTTTGAAATAGTTGATGGGGAGAAGGACATTGTCGTCGTTGGAGCCCCCAAACATGTCTTCGCCCTCCTTATTGATTTTGCCTATCACATCTACTTTCCGGCCCATAACAGTTATTCTCCGGCCAACAGGTTCCATTCCGGAAAACAGGTTCTCAGCAACATTACTTCCAATGATAGCTACATTTTTACCGGCCATTGATTCATGGGATGAGAAGTAGCGTCCATCACTGATCTCGAACGGAAGAACCTGGTCAAAGTCATGGGATACACCTAAAATAGATACGCCTTCCATGTAGTTACTCTGGTATTTAACCATTTTTGACACCCCGATCATAAAGGCTGATACCTGAGAAAGGCTGCTGCGTTTCTGGATTTCCCGCATATCGTCAAGAGAGGCTTCGGGCCTCTGGTAGTATTTCCACCAGGGGTAATCACCCCCCATGGCCCACGGCCATTTCTGAACGAACAGGACATTGGTTCCCAGGGAATCTATGTTGGTTCGGATTGCAATCTCCATCGAGTCAAAAATAGTAAAGACGGAGATGATACAGAATATCCCGATGGTGATACCAAGCAGGGATAGAAGTGTCCGTATCTTATTGACAATAATAGCTTGAAAAGCAAAGATGTAGCTTTCTTTCAGAAGTCTTAAAATCAATAACATTGTTCAGGATATTTGGAGGAAATAACCAGTAAAGGTAATAATTTTACCTTTCAGAACCTCTTTCCTGTTGGCCGTACGTCGATTTTTGGTAACATTGCACAATAACGCGTAAAACCTTGTTGATTATGGTTAACCAGATAAAAATCAAGTCGGCCCTGATCTCTGTTTACTCCAAAGAAGGGATCGCCGACCTGGCGAAACTCCTAATAAATTTTAATGTGGAAATCCTATCCACAGGAGGAACGTTCAGCTACCTGAAAAACCAAGGCATTCCGGCTACACCAGTAGAAGAAATTACATCCTACCCATCGATCCTGGGAGGACGGGTAAAAACCCTTCATCCAAAAATTTTTGGAGGCATTTTATGGAGACGCGATGAGATCTCCGACATAGAAGATATAGCAAAGTATAAGATCCCATCGGTGGATATGGTAATCGTTGATCTCTACCCATTTGAGGAAACTGTTGCCAGTATAAACAACGAACGTGAGATCATTGAAAAAATTGACATTGGGGGTGTCTCCCTGATCAGGGCAGCAGCTAAAAATTTCAGGCATGTACTGGTGGTCCCTGCTGCCAGTCTCTATGACAAGGTGTCGGAGATTTTTAACAAGGCAAGCGGATATACTACGCTGGCAGAGAGAAAATTGTTTGCTGCCAGGGCATTTGAAGTTTCATCACACTACGACACTGAAATTTTCAGGTATTTCAACCGTGAATTCAATCTGCCCGTGTTCAAGCAAAGTTTGTCGGAACACATTGCACTGCGTTATGGTGAAAATCCGCATCAGCCGGGAGTCTTTTACGGGGATCTGAGCAAGGTATTTGTCCAGCTTCACGGAAAAGAGATCTCATACAACAATCTGGTAGATGTTGAAGCAGCGATCCAACTGATCGACGAATTCAAGGACCCGGCCGTCGTGATCATCAAACACACCAATCCATGCGGCGTAGCGATCCGCAAGAGTCTCGCCGAAGCCTGGACAGATGCCCTTGCCTGTGATCCGGTATCTGCTTTCGGAGGGATCCTCAGCATGAACAGGCCAGTTGATATAAAAAGTGCAAAGGAGATCAACAAGCTCTTTTTTGAAATTATTATCGCTTACGAATATAAAAATGAAGCATTGGAACTGCTTAAGTCTAAGAAAAATAGAATAATTTTGTGCCGGAAACCATTTAAATTTGGAAACCGGCAGTTTAAATCTCTACTAAATGGGGTGATTGAACAGGAAAAAGACCAGAAAGTAGAGCGTGAGGAGGAGTTCAGGTATATGACGAAAAAGCAGCCCTCTCCTGACGAGATTCCGGATTTACTATTTGCCAACAGGATTGTCAAGCACCTGAAATCAAACACAATTGTATTGGCAAAGAATCAGCAATTGATCGGGTGTGGTATGGGACAAACCTCCCGGGTAGATGCGCTGAAACAGGCGATACTGAAAGCGGAGACATTCGGTTTTGACACCCGGGATGCTGTGATGGCCTCCGATGCCTTTTTCCCCTTCGCCGATTCGGTGGAGATTGCTGACAAAGCAGGCATCAGGGCAGTGATCCAGCCAGGAGGTTCGATCAGGGACGAGGATTCGATCCGGTATTGTGACGAACACGACATGTCAATGGTTTTCACAGGAGTACGTCATTTTAAACACTAATAAAGGAGAAAATACCATGGGGTTTTTCACAAAGGAGATAGCAATCGACTTAGGAACTGCCAATACAGTCATCATTTATAACGATAAAGTAGTGGTTGATGAACCCTCGATTGTCGCCATTGAACGAAGCACCGGCAAGATCCTGGCGGTGGGCAAGAGAGCACAGATGATGCATGGAAAAACCCACGAGAACATCCAGACAATCCGTCCTTTACGGGGGGGTGTGATCGCGGATTTTCAGGCTGCCGAACACATGATCAGAGCGATGATCAAGATGATCGAAGTGAGGAAAACCTGGTTTCCTCCTGCACTTAAGATGGTGATCTGTATTCCTTCGGGAATCACTGCGGTGGAAGAGAGGGCAGTGAAAGATTCAGCAGAGCAGGCTGGCGCCAAAGAGGTAAGGCTGATTCATGAGCCGATGGCAGCCGCTATCGGGATTGGGATTGATGTACTGGAGCCCATTGGAAACATGGTTATCGATATTGGCGGTGGTACCAGCGAAATTGCTGTGATTGCGCTGGGAGGGATTGTGAATAATAAATCGATACGTATTGCCGGCGATGAATTCAACTCCGATATTGAAGAGTACATGCGGAAACAGCATAACATCAATGTAGGAGAACGTACTGCCGAACGAATCAAGATTGAAGTAGGGGCTGCCCTTCCCGATATCGACAATCCGCCTGAACCGTATGCCGTTCATGGACGAGACCTTCTCACAGGTATCCCCAAAGAGGTGATCGTAAACCATGCCGAGATTGCCCACGCGCTGGATAAATCCATTGCCAAAATAGAGGCTGCTGTGCTGAATGCCCTGGAGATGACCCCTCCGGAACTTGCTTCCGATATCTTTGAAACAGGAATCTACCTCACTGGTGGCGGCGCGTTGTTGCGCGGACTGGACAAACGGCTTCATTTAAAGACAAAACTGAAGGTGTATGTGGCTGAAGACCCCTTGCGGGCTGTGGCCAGGGGAACAGGAATTGCACTCAAAAACTTTGATAAGTTTACCTTCCTGATCAAGTAAATACACTCATGCGAAACCTCTTTCTCTTTTTCAGGAAACACTATTTTATTTTTCTTTTCCTGTTTCTTGAGGTGATCTCGTTGATCCTTTTTTTTCGTTACAACAATTATCAGAATGCGGTGATGTTCGATTGGACGTCAGGTATCTCCGGTGGAATGAACTCCATCTACCGCAACATTTCAGAGTATTTTTCATTGAAGCGGATAAATTTTATCCTGAGTGAAGAAAATGCAGCCATTCATGCCCGGATGCCTGAAGCGATTTACCTTGTCGATAAAACCATTTTTTCCCGACATGACTCCTTGTTCCAGGCAGAATACCGGTTCATCAACGCCAGGGTAATCAGCAACACTACCAACAGGAGAAACAACTACCTGATGATAAATAAAGGGACGTTAAACGGGGTGGAACCTCATATGGGCGTGATCAGTGGGAATAAGATCGTTGGCCAGGTGGTGAATGTCTCCCGTCACTTCAGCTGGGTCCTTTCTTTGCTTCATAAGGAGAGTAAGATATCCGCCAGGTTTTTGAAGAACAATCAGATGGTTAGCGTTGAGTGGCCGGGAGGCGATTACCGGACCGGTGTTGTCAGGGAGATCCCGAAGCACTTCCGGGTAGCTCCGGGCGATACTGTAATTACTAGCGGGAACTCGGAAGTTTTCCCCAATGGTATCCTAATAGGGGTCATTGAACAATGGAACGTACAGGAGGATGAGAATTTCAATACTGCCACACTGACCTTTTTAACCGATTTTAATGGCCTTGGATATGTAGAGGTGGTTGTAGATATATTCCGGGAGGAGAAAGAGCAACTGAAGGCTTCATTTAAGGAATTATGACCAATCTTGTAGTCAGAAATACGATCCGCTTTCTGTTTCTGGTCCTGTTTCAGGTTCTGATCCTGAATGATATTAACCTTGGAGGATATACAAACCCTTATCTTTACCTCTATTTCATCCTGCTTCTTCCATTTGCCACCCCTCGATGGATGATGCTTTTTCTGGCTTTTTTTCTGGGCATCTCCATCGATCTTTTCACCAACACCTATGGACTGAATGCCGCCGCAACCGTATTGATGGCCTTTTGTCGCCCCTATGTCATCGGTGCAATCTCCCGTGAACCGGAAGAGGAGCTCGGCATCCAGCCTTCATTGAGGATTCAGGGCTTTAAGTGGTTCTTCTTTTATTCATTCATCCTTATACTAGTCCACCACATTGCCCTCTTCTATCTGGATATCTTTCGATTCACTGAATTTTTCCAAACCCTCCTGCGGGTTATCACAAGTACGGTGTTTACCCTGGTGTTGGTATTCCTTAGTGAATTGATATTTCATTCAAGAACGAAGGGAAAGCGGTAAACAGCTGGCAGTTGGCAATTTCGCTTCTTCACTTTTACCCCTCCCTTAATTCATTCCCCAGAAAGGGTGAGGAAATTTTGCAGTAATCCAGCCACCTTGTCATTGCGAAGAGCGAAACGATTCAGCAACAGCATCGGTATGTTAAAAAATTATCCTGAAATGCGAACAACCCGCTAGTTAAGTAACTAACGGGTTGCGATCTTAGAAGAGGTCTCGAGCGGATTCGAACCGCTGTATACGGTTTTGCAGACCGCCGCCTAACCACTCGGCTACGAGACCATTTGCGTCAACAAAAATACAAAAAAATCAACGAACCAACACACAGGTCACCTGTTTAACCTTTCCCCCGAGTGGTGGGTTCACTTTGGATATAGTGATCCGAAGGGAGGAGATTTCCGGGAAAGAGGCTGTTATAGCATCCAGGATGCGCCTGCCAACATGTTCGATCAGCTGGGATTTTTGTTCCATCTCATGCCTTACCAGGCCATAAACTGTCTGGTAATTGACTGTATCTTCCAGAGAGTCGGTAACTTCTGCCCTGGAGGTATCCACCTCCAGCTCAACCTCCACCACAAATCTGGTCCCGATAATCTGCTCTTCATGAAAACATCCATGGTAAGCAAAAAACTCCATCCCCTCCAGCAAGATTTTTCCCATGATCCATATTTTTCAGCTCCCGAAATTAGGAAATTCCCATGAACCGAACCTGTAGTTGCTTAAAATTCTGTAAGTTTGCCGCCTAAATTTAATTTATGTCACTCAATTTTATTGAAGAGATTATAGAAGAGGATATTCGGGAGGGGAAGAATGATGGTCGTGTCCACACCCGGTTTCCTCCCGAACCAAATGGGTATCTCCATATCGGTCATGCCAAATCGATTTGTTTGAACTTCGGCCTGGCAGCCAGATACAATGGGCTGACAAACCTTAGATTTGATGATACCAATCCGGTGAAGGAGGAGGCGGAGTATGTGGAGTCAATTTTGGAAGATGTCCGTTGGCTTGGATTTGACTGGGGTGATCGCCTCTATTATGCCTCTGATTACTTCGAGCAACTTTACGAATATGCTGTCATTCTGATAAAAAAAGGAAAAGCTTATGTGTGTGACATGCCAGCCGAGGAGATAAGTGTTACGCGCGGCACGCCTACCAGGCCCGGGAAAGAGAGCCCTTACAGGAATCGGACGGCAGAAGAGAACCTGGATTTGTTTGCCAGGATGCGTACTGGTGAGTATCCTGACGGGGCCCGGGTTTTGCGTGCCAAAATTGATATGAGCTCCCCAAATATGCATATGCGCGATCCAATTCTCTACCGAATTTTGCATACGCATCATCACCGCACCGGAGATGCCTGGTGCATCTACCCAATGTATGACTTCGCACACGGCGAATCGGATTCCATCGAACGGATCACCCACTCCGTGTGTACCCTCGAATTTGAGGTTCACCGGCCGCTGTATGACTGGCTGATCCGGGAGATCGGTATTTATGCTCCCCGGCAGATCGAATTTGCCCGCCTGAATCTCAGCTATACAGTCATGAGTAAGCGTAAGCTGCTGGAATTGGTAAAAGAAAAATATGTCAACGGGTGGGACGATCCCAGGATGCCTACTCTCTCGGGGTTGCGGCGCCGCGGATTTACCCCTGAATCAATCCGAAACTTTGCCGATATTATAGGGGTTGCCAAACGCGATAACGTGATTGATGTCAGCCTCCTGGAGTTTTGCATCAGGGAGGACCTGAACAAACGCGCCAACCGGGTTATGGGCGTACTCAATCCGGTGAAGGTCATCATCGATAACTATCCGGAAGAGAGGGTGGAAGAGATGGAAGCATCCATCAACCCCGAAAATCCGGAAGCCGGAAACAGAAAAGTGCCATTCTCAAGAGAGCTTTACATTGAACGGGAGGATTTTATGGAAGATCCTCCGAATAAATTTTTTCGGCTGGCTCCAGGCCGGGAGGTACGCCTCCGTGCAGCCTATATCATCAAATGCGAAAGCGTTGAAAAAGACCCGATTACACAGAAAATCACGACGATTCATTGCACCTATGATGTCAATACAAAGAGTGGCATGCACGATAGCAACCGTAAAGTGAAAGGAACGCTTCACTGGGTCTCTGTATCGCATGCCGTTGAAGTGGATATTCGTTTATATGACAGGCTTTTTGTTGTTCCCGACCCGGATAATGCAGAGGAAGGCAAAAGCTTCAAAGATTACCTGAATCCGGATTCACTGAAGGAGATCAAAGGGTACCTGGAACCATCTATCCGATATGCAAAGACCGGGGATAATTATCAGTTTGAACGGTTGGGCTATTTTGTTGTGGATAAAGACAGTCGTTCCGATGCGTTGGTTTTAAACCGGGTAGTGCCATTACGCGATTCCTGGATAAAGGCAGGAAATCAAAAATAATTTGTGTAATCTTTCAAACTCTCATAACTTTGCACCCTCAATTGTCCGATGGTGTAACTGGCAACACATCTGATTCTGGATCAGAAGAGTCAAGGTTCGACCCCTTGTCGGACAACAA
>CAYUZX010000075.1:0-12256 GCA_964449285.1 uncultured Prolixibacteraceae bacterium
CACGTCTCACGTCTTACAAACTCTCATACCCGCATACCATTTTTTCCTGTAAATTTACCCCCTGATTTTGCTCGCGTATCTTTAGCCTTTTATGACTGGAAAGAAAAATTACCGGCTTATAACTTCTATCATCCGGATTAACATCCGTCCCACGCCCTTCGTCCCACGCCCTTCGTCTTACGTCTTACGTCTCACGTCTTACGTCTTACGTCTTACGTCTTACGTCTTACGTCTTACGTCTTACGTCTTACTTCTTATCTATTCCCTCTCCACTCTTCCCTCTCAGGCTCAGTTTTACAACGGATCCCAGCTCACGTTTGGGAAGAGCCGGGTTCAATACAACGACTTCTTCTGGACCTATTTCAGGTTTGATAAATTTGACACCTATTTCTATCTTAACGGGAGGGAGCTGGCAGAATATACCGCCGAGTATGCCGATCAGAATATCCGAAAGATCGAGTTGACGCTTCAGTCGGGACTCGAAGACAAAATTCAGTTCATCATTTTCAATAACCTCTCCGACCTTAAGCAGAGCAACATCGGGCTTTACGGCGACTGGGATACCTACAACACAGGTGGGGTCACCCGGATTATTGGCGGACGGGTACTCCTCTATTTCGATGGCGATTATGGCCATTTTGAAGAACAGATCCGTGCAGGCATTGCCACTGTGATCCTCAACCAGATGATGTACGGAACCGGAATAGGGGCCCAGATCAAGAATAACGCCCTCTTCAACATGCCGGAGTGGTATATGGGCGGCCTGACCTCATACATCTCTTCGGGATGGGATACCGACATAGATAACATCGTGAGGGATGCTGTGTTGAGCGGCAGGTACAAGAAATTCAACCGCCTCACCGGGAAGGAGGCTGTATGGGCCGGTCAATCCCTCTGGCACTATATCACCATGAAGTATGGCGAGTCGGCTATTCCCAATATCGTCTATATGGCCCGGATGAGCCGGAATATCGAAAAGGGTTTTCTATATGTGCTGGGGCTTCCCTACAAGACGCTTCTGGACGACTGGCTTGCCTATTACACGCAGTTGTATACCAACCAGGCAGAGGGGCGCTCCGATCCCAATGGAAGGTTGATTAACAGGAGAAACAAACCCGACCGTATTTACAGGCAACTGAAGCTGAGCCCGGGTGGCCGTTTTCTGGCCTATGCCACCCACGAGCTTGGGGTTTACAAGGTCTTCCTGATGGATACCGGGACAGGTAAAAAGAGACGGATCTTCCGGGGAGGATACAGGCTGGCAGATCATCCCGACTATACTTTTCCAATCCTCGCCTGGCACCCATCGAGTGAGATCCTGGCGATCCTGACCGAACGAAAAGGCGAGAGCTGGCTCTACTTCTACAACTTGCCTGAGAAAAGGAAGGAGTACCAGATTCTCTATAATTTCCAGAAGATCCTCGATATCAGTTATTCGGGTGATGGCCGATTTCTGGCTATGTCGGCAATACTGAAAGGGCAGTCTGACCTGTTTGTCTTCGACATCGCTGCCAGCTCCCATGAACAGCTTACCAATGACATCTATGACGATTTTTCGCCTCGTTTTCTGCCAGGATCCAGCGAGATCATATTTGCCTCCAACAGGATGAGCGACACCGTACGGTTTTATGAGAATGTGGATATCAGAAAGCTCACGTTCAACAACGACATCTTTATCTATAAGTACCGAAGCCGGAGTCCGATCCTGAAACGGATCACAAATACGCCGCTGGCCAATGAGACTCAGCCCTTCCCCTATGCCGATAACTTCCTCTGCTATCTTAGTGATGCCAATGGAATCTACAACCGCTATGTAGCACGCTTTGATTCGACGATTGCCTTTATCGACACCGCCACCCACTACCGCTATTTCACCAATGCTTTTCCGGTTACCAATTATAACCGTAGCATCATGGAACAGGATGTCTCACTGCCAACGGCACAAATAGGGGAGGTGTTGATGGGATCCCGGAACTCACGGATGTACCTGATGGAGATGATCAGGCCATCGTATCTTTCAGGAGTGACCCTGGATCCTACGAATTTTATGGCACGCCAGATGCGTGAGGCAGAGACCGGGATGGCGATCAGTGATAGCGACAGCACAGTAATGATGGCACAGGAGGTAAAGCAGGAGCCGAAGAGCCACTTTCGCACGGTGATGCTAAGCGATGTGATCGGTATGACACGTAACGATAATGAGGAGGATAGCGTTTATCTGGAGAGGATCCTTCAACGGCATGGGATCGTTCTCCCGGTGGCTGACAGCATGGGGATGTCCACATTACTCACACCTGCCGCATCCGATTCAATGAACAAGTATAAAAAAGCGAAAGCCCTGAATTACAATGTGGAGTATTCAATTGATGAGATGGTTACTCAGATCGACTTCACTTACCTTAATACTTCGTACCAACCTTTCAGCAGTGGGAATGCGCCGGTATTCATCAACCCTGGCTTCAACTTGCTCTTCATGATGGGAGTCACCGACTTGATGGAGGATTACCGGTTAACCGGCGGTATTCGGATCAACTTCGACCTGGTGAACAATGAGTATATCTTCAGCTACAGCAATCTGAAGCGAAGGCTTGATCACCAGATTCTCTACCATCGGGTTGGAACCGACGATTATGGTTATTATTCATACATCCGCCATAAGGTCAATGAACTCTATTACATCGTTACTTATCCCTTCACTCCTGTCCTCAACATCCGAGGGACTGCTTCGGTCCGCTACGACCGGGCAGTTTATCTCTCCACCGACCAGTTGAACCTCCAGAAGCCCGATGACCATAAGGTGTGGGGGAGCCTCAAGGGGGAGCTCACATACGACAATACCCGCAACATCGGAGTAAATCTCTATTACGGGACCCGATATAAGGTTTTCGGAGAGTACTTCCAGCTGGTAAACGGCAAAGGTACCAACGTGTTTGTTTTGGGGTTTGATTTCCGACACTACCAGAAGCTTCACCGGACCCTGATATGGGCTAACAGGATTGCTGCGAGTACCTCCTTTGGGAGCAATAAACTGGTCTACTACATGGGAGGTGTTGATAACTGGTTATGGCCGAGGTTCGACATGAATACGCCGGTTGCGATTGACCAGAATTATGTGTTTCAGACCCTGGCTACCAATATGCGTGGATTCAAACAGAATATCCGTAACGGAAATAGTTTCTTCGTGATAAACAGTGAGATCAGGATGCCGGTGTTTCGCTATTTTTTCAACCGGCCTATTCGTTCCGATTTCCTCAACAATTTTCAGATCGTGGCATTCGGCGACGTGGGGACTGCCTGGACAGGATCAAATCCCTGGTCGAAAGACAACCAGTTGTTTCGCGAATATATTTACCGTAATCCGCTTTTCATCCAGGTAGAGATGGTCAAGGATCCGCTGGTTGGTGGATTCGGCGGCGGCCTCCGTGCGCGGCTGCTTGGATACTTCATCAGGGCCGATCTTGCCTGGGGGATTGAAGATGGACGTGTAAGAAAGCCGATCTTCTATTTTTCATTAAGCCTCGACTTTTAATATGCAACCTATCGATAAACCGATCCTAACTTTTATCATACAACACCATGTGCTGAGCCTGGCCGTATGCCGGGATAACATCCCCTGGTGCTGCTCCTGCTTTTACTGTTATCTCCCCGAACGTAACCTCTTTGTATTTACCTCCGATCCCGATACCCGCCATATTGAGGATTTTCTCGCAGGAGGTGAAAGAGCTGTGGCCGGGACTATCGCGTTGGAGACCTTGGTAACCGGGAAGATCCGGGGAGTTCAGTTTGCCGGACCGATGCACCGGCTGGCCGGAGAAGAGCTGAAAGAAGCCAAACACGTGTACCGGAAAAATTTCCCCATCGCACGGCTGGCAAAACTGCATCTCTGGGGGGTAAAACCAACCATCCTTAAACTAACCGATAACAGGTTGGGCTTCGGAAAGAAGCTAATATGGCGGGCTTCGGAATAACTGACAGAAAATGAGCAAATTAGCTTTAAATAAAAAGAAAACAGGACTTATTACGACCTAAAATTTTTGAAGTCAAACATTTAGGGTTGCCAGTCCCGAATCTGTTAATAAGTATTCCCTTCCAAAAACGTTTCTTCGTAGTATATTGCACCTGAAAATTATTTCCCCCGGGACTTTTATTCAATCTATTATCGATTAGTTAGTTCAATTAGAAAAACCTACATAAATAGGGTTGTAAATGGAAGAGACTCCTATCGTCAATACGCAACAACAAACGGATATACCATACTATAACGAGGTCTTAAACAAGCGGATACGACCTAAAATAGCGTTAGATGATCTGGAGCCTAAGGAAAAGAAGGAGTCGACAGAGAAGAGTGAACCTGTTCTGAAAAAATATTCATTTGAAGAAGTAATTGCAAAATCAACAGATTATTTTAAAGGCGATAGCCTGGCCGCAAATGTATGGGCCAATAAATATGCATTGAAAGATTCGAAAGGGAATCTCTATGAGTTGACCCCCGATGATATGCACCACCGCATTGCCAGTGAAATCGCGCGCATCGAAAAGAGATACCCAAACCCAATGGGCGAAGAGGAGGTTTTTAATCTGTTACGGAACTTCCGGTATATTGTTCCCCAGGGAAGTCCGATGGCCGGTATCGGCAACAACTTCCAGATCGGCTCTCTCTCCAACTGTTTCGTGATCGGAAATGATGGATTGGCCGACTCCTATGGCGGTATCCTGAAGACCGATGAAGAGCAGGTACAGCTGATGAAGCGCCGGGGTGGTGTAGGTCATGACCTCTCGCATATCCGGCCGAAATATAGCATGGTCAAAAATAGTGCACTCACCTCCACAGGGATCGTTCCTTTCATGGAACGCTACTCCAACTCTACGCGTGAAGTGGCCCAGGAGGGGAGAAGGGGGGCTCTGATGCTTAGTATCTCCATCGTTCATCCGGATGCGGAGCACTTCATCGACGCCAAGCTGGAAGCTGGGAAAGTTACTGGAGCAAATATCTCCGTAAAGATTACCGACGAGTTCATGAGAGCGGTAACCGAAGACAGGGAGTTCACACAACAATACCCCATTGAATCAAAGGAGCCGACGATCACGAAGACCATTCGGGCGCGAGACATTTGGGGGAAAATTGTACACAACGCCTGGAAATCAGCTGAGCCAGGGATTCTTTTCTGGGATACCATCCGGCGGGAATCACTTCCCGACTGCTATGCCGATCTGGGATTCAAGACGGTATCTACCAATCCCTGTGGCGAGATTCCTCTGTGTACTTACGACTCGTGCCGCCTGCTGGCAATCAACCTTTACAGCTATGTGGCGAATCCATTTTCGAAGGATGCCTATTTCAACTCCGGGCTTTTCATAGAACATGTCCATAAAGCTCAGCGGATCATGGATGACCTCATCGACCTGGAACTTGAGAAGGTAGACAAGATCCTGCAGAAGATCGAAGCCGATCCGGAAATCGAGGTGATCAAAGCACGTGAGCGAAATTTATGGCTTAACATCAAAGAGAAAGCAATCCAGGGCAGGCGTACGGGCTTTGGCATCACTGCAGAAGGTGACATGTTGGCCGCACTTGGCACTCGCTACGGTTCAGACGAAGCCATCGACTTCTCGGTGGAAGTGCATAAGATCCTATCGATTGAAGCCTATCGTTCCTCGATTATTATGGCAAAGGAAAGAGGTCCTTTCCCACTGTACAACTCTGATCGTGAGAAGCACAATCCATTTGTTGGCCGGATCAGGGAATCGGCACCCGATGTTTACGAGGATATGGTGAGGCACGGCCGGCGAAATATCGCCATGCTTACAATCGCGCCTACAGGTTCTGTCAGCATCCTCACCCAAACCACGTCAGGATTGGAACCAGTCTTTGCTGTATCCTATAAACGTCGCCGCAAGGTCAACCCCAACGATAAAAATGTGGTCATCACCTTCACCGATGAAGTTGGCGACACCTGGGAAGAGTACAATGTGTTCCACCACAATTTCGTGACCTGGCTCGAAACAGCAGGCTACAAAGTTGACGATGTAACCCATTTGGATGATGAACATCTGCAGGAGATCATCAAGAAATCACCCTTCCACCGGGCTACAGCAA
This sequence comes from uncultured Prolixibacteraceae bacterium, assembly GCA_964449285.1. Taxonomy (GTDB): domain Bacteria; phylum Bacteroidota; class Bacteroidia; order Bacteroidales; family FEN-979; genus QYOJ01. Next base: position 6,098 of record CAYUZX010000075.1, read on the forward strand.
ACGACATCGACTGGCTGGCCAAAGTTAAGATGCAGGGCGCTGTCCAGAAATGGGTAGATCACTCCATTAGTGTTACGGTAAATGTTCCGGCCGAAACGCCGCAGGAACTGATCGGGACGATCTACGAAACGGCCTGGAAGAGTGGCTGCAAGGGGATGACTGTCTACCGCGATGGCTCCCGCGATGGTGTGCTGGTCAACAATGAAGCCAAGAAAGAGGAAACCACCGAGTTCCGTGAGACCCGTGCCCCGCACCGGCCCGAGAAGCTGGAAGCCGAGATCGTGCGGTTCCAGAACGATAAAGAGAAATGGGTGGCTGTCGTAGGCCTGCTTGACGGTCGGCCATATGAAATTTTCACCGGCCTTGCCGACGATTTCTGGATCCCTACCTGGGTACAGGAAGGGTGTATTGTTAAGAGCCGGTCAAACGATGCCAAATCGCGGTACGATTTCCAGTTCGAAGACAGGCAAGGCTATAACATTATCATCGAAGGGCTTTCCCGTTCGTTCGACAAAGAGTACTGGAACTATGCCAAACTGATTTCGGGGATCCTTCGTCACGGAATGCCACTGCCTTTTGTAGTGAATCTCATCTCCAAGCTCCATTTTGAAACCGATTCAATAAACACATGGAAAAACGGGGTGGAAAGAGCATTGAAGAAATTCATCCCCGATGGGACTAAAGCCGCCGAACACGACTGTCCGCAATGCCACGAAAAAGGCGCCCTTATATACGAAGAGGGTTGCGTTAGGTGCCGCAATTGCGACTATTCAAAGTGCAGCTAAGAGCTACGCTCAAAACTGCTTCTTGTGGTAATCAAATGTCTGGCTATCACAAAACTTCTTGATCTTCCCGGCGATAAAGAGGAATGCATCCAGTTGGTGCTTTTTGAACCACCCGATGGCAGCGGGTTGTCCTTTGCAAGCATCTGCGAATACAATCAGAAAGAGATGCTTGTTAACTTTCAGCCACTGATAGGCTTTGGGGTCCTCTGATGTAACTGCACTGTCGAGGGCAGCCAGGTGCTGAAACCCGTTTGCCATCAGCCACGAGAAGGCTTCGTCACTACCCCGCATGGCATGCGATAAGGCTGCAACCTCAGGATAGCCGTTCTTGATCAACCAATCCACAATCTTCTGATTCCCCACAAAGGTTTCACCAAAAGCCAACCATATTTTCGCAGGATAGTAGAAAGTCATACGCGCACAATTTTCCTCTCCTTCAAGGGGAGGTTAGGAGGGGTCATCCTTATTGATAGACTTCAACTTTTATCCCTTTCTTTCTCGCCTTTTCGGCAATTTTTTCCAACTCAAAGATAGGAATTTTTTCCAGGTTGTGTACCGGTGTAGCTCGAGCTATCGGGTAGATCATCACTGATTTTGGTTTGATCTCCTGCAGCTTTTCGATCCAGAAAATCACCTCTTCCTCGTTCGTATTGTCGATGGGTTCACCTCGGTATTGGCCCCGCAGGAACATTGTCTGGATAACAACCTCACCATTAAAGCGCTTCAGGTTTGCTACCACGGAGTCGAGGGTAATGGGGTCCACGGGGTTGTTCATGAGGCGGAAGATCCGATCGGTCCCGCCATCGAGTTTCTGGATGTTGTGATCCAGCTTTAGGAGCGACTTGAAAATATCTTCCCGGTGCAGCATGCTGGCATTCGATAATATGGTCACTTTTGCTGTAGGGGCCAGTGCATTTCGGAGTTCTATCGTGTCGTCAACGATCTGTGGAAATTCGGGATGAATGGTGGGCTCTCCATTCCCGGCATAAGTAATGGCATCGGGTAGATAGTCCTCCGTAGTCAGCTGCTTTAGTTGCTTCTCCAGATACCATCGAACCTCTTCGCGGGATGGAAGAGCGGGAAGCTCTCCGGAAGGGGGCGGGGTCCAGCCACATTCACAGTAGATGCAGTTAAAAGAGCAATATTTTGCGTGTGTGGGTAACAGGTTAATACCCAGCGAGAGTCCGAGGCGCCGGCTACGCACCGGGCCGAATACCACTTCATGAAATAAAAAACCAGACATGGAACATCGTTAGAGGGGCAAAATTGTCACTTTTCTGTCGATTAACCTACAACAACCTGTTGAAAAAGCTGTAATTTTATCGTCTAATCGAATCTGTGTGATCACGCTAAAACAGATCAAAGCTCCCGTATCCAGAGACCTTCAGGTTTTTGATGAGAAATTCAAAGAGTACCTCAAGAGTAAGGTGCTGCTACTTGATACCATCACCCGGTACATATATAAACGGAAGGGAAAGCAAATCCGCCCGCTCTTCGTCTTTCTTTCGGCTGGTGCTTGCGGAGAGGTGAAGGAGAGCACTTTCGTGGCTGCATCAATGATTGAAATGCTGCATACTGCCACTCTGGTGCACGACGACGTCGTAGATGACTCCCACATGCGCCGGGGGATATTTTCGATTAACGCTCTCTGGAAAAACAAGATTGCCGTGCTTGTAGGGGATTTTCTCCTTTCACGTGGGATGTTACTTGCACTGGAGAAGGAGGAGTTTGAACTCCTGAAAATTGTATCTCGGGCGGTGCAGGAGATGAGTGAAGGGGAGTTGCTGCAGATGGAAAAGGCACGGAAGCTGGATATCAAAGAGGATATCTACTTTGAGATCATCCGGAAGAAAACAGCCTCGCTGATAGCCTCCTGCTGTGCTTCAGGAGCGGCTTCCGCAGGGGCGGATACTCAAATGACAGAACAGATGCGACTTTTTGGTGAATATACCGGAATCGCTTTCCAGATCAAAGACGACCTGTTCGACTATGAATCGGGCAACATCACGGGCAAACCCAGCGGTATCGATATCCGCGACCAGAAAATGACTCTCCCGCTGATCTATCTCTTGAACAATAGCAGTGCCACTGCTAAGAGCTGGATCACCGACACCATAAAGCACCATAACACTGACTCACTGCGGGTGAAAAAGTTGGTGGGGATGGTAAAAGAGGGGGGTGGGCTGGATTATGCAAAGGAGCGAATGCTGGAATTCCGGGAAAAAGCGGTCACACTCATCAGTAGCTTACCTTCGTCGCCCTACAACGATTCCCTGAAGCAGTTGGTGATATTTACTACGGAACGTTCAACCTGATTGCAAACTCAGACTTTCTTCAGTGTGAAGCCAAAGGTGGTCCCCACACCGATCGTGCTTCTTACATTGACAGTTTGATGATGCGCTTCCAGGATGTGTTTTACGATCGCCAGACCCAATCCTTTGCCTTTTGAAAATGTAACTCTGCCGCGGGGAGTGCGGTAAAATCGTTCAAAAACGCGGTGCAACTCTTCCGGTTCAATTCCGATGCCGTCATCGGTTATCTCGGTGAGGATATTCTCACCCATGTCGAAGAAGCTGATCTTGGTCTTCCCTTTTTTATTCCCATAACGTATGGAGTTTTCCAGGAGGTTGGTAAGAACCTGGCGGATCTTCTCCCGGTCGCCTTCAACAAAAACAGGCGTCACCTGTTTGTTGCATAACAGATGGATTCCCTTTTTCCGGGCCTTCATCTCAAGGAGTTCTATCACCTCCAAGGCCAGCGCCACGATATCGAATCGGATGATCTTCAGCTGTATCTGACCCGACTCCAGCTGTGCAATCTCATCCAGGTCTTCCACGATCCGGATCAGCCGGTCAATACTCTTCTCCGTTCGCTTGAGGTACTCGCGGTTGATGGATACATCTTCGAGACCCCCATCGAGAAGGGTCAGGACATACCCCTGGATGTTGAAAAGAGGGGTTTTGAGTTCATGGGATATATTGCCGATAAATTCTCTCCTGTATTCTTCCAGCTGCCGGAGTTGTTCTATCTCCCGGCTCTTCTCCTGTTGCCACTCCTCAACCTCATGGCCAACCTCATCCAGGAACTGGGAATCAATGCGGTGGTGCTTTACCTCGTTTTTTTTACGTTTGATGTTGTGGATTGTTTTGTAGATCAGCCGGATCTTGCTGTAGATGAACTTCTCCAGGGTGAAGCGGAAGACCAGGAATGTGATCAGGAACAATAGGGCAGCAGAGATGATCAGAAAGAGGACGAAATAAAAATCATGCAATGTGTCTGATGATATGATCAAGGCACCCAGAATGAAGAAAATGATGTAGAGTGTCGTGACCACGATGGCGTTGGTCAGCGATATCAAACGCGGTTCATGGTACTTCATTTCACCTCAAATTTATATCCCACACCTTTGATGGTCCGGATATTATCAAGCCCCAGCCGTTCCCGAATCCGCCGGATATGGACATCGATTGTACGGTCGCCAACAATCACGTCGTCGCCCCAAACGGCTGAAAAAATCTCATCACGGGTCACAACTTTATCAGAGGCGGAGGCCAGAAAGCGCAACAGCTCAAACTCCTTTTTTGGTAGGGAGATCTCCTCCTCGCCACGAATCACCACATATTTTTTTCTATCGATGATCAAGCCACAGGTTTCGATCTGATCGTCCTCCAGAGTCTTATCAGCAGCGGGTTCAGGAATCCGCCGAAGCAGGGCCTGTATCCGTGAGAGAAAGATTTTCGGCTTGATGGGCTTGGAGATGTAATCATCGGCACCAGCTTCAAAACCGGCAATCTGTGAATAGTCCTCGCCACGGGCGGTGAGGAAAACGATGAGCGGATCGTTTAACTCCGGCATGTTCCGCATCGAAGTGCATGTCTCCATGCCGTCCATCTCCGGCATCATCACATCCAGGATCACCAGGTGAGGCTTGAATTCGCGGGCGATCCGGATCGCCTGCTTCCCATCTTTTGCTATCTCCACCCGATAACCTTCACGCGTCAGATTATATCCCAGGAACTCAAGGATATCCGCTTCATCATCCACCAGAAGGATCTTCACTTCGTTTTTATCCACGGATCGGGATTTTAGTATTAATATTCAAAGATAAGAATTGATCCAGTTCAATCAACTGCCTGAGTGGATTTAACGATTTATTAATAATCGTACCTTTGTACCCAGCATCAACTGCAATACCCTCTACCCCCCTAAAGGGGGAGCAAGTCCCCTTGCGAGCAATGCGAAGCAAACGGGGATTTAGGGATGAGATAATGACCACATGACCTTAAAGAAATTTCTTACACTTTTCCTCATCACATGGATGTTTTCCCTTCAGGGAAGCCTTTATTCCCAGCAATTCGATGGTGGGATTCTCGCAGGAGGGGCGCTCAGTCAGGTTGATGGCGATTATTGGACCGGATTTACAAAAGCCGGATTTCTGGCTGGAGGGTTTGTAAGCCTGGAACTCTCTCCCAACTCCTCGCTGCAACTTGAACTGGAGTACATTCAGAAAGGGAGCAAAAAGAATGACTATTACGAGCAGAACGCATTTCACACATACCTTCTCCGCCTTCATTACCTTGAAATTCCATTGTTGTACCAGTTCACTTTTCTGAAAAGAATCCAGGTGGAAGCTGGCCCCGTGGCCGATGTTCTCCTTGGTTACCAGGAGCAGGTTGACGGACAGGAGGTTCCCAATAAATATCCCTTCAGGGAAGTGACATTGGCAGGGATCGTGGGCGTTTCAGGATATATAACTAAGCACCTTAAGGCTACCTTCCGGTTTAACTATTCGCTGCTATCCTTGCGGCAATTGGAACCCCAGGCAAATCCTTGGAAGAATTTCCTTTTTGAAAGGGGGCAGTTCAATAACGTGATGTCGCTGTCGGTAGCCTATCAGTTTAAGGGGAGAAGGAACTGGTAATGGGAAAGAAAGTAATCGTTGGTATCACTGGTGCTTCGGGCGCGATTTACGGCAAGCTGCTGCTTGACCGGTTGTCTGGCCTGGGGGATCAGGTTACTGCCTGCGGGGTGATATTTTCTGCAACAGCTCTTCCGGTCTGGAGATTTGAACTGGGTTCGTTTGATCCTGCCAAAATTCCTTTTCAGATTTATGATCCGGGTGATTTCTTTGCCCCAATGGCTTCCGGTTCGGCCGGTTTTGATACCATGATCATCGCCCCTTGTTCGATGGGGACCCTGGGGCGGATTGCTTCGGGAGTTTCAAACGACCTGATGACCCGTGCAGCTGATGTCATGCTGAAGGAACGCCGGCAGTTGATCCTGTTGACCAGGGAAGCTCCACTGAGCCTGATCCACATAAGAAACATGAAACTCGTCACAGAAGCCGGCGGGATCATTTGTCCCGCTTCACCTT
>CAYUZX010000076.1:0-12145 GCA_964449285.1 uncultured Prolixibacteraceae bacterium
GAACATGTTGATATTCAGGGTTCTAAGTCTTGGAAAGGGTGGCATCGACTGGAATCGAACCAGTGACACAAGGATTTTCAGTCCTCTGCTCTACCATCTGAGCTACGACGCCAAATTGGGATTGCAAAATTAATGGAAATTTTAAAAATTCCAATACCTTTGTATTTAATGACAAGAATGAACATGAATTACGAATGCCAATAATTCTTGTCATTCGTCATTGCTGTCATTCATGATCATTACAATTGATTTCGGTAACACACTCCACAAGGTGGGAATTTTTGACGGCGATGAGTTGGTCAGGCTGGAGCAGTATGACCGGTTGAATCTCTCAAAGCTGAAAGACCTATTAGCTGAATACCCACAAGTGAGGGATGGTATTGCCAGCTCGGTAGTCCATTATCCCTCTGGTATAAAGAAATTCTTACAGCAAAACCTGCATTTTTTCATTGAATTGACTAACCTGACGCCTTTACCACTGATCAACAACTACACAACTCCCAAAACCCTGGGTCGCGATCGGATTGCCGCTGCGGTTGCGGCATCGAGGCTTTTCCCCGGAGTTCCTTCGCTCGTGGTAAACGCCGGCACATGCATCACGTACGATCTGGTTACCGATCGGAACGCATACCAGGGAGGAGCGATCTCTCCCGGATTGCAGATGCGGTTGAGCGCCATGCATACTTTTACCCGAAAACTCCCGTTATTAGAACTTCAGGATCCAGGTAACCTTATCGGTAGCGACACCCGTGAGTCGATGATTGCAGGCGCCGTGCACGGAGCGGTAGCTGAGGTGATCGGAATGATTGGGGAATACAGAAAGAGTTATTCAAACCTTCAAGTGATCCTGAGTGGTGGAGATATGGAATTTTTGGATAAACTCCTCAAAATTCGCATCTTTGCACTCCCAAATATCGTGATGGTCGGACTGAAATACATTCTCGAACACAATCTACAGTATGCTAAATAAATCCAGGTTCCTTTTTTTACTGATCGGTTGTTTGACAACGGTTGCCACGATGGCACAGATTCGTATCGCTTCTCCATACTCACGATTTGGTATCGGAGATCTGGCCGACAACAACAACGCCTGGAACCTTTCCATGGGGCAAACCGCCTTTGCGATCCGTAGTCCATATCATATCAATTACGGCAATCCAGCCTCCTACACAGCCTTCGACTCTCTTTCGTTCGTATTCGAAGGTGGATTCAACGCCGATGTTGTTCAGTTATCTTCCAATGCCCAAACAGCTACCCGAAATTACGCATCACTTGGCTATGTCCTCTTTGGGATGCCCGTGACCAGGTGGTGGAGGACGAGCTTCGGACTGGTCCCATTCAGCGATGTGGGATACAACGTGGTGAACCTGGAGAACTATGAGGGGATCGGTTTGGTAGCCAGGATCTATAGTGGATCAGGGGGGATCAACAAATTTTACTGGGGCAACGGGTTCAAACTCTGGAAAAGCCTCTCCATCGGCTTCAACTTCTCCTATCTCTTTGGAAATATGGAACGGGAATCTATCGTGCTCTTTCCCGATTCGGCCTACTTTGCAAATGTGAAGGTGAAAAACAACGTCACCATGAATGACATCTACTTTAATTATGGCATTCAATATCACGGAAAACTAAAAAATGATCTGCATCTGACAGCAGGCGCTGTATTTGCGTTGGAGTCAAAGATGAGTGCCCAGACGGATTATGTCGCACACACCTTTTTCAACGGACCATCAGGGGTAGAATATCCGAAAGATACGCTGGAATTTACAGAGGGATACAGGGGTAAGATTTTGATTCCACTGACCCTGGGAGGAGGGATCGGACTCGAGAAATTAGATAAATGGCTCTTCAGTGTCGACTATAGGTGGGCTAACTGGAAGAAATTTACGGCATTTGATCTCACCGACTCATTGGTGAATAGTCAGCAAATCAGTGCAGGAGCTGAGTTTCTGCCCGATATCAATAGTTACACCAATTATTTCAAGCGAATCCGTTATCGTGTGGGATTCATGTATAACAACACCTACCTCAAACTCCGGGGCAAACAACTGAATGAATTTGCTGTTACAGTAGGATTTGGACTGCCGCTCCGAGGAGTGAGAACTGCCTTGAATATTTCTGCCCAGGTTGGGATGAGGGGTACTACGGAAGCAAACCTGATCAGGGAAACTTACCTGCGCTTCGTGATCGGATTCTCCATCTACGAACGATGGTTTATCAAACGTAAGTACTACTAATCTTGAAAACAGTTTTTATCAGGGTATCATATACCGGAATTGGGATCCTTTTACTCTGGATTACATTTTTGGGATGCCGGCGTGAGATCGAAATTACTCAAACACAAGTCGATACTGCGCAGCAGGCCCTGATGACGGCCACCGACATCGATGTGATCTTCAGCGATTCAGGATACCTTCAGGCCCGCGTAACAGGCCCTGTAGTGAACAGGTATGAAGGTGAGAATGTTTGGCTTGAGTTCCCTCAGGGATTCCAGGCTGATATGTTTGATTCGGCACAACGACTGGAAACAACTATAACAGCGGATTATGGAAAGCGGATGGAGTCGACAAAGATCATGGAGGCCAGGGGCAACGTTGTGGTTCGAAACGAATTCAAAAACGAACAGTTAAATACCGAAGTGCTGATTTGGAATGAATTGAGACACACCATCAGTACAGATTCTCCGGTAAAGATTACCACTCCCGATAAAGTATTGTATGGAACAGGCCTCGAATCGAACGAAACATTTACCAACTACCGTATTCTCAAGCCAAGGGGAGAGATGAAGGTGGAGGAGAAGGAAGACTCTATTTAAAAAGCGAAATGGTGAAATAGAAAAACCTGACTGCGGTCTGCCAACGGCAGACTGTTAACTTTTGCTGTTTCAGAAATTATCACTAATTTTGCCCCCTATTTTTTGTTCAAAAAATTTAAGAAACTTATTAGAATGGCTATAATTGGAACAATCAGGAAACATTCAGCACTTGCGGTGATTATTGTAGGTGTGGCTATTGCGGCTTTTGTGATCGGAGACTTTGGGAAAAAGCAAACCCGGGGCACATCAGATATTGGCGCTGTAAACGGGGAGGACATTGCCTACACAGATTTCAATAGCAAGGTAGAGGAGAACCTGGAATTCCAACGTGAGAATTCTGGTAACGACAAGATTTCTGACGATATGTCTTACCAGGTCAGGCAAAATGTTTGGAATACAATAATCAGGAATCTGGTGATCGGAGATGAACTCGATGAACTTGGCATGGCAGTTTCACCGGAGGAGTTATTTGAACAGGTTCAGGGTCGTAATCCACACCGCTATATCCTCCAGTATTTCAAAGATCCCAAAACAGGTGAATATGACCCTGCTATGGTGCTGAACTACCTGCGCAACCTCGACCAGATGGAGCCAAAAGCCAGGAAGCAGTGGCTGCAATTTGAGAAGGCAATTAAAGAGGACAGACTCGAGTCCAAATTCAACAACCTGATCAGCAAATCCTATTATGTACCGAAGCAAATCTTACGGAAGCAGTATGAGATGCAAAGCAGGTCGCTTAATATCAGGTATATATCTCCGAATTTTTACATGATTCCCGACAGTGCTATCGTCCTTACGGACGCAGATTACACCAAATTCTATGATAAGAACAAAATCTATTTTCAAAACGAGGAACCCGCTGTCGAACTTGACTACGTGATGTTTGAGGTGAAGCCTTCTGCACAAGACCGTGAGGATATTGCTGAAGATGTTTCAACGTTGTATCATGATTTTGAAGCAATCAAGGATCCTATGACTTTCGTGAATGCAAACTCGGATCAGAAGTATGATACCGGTTTTATTAACAAAGGAGTATTACCTAAAAGACTCGACTCGCTGTTATTCAGTTTACCTATCGAATCCGTTATTGCTCCTTTCCAGGAAGAGAACGCATGGTACATGGCTAAGCTGATGGCAAAAGCAGAACGGCCCGACTCCATGCTGGGAGCCCAGCTGCTGATCACCTGGGCAAAACTGGGTGTTAGTGAAAGTGTCACCCGGACACGGGAGCAAGCCAAACAGACAGTCGATAGTTTACTGGCCATTCTGAAAGCTAATCCTGAACGGTTCGAAGAGGTTACCAAAGTGATTTCCGATTACCCAACTGCGAAAGATGATGGAGGCCGCCTCCCCTGGTTCCCGGATGGTAATGCCAACGTGAGCCCATTCTTTGAGGCAGGCGTTACTATGAAGCCCAATGATGTGAAAATGATAGAAACACGACTGGGCTACTCCCTCTTCAAACTGACTGAAAAATCGCCTGCCAATGAGAAGGTAAAGGCAGCTATCCTGAAACGGAGCATTGATCCGAGCAACCAGACTTATCAGGATATCTATACACAGGCAAGCATGTTTGCAGGCACCTACAAAACTCCTGAAGCTTTTGATACAGGTGCTGTTGCCGCAGGTGTATTCAAACGCCAGGCTCAGAATGTGAAGGCGATGGACAACACTGTTCAAGGCCTGACAAATGCCAGGAATATGGTTCGCTGGGCTTTTGCTGACCCAACAAAGGTTGGCGAGGTCTCCCCGGTGTTTGACCTTCAGGGTATCTATGCAGTGGCTCTTTTGAAAAATCGTTATCCGGTTGGTATTCAACCCCTTGATAAGCTGAAGGAGAGGATTGAGCCAAGCGTGAAGAATATGAAAAAAATTGAGATCATGGCAGGTCAGATAACTGAAGCGATGCAACGGATAACTGACTTGAATGAACTTGCCGCCACTTTTGGCTCACGGATAGATACTGCTTCAGTGACCTTTACAGGGATGAATCGCTCAGCTATTGCCAGGGAAAACGATGTGCTGGGTGAGATTTTCACCTTCCCTACAGATCAGTTGAAGGGACCGCTCCAGGGCAACTTTGGTGTCTATGTTGTTGTTGTAGATAACATCATGGAAGCCCCTAAAAAAGATGACTTTGCTTACGAAAAACGGTCGGATGTGCAGGGATGGAATAACCGCGTCTCAAACTCCCTCTTCGATGCACTGAAGAAACAAGCTTCCATCGAAGATCACAGGGAGATGTTTTACTAGTTCACTGTATCCTTAATTGTAATTTCTTTCCTCTTACTCGCCCACTCGTTCCTACTTTCGGTATAAGCACGGAGTTCAACCAGGTATTTTCCGGGTGTTACATAAGTGTGTGAAGGATTGGTGTCGATAGAGGTAGAGTCGTTGCCAAAGTACCAGTCGTAGGAGAAGGCATTGTTCGACCGGTTAGTGAACTTGACAGTGCAGGGAATCTTGAAGTCATTGTTTCCGCTGTATGTAAAATCAGCAGTAGGGATTGGCTCATTTTTATAACAACCGCTCAGAGCGACAACGGTAAACAGAAGGAGAATTTTTTTCCGGAACGAATTCATTCCGCTAAGATAAGCACTTTGTTTTGTAACACCTCAATCACTCCACCGTTGATCTCAAAAAATTTCGGGCTGTCTCCCTTGACCAACACCTTTACAGAGCCCTTTTTTAGAACGGAGATCAGGGGCGCATGCTGATCCATCACCTCAAATGAGCCGTCGATTCCCGGCAGCTGCACCAGGTCAACATTGTCGCCTTCAAACAGGGTGGTATCGGGTGTTACAATTTCGAGATTCATTTCTTTCTGATTTTTACCCCTAAATACCCTGAAGGGGACTTTCTCTTCCTTCGGAAGATTACCCCGCTCTGCGGGAATAAGCCCCCTTTAGGGGGTTTGGGGGTTTAATTTTCTTTGCTCTCCGCCAGGATTTTCTTCCCTTTCTCAATCGCCTCTTCAATGGAACCTACCAGGTTGAAAGCCGATTCAGGGTACTCATCCACTTCACCATCCAAGATCATCTTGAACCCTTTGATCGTGTCTTCGATGGTTACGAAAACTCCGGGTGTTCCAGTAAACTGTTCAGCTACGAAAAATGGCTGGGAGAGGAATCGCTGAACACGACGTGCCCTGTGAACCACCTCTTTGTCCTCATCCGAGAGCTCATCCATCCCAAGAATGGCAATGATGTCCTGGAGCTCCTTGTAGCGCTGAAGGATCTCTTTTACCCGCTGGGCCGTGTCGTAATGATCATCACCCACTACGTCGGGAGATAGGATCCGTGAGGTAGAGTCGAGCGGGTCAACAGCGGGGTAGATCCCGAGCTCGGCAATCTTCCGGCTCAGTACGGTAGTAGCGTCAAGGTGGGCAAACGTTGTGGCTGGCGCCGGGTCGGTAAGGTCGTCGGCAGGGACATACACAGCCTGAACAGAAGTAATGGATCCTCGTTTGGTGGAGGTAATCCTCTCCTGCATGATCCCCATCTCGGTTGCCAGTGTAGGCTGATATCCCACAGCAGAGGGCATCCGTCCCAACAGAGCCGAAACCTCGGATCCTGCCTGTGTGAAACGGAAGATGTTGTCGATAAAGAAGAGGATGTCACGGCCTCCGCTCTCCTCATCCCCATCCCTGAAATATTCAGCCAGGGTAAGGCCGGAAAGGGCCACGCGGGCCCGGGCTCCGGGAGGCTCGTTCATTTGTCCGAACACCAACGTAGCCTGCGATTTCATCAGCTCCTCGTGATTCACTTTGGAGAGATCCCATCCCCCCTTTTCCATATCTTCCACAAACTCTTTTCCATACCTGATAACACCCGATTCGATCATCTCACGCAACAGGTCGTTCCCCTCACGGGTACGCTCTCCAACACCGCCAAAGACCGACATTCCGGAATATTTTTTGGCAATGTTATTGATCAGCTCCATGATGATTACTGTCTTTCCAACTCCGGCGCCTCCGAACAAACCAATCTTTCCGCCTTTTGAGTAAGGTTCGATCAGGTCGATCACCTTAATCCCTGTATAAAGAATCTCTTTGGTAGTACTCAACTCATCAAATCTCGGGGGGTCACGGTGTATCGGATAGGTCTGTTTGCCCGATACCGGACCCAACCCGTCAATAGGCTGGCCGATGACATTGAAAAGCCTTCCCCTGATATCCTCCCCAACCGGCATCGAGATCGGAGCTCCTGTGGCAACCACTTCCATCCCGCGACGAAGTCCGTCGGTGGAATCCATGGCAATGGTGCGGATGGTGTTTTCGCCGATATCATTCTGGCACTCGAGGACAAGTGTCCCGCCATGTTCAGTTTTAACTTCAAGGGCATCGTAAATGTTTGGGATGATGACATGTTCTTCAAATACGACATCCACAACGGGGCCAATAATCTGAGATATTTTACCGATAATTTTCTCTTGCATGGTCTGAATTCAAAATTTTGTGCAAATATAAAAAAAATTGCATATATGCGTTTATCTAACACGTAAAACTCTGCCAATCCGCAGAATAGTGTTGGACCGGATCTTGTTCATGGCGCAAATTTCCTTCACGGAAGTGTGATATTTTACTGATAGGTGTCCCAGGGTATCACCGCTTCTGATCTTGTGATAAACAGCAGTAGAGTCCCAGTCACTGGGATAGAACACCTCTTTCCTGACAGGAAGTGCGTTGGATATCAGCATACTGCTGTCGAGGTCAATAACCCGGCGCGGATCAATTGGCACATCCCGGTACCTGATTTCAAAATGGAGATGGGGGCCGCGGCTGCGGCCGGTGGATCCCCCAAGACCTATCAGATCTCCAGATCTGACAATTTGGTTCGTCTCCACTTTTATCTTGGAGAGGTGGGCATAATAGGTCTCAAGCCCGTTGTAGTGCCTCAGGATGACCAGGTTCCCGAATCCGCCCCGGTTATATCTGGCATATCTGACCACTCCGTTAAAAGCAGCCCTCACAGTATCTCCACTTTTCAGCCTGAGGTCCAGCCCTTTGTGGGTGTACATAAACCCACGGATGAGATGCTCATTGGGCACTGGCATACAAAAAATGTCCTCGCCGTATGTTAACATCAAAACGGTGTCATGGATGCTGTCGGGTTTCATCTGTCCAAAACTTCGTATCTGGTCATTAATCCACCCTTCGGAAAAGAGCCCGGTAGAGTCTTCATCCACATTCAGCATGACCGGTTCATTCCCAAGGAATTGCCAGGAGAAGTTTTTATAGAGGATCACAGGTCCATCTACGGTCTCTACCGTGTCGAGGATATTATCGGGATTGATCTGGGCAACAGAGAGAAGCGGAAATAGCAGGGCAATCAGAAATACCAGAGAGAGCTGTTTCATACAACTTCCGTTTTTTCCCGGGTGGTAAAAAAGCGTTTCTGGAAGATGATCAACAGGGTAACCCCAACCGTGATGGAGGAGTCGGCCAGGTTAAAAACCGGACGGAAAAAGATAAAATCTTCACCACCTAACCAAGGTACCCAACCGGGAAAGTGGGCTTCAACAAGTGGGAAATAGAGCATATCCACTACTTTACCATGTAAAAAACCGGTATAGCCGTCTCCCGGTGGAAAGAGCGTAGCTATCTGATGGTAATGGCTATCACTGAAGATCAAGCCATAAAATGCACTGTCGAGGATGTTCCCCAATGCTCCTGCAATGATCAGTGCGAGGCAAACAGCAAGCCATTTGTCGAAGCTTGGTTTTTTCGCTAGTTTGACGAGCCATACAACCATGATGATGACAGCGATGATGCGGAAGATGCTCAGGATTAACTTCCCGGTATTGCCTCCCAGGCTCATACCAAATGCCATTCCCTCATTCTCTGTAAAATGAAAGTAGAACCAATCGATGAAAACCGGGATACTCTCCCCGAGATACATATGCGATTTCACCCAGATCTTTAAGGTCTGATCCAGGATTAATACCAGTGCAATAATGAGAAAAGGAAGGCGGAGTCTATTCATCCTGTGGCTCAAAAGGTCGAAGTACCTGTTGCGGAGTTGGCACAGGGACACCTTGCATCATTTTCGCTTCAATACTGAGAGTGGCATGAGGAACACTCCGAAGCCTGTCTTTCGGGATTAGTTTTCCTGTAACACGGCAAATACCGTACGTTTTGTTTTCAATCCTGACAAGAGCATTCTCCAGGGATTTAATGAATTTCTCCTGACGGGCTGCAAACTTGCTGTTCTCCTCTTTGGAAAAAACCTGATACCCCTCTTCCAGAACCTTGAAGGTAGGGGAGGTGTCGTTGGTATCATTTTCGTTTCCTGTGGTGTAAGATTCGGTAAGGAGCTGCAAATCTTTCTGTGCTTTCTCCAGTTTTTTCAGAATTATCTGGCGAAATTCTTCCAGCTCTTCATCTGAATACCTTGACTTTTCTATTGTGTTTGCTGCTTTCTTCATGTCTCTGATAGTTTAGTCCACTTTTCTAACCGAGATCCAGGTGGAGACCGTGTCGGTTAGATCAATGGAGTCCTTGTTTTCCGCGTCAACCTGCTCCACAACATTGAATTCGCGGGCTAAAATTTCGGTGCAAATATAGGAAATATTTTTATCGATTGCTGCAGCAATCTCTTTATGGATCTGAAGATTAACGATAATATGGTCCGTTACATCAAATCCTTTCTCTTTTCGGAGATTCTGGATCCGGTTGATCAGTTCGCGCGCGATTCCCTCCTGCCAGAGTTCAGGTGTGATTGTCACATCGAGAGCAACTGTAAGGTTCCCAAGATTGGCTACCTGCCATCCCGGAATGTCTTCCGAGATGATCTCGATGTCATCTTTATTGATAACCACCTCCTCGCCCTGCAACTCAAATCGAAGTTCTCCTTCAGTCTCCAGCGTGATGATATCCTCCTGACCAATGGAAGCGACCTTTTCAGCCAATGCTTTCATCAGCTTTCCGTAGCGGGGTCCCAGCTTCTTGAAGTCGGGTTTGATCCTCTTCACCAGGATGCCGGCAGTGTCTGTTATATATTCAAGATCTTTCACATTCACTTCCGAAAGGACCAGATTCCTGACCAGGTTGACTTGTTCCTGCATTTCTGATGACTGGATCGGAAGAAGGATCCGGTTGAGAGGCTGACGAACGCGAATGTTGATCTTCTTGCGGATCGAAAGCACCAGCGAAGAGATCTTTTGGGCCAGCTCCATCCTCTCCTCCAGTGGCTGGTCAATCAATGTCTCATCGGCAACCGGGAAGGTAGTGAGATGGACAGAGTCAACCGGATAACGGCCCGTGATCGTATTGAGATCCACAAAGAGCCTGTCGCAGAAAAAGGGTGCAATAGGTGAGGCAAGCTGTGCAATCACTTCCAAACAGCGATAGAGGGTCTGGTAGGCCGAAATTTTGTCGGTTGTGTACTCGCCTTTCCAGAACCTACGCCGCGACAATCTTACGTACCAGTTGCTAAGGTGTTCATTCACGAAATCAGAGATCGCCCTGCCGGCTTTGGTTGGCTCATAGTCGTTGTAACATGCATCTACAAACCGGATCAGGGTATTTAGTTCTGATAGGATCCAGCGGTCGATCTCCGGCCGTTGCTCCGTTGGGATGTTATCTTCACGGTAAGCAAACTTGTCTATGTTGGCATAGAGGGCAAAGAATGCATAAGTATTGTATAACGTCCCGAAGAATTTTCGCTGAACCTCAGTAATGCCATCGATATCAAATTTCAGGTTATCCCATGGCTGGGCGTTGGTGATCATATACCACCGGGTGGCATCAGCGCCAAACGAGCCGATCGTTTCAAACGGGTCAACCGCATTGCCTAACCGTTTCGACATCTTGTTGCCACTCTTATCGAGGACAAGTCCGTTTGACACACAGGTCTTGAAAGAGACTGAGTCAAAGAGAAGAGAAGCGATGGCATGGAGGGTATAAAACCAACCACGGGTTTGGTCCACCCCTTCGGCGATGAAATCGGCCGGAAAATAGCTCTCCAGCGGCTTCGAAGGCTCAAAGGGGAAATGGTACTGGGCATAGGGCATCGCTCCCGAATCAAACCACACATCGATGAGATCCGGCTCGCGGCACATCGGCTCTCCGTTGTCACTTACCAGGATGATGTTATCGACGAAGGGACGGTGTAGATCGAATGTATGATAATTATCTGCAGACATCTCGCCAGGTACAAAATTCGCCAACGGGTTTTCCTTCATTACTCCGGCTTTCAATGCTTTTTCAATTTCACGCTGAAGCTCTTCCACCGAACCGATGCAGATCTCATGAGATCCCGACTCGGTACGCCAGATTGGCAAAGGTGTTCCCCAGAAGCGGGAGCGCGAGAGGTTCCAGTCGACCACATTCTCCAGCCAGTTTCCGAATCGGCCACTCCCCGTTGATTCCGGTTTCCAGTTGATGGTATCGTTGAGGGAGATCATCCGGTCGCGGAAGGCGGTTGTGCGGATGAACCAGGAGTCGAGCGGATAATAGAGAATCGGTTTATCAGTGCGCCAGCAGTGAGGGTATGAGTGTTCGTATTTTTCTGCCTTGAAGGCTTTGTTCTCCTTCTTCAGTTTGATGATGATCTCCACGTCGACCGGAAGATCTGTTTCGGGGTTGAAGTTGGGGTCGTATTCGGTCTTTACAAATTTCCCTGCAAACTCGCCCATCTCTTCCACGAACCGCCCCTGCTTGTCAACCATCGTGAGGAATCCCAGTCCGTATTGCTTCCCTACCCGGAAGTCGTCGGCCCCAAAGCTGGGAGCGAGGTGTACGATTCCTGTTCCATCGTCGGTGGTGACAAAGTCTCCCATCACCACCCTGAAGGGGTCACCATCAGTAGGTTGGACCGATGGAAGGAGTTGTTCAAACCTGACCCCTTCAAAATCGCTGCCTTTGAATTCCCCAACCACTTGCCATGGGATGTGTTTCTGCCCCTCTTTGTAATCAAGCAGATCCATTCCGGCATCTTTCTCGCTGAAGTATTGGTGCAGCAGCTCTTTTGCCAGGATTACCGTTTGCTCAAGGAATGTGTATGGGTTATAGCTGCGAACCATCACATAGGTGATATCTTTACCCATGGCCAGCCCTGTGTTGGAGGGGAGTGTCCACGGAGTTGTGGTCCAGGCGAGAATATAGAGATCTCCAAACGGCTCTCTGAAGAGGAACTCTGAACGGAGGTCGTGAATAACCCGGAACTGCGCAACTACGGTGTTGTCTTTCACCATTTTGTAAGCTCCGGGCTGATTCAGCTCATGGGTGCTCAGGCCGGTTCCTGCCGCCGGAGAGTAAGGCTGGATAGTATATCCTTTATAGAGAAGGTCTTTCTTGTAAAGCTGGCTAAGCAGGTGCCAGACTGTTTC
>CAYUZX010000077.1:0-11892 GCA_964449285.1 uncultured Prolixibacteraceae bacterium
ATCCGGCATCCGGTATCCGGCATTCGAATCATGAAACTACTAAACAGCATCTGGCGCTTCTACTACGACGGCTTCCAGGCTATGACAGTCGGACGGAAACTATGGCTTGTGATCCTGATCAAGTTTTTTGTCATCTTTTTTGTTCTGAAACTTTTCTTTTTCCCTAATTTCCTGAATTCCAGATTCCAATCCGATACTGAGAAGGGTGATTACGTGAGGGAACAGTTGATTATCCGCGAATAATTCAAGATATATTCTTATTTTTGGTTACCTCATCAATCTTTCATCCTTATGATAGATCAAATAGACCTTAGCATGGTTGATTGGGCCCGGGCCCAGTTTGCGCTTACAGCAATCTACCACTGGCTGTTTGTGCCGCTTACCCTGGGCTTGTCCTTCATCGTAGCCATCATGGAGACAATTTACGTCAGGACAGGCAACCCTGAATGGAAAAAGATCACCAAATTCTGGATGATTCTCTTCGGGATCAACTTCGCAATTGGCATTGCAACCGGGATCATCCTGGAGTTCCAGTTTGGCACCAACTGGTCCAACTACTCGTGGTTTGTTGGCGATATCTTCGGAGCCCCGCTGGCGATTGAGGGAATCATGGCTTTCTTCCTCGAATCAACCTTCATTGCCATCATGTTCTTCGGCTGGAATAAGGTAAGCAAAGGATTCCACCTTGCATCCTCCTGGCTTACTGCGATTGGCGCCAACCTCTCGGCCCTGTGGATCCTGGTGGCCAATGCCTGGATGCAAAATCCAATTGGCATGGAGTTCAATCCGGATACGGCCCGCAACGAGATGGTAAATTTTTGGGAAATCTTATTTTCCCCGATGGCCGTAAATAAATTTCTACACACCGTCTCCAACGGCTATGTCATCGCATCACTCTTCGTGATCGGGATCAGTGCGTGGTTCCTCCTTAACAAACGACATGTCCTAACTGCCAAAAGGAGTATCCTGGTAGCCGCAATTTTCGGGATCATCACTTCGATGTTCCTGACTTTTACAGGCGACGGGTCGGCTTATACCGTCGCCCAGAAACAACCGATGAAGCTGGCTGCAATGGAGGGCCTTTATGAAGGCAAAGCCGGCGCAGGCCTGGTGGCCTTCGGGATTCTGAACCCTTCCAGGAATCCGGGTGATGGCGAAGATCCATTCCTGATGAAAATCGAGGTACCCCGCCTCCTTTCCATCCTGGGATACCGTGATGCGAATGCCTTTGTCCCCGGAGTTGACAACATCATCAATGGGGGGTTTAAACCCTGGTTTAAAAACATCCCCGACGAGGAGAGAGAGATGACCTACTCGGTTGCCCAGAAGATTGAAAGAGGAAAACTCGCTATCTCTGCACTGAGGGATTATAAAACAGCATCTAAAGCAGGTGACACCATCCTGGCAACCATCTCAAAGAAGAACCTGGAAGAGAATTTTGCCTACTTCGGTTACGGCTACCTCAACAAGCCCGAATCGGTGATCCCCAACGTCCAGCTCACTTTCTACAGTTTCCACCTGATGGTGATGTTGGGAATTTATTTTATCCTTCTTTTCATTGTCGTTCTCTATTTCCTCAACCATGGCACAATAGAAAAGCAACGATGGCTCCTCTGGGCAGCTCTCTGGACGATACCCCTCGGCTACCTGGCAAGCCAGGCGGGTTGGGTTGTTGCTGAGGTAGGAAGGCAACCATGGGTCATCCAGGACCTCCTTCCAACCATAGCAGCCGTTTCAATGGTTGAGTCCGCATCGGTCAAAACTACCTTCTGGATCTTTGCGGCACTCTTCACGGCCCTGCTGATTGCAGAAGTGATGATCATGGTGAGGCAGATCAAAATCGGACCTAATGATGGAGGGCAAAAGTGATGTTTGAAGCCATGTCATTGCTCAGCCTTCAACACTATTGGTGGATGATCATCTCCCTGCTAGCCAGCCTTCTGGTCTTCCTGATGTTTGTACAGGGAGGGCAAACCCTGATTTACACCCTGGGTAAGACTGAAACGGAACGAAAGATTATTGTCAACACCCTTGGGCGGAAGTGGGAATTCACTTTTACTACACTCGTCACCTTTGGAGGAGCTTTCTTTGCCTCCTTCCCCCTTTTCTACTCCACCAGCTTCGGAGGAGCGTATTGGATATGGATGATAATCCTTTTCGCATTTGTAATCCAGGCCATCGCGTATGAGTTCAGAACCAAGCCAAACAACTTTCTCGGCCAGCGTACTTTTGAGATCTTCCTTTTTATCAATGGAGCGCTAGGGACAATACTGATTGGTGCAGCTGTGTCGACCTTCTTCACAGGATCAGAATTTGTTGTCAACAAGCTGAATCTGACGAACCTTGCCAACCCGATCATATCCCGCTGGCAAGGTCCTGCCTATGGCCTTGAAGCTGTGTTGAACTGGCGAAACATCGATCTTGGCCTCACACTATTCTTCCTGGCCAGGGTGCTTGGCATCCTCTATATCCTCAACTCAGTTGACAATGATGCAATTGCCAAAAGAAGCCACAAGCAATTGTGGCTCAACGCTATTCCATTTCTGATCTTCTTCCTGGCATACGTCTTCGCTCTGATGATTAACAAGGGGTTTGCCGTGGAGCCGGAGACAGGAAGAATCTATATGGAACCTTATAAATACTGGCATAACCTCATTGAGATGCCGGTAGTGGCGATTCTTTTTGTCGTAGGTGTCTTGCTGGTGCTGTTTGGGATCATAAGACCACTACACAAATTTAATACCTGTTCCTCACAAGGGATCTGGTTTGCAGGTCCTGGAACAGTCCTGACCATCTTTGCACTCTTTCTCCTGGCGGGATTTAACAATACAGCCTACTACCCCTCTACCATTGACTTGCAGAGTTCCCTGACCATCATGAACAGTTCATCAAGTCATTATACCCTCACTGCGATGAGCTACGTCTCCCTGATGGTCCCGTTTGTTCTGGCTTATATTATTTATGCCTGGTGGTCGCTCAACCGAAAGAAGATTACAGAAGAGGAGATGGAAGAGGGAGGACATGCTTATTAAATGGTGAAATAGCGAAATAGTGAAATGTTTTTAATTCGTAATTCATAATTCTTAATTCGTAATTATGTACACAGTCTCCATCATCTGGTATTTGGCGTGGCCGGTGATAATCATCGTTTCTACGATCATCATCATCTTTGCTGTCAAGAAGTTTGATCATAAACAAAAAGAGATCTCAGAATTATGAAAAACCCCATTCATCTTGTCCATCGGCTGACAGCAGGAGCAGCTAACGATCACCGCCTGGCGGCATCAGGGAAGTTCTATATGCGGTAATGGAAACGATGACCGATTTTTTTGATCTGCTCATGCATTCAGACAGACTGATCCGAATGGGTGGGCTGGCATTGCTATTGGTCATCGTTTTCCTGGAGACAGGGGTTTTCTTTGGGTTTATATTTGCCGGGGATGCCCTGCTGTTTAGTGCTGGGTTACTGTGCGGAACCGATCTGCTGAACATCAACCTTTTTTTCCTTCTGTTTCTTGTCACTGTAGCAGCAATTGCCGGCAATCTCACCGGATATTATACCGGAAAGTTTCTTGGGAAAAGACTGCACACTAAAAAAGATTCGTGGTTTTTTAAAAAGCGACACCTGGAGAAAACGCGCCTCTTTTACGATAAATATGGAGGAATGTCGCTGGTCGCCGGCCGGTTTGTGTGGATCGTCAGAACCATTGTTCCCATCCTTGCCGGAGCTTCGGATATGGGCTTCAGAAGATTCAGCCTGTTTAACATATTAGGCGCTTTTCTATGGGTATGGACCATGCTTCCCCTCGGTTACCTAGCCGGCCACCTGATCCCCGGCGCTGAGCAAAACATTGGCTATTTCGTTCTGGGAATTTCAATAATCGCAACGTTGGTTCTGGTACGGGGGATCTACAATGTAACCACACGGAAAAACGAAGGAAGTAATTCGTAATTCGTAATTCGTAATTCGTAATTCGTAATTCGTAATTAATTTAAAGTCGTACCTTTACAGTCTAAACCAATCCATCATTTCCCTTCCTATGAAAAAATTACTCCTCACTTCTTTAGGGCTGATTTTCATTATACTAACAGTAAAGTCACAGTCCAATGACCCCTCCTGGATTTCCATGATGCAGGACCAAGATGCCAATTTCTTTGCCACGCAAGAAGCTTTCAACGCGTATTGGAAAGATCGTCCAATCACCAAAGGGTGCGGCTGGAAGGTTTTTAAACGTTGGGAGTACATGATGCAGGACAGGGTCTCTGCCAACGGAGTGATACCCTCGCCCGATGCCACCTATAAAGCCTATACTGATTATATTAAAAATATCCGCTCCATCGGAGGAGCCTGGACTTCCCTGGGTCCTGCCCTGATCCCCCTGCCCGGGCCTGCCGGCTATGAGGGATTGGGAAGAATAAACAATGTCGCATTTCACCCTACAGACCTCAACAAATGGTATATTGCAGCTCCCTCCGGCGGCATGTGGATGACCAGCGATGGGGGTACTACCTGGGAGACCCATACCGACACCCTTCCAACTCTTGGCGTTTCTGCCATCGTAGTGGATTATACGAACCCTGACATCATCTACATTGGAACAGGTGACCGGGATGCTGGGGATGCTCCCGGATTAGGTGTTTTTAAAAGCACTGACGGAGGTTATACCTGGGCTCAGTCAACGATAGGAATGGGAGAAAAAACCATTGGCGAAATCCTGATGCATCCCACTAACCACCTGATTCTCATAGCCGCTGCCAACGGTGGCGTATACAGAAGTACCAACGCTGGAGCCAACTGGTCACTCTCAACAACCGGCAACTTCAAAGATCTCAATTTCAAACCCAACGATCCCAATATTGTCTATGGCTCTTCCGCTGCGAGTTTTTACCGCTCGTCTGATAATGGCGTGACCTGGACACAGATTACTTCAGGATTAACCGGCGGTCAGCGTGGAACGATTGCTGTTACAGCCTCTAATCCCAATTATGTATATTTTGTCCAGTCGGATAACAGTAGCGGATTTAAAGGCCTTTACCGGTCAACCGATGCTGGTCTCTCATTCACAACCCGTTCAACTTCACCGAATATCCTGGACTGGTCATGCGACGGTTCCGGGAGCGGTGGACAGGGATGGTATGACCTCTCCCTGGAAGCAGATCCATTGAATGCGGAAACCATATATGTAGGCGGTGTTGACGTATGGAAATCTACCAACGGTGGTACGACATGGGAAATCAACTCGCATTGGTATGGCGGATGCAGTGTTCCCGCTGTGCATGCCGACTGCCATATGCTCAAGTTCTCCCCGTTTGACGGGAAGTTCTATGCATGCAATGATGGTGGAATTTATAACACAAGCAATGGAGGGACCACATGGAATGACTACACCGAAACCATGACAATCGGCCAGATATACAAACTGGGCCAGGCACAAACCGTGAAAGAGAAGGTGATTAACGGCTTCCAGGATAATGGAACTTACACGTATGTTGGCCCCGAATGGTGGACAACCGGTGGTGGAGACGGCATGGAGTGTGCTATCGACTATTCGAATGCAGCATGGACCTATCACACGATATATTACGGCGACATCTTCAGGAAATACAATAACGGCGGTGAAAAAAAGATCGCCGGAGCCGGAACTTACGGCATTGACGAGAGTGGCGCCTGGGTGACGCCGTTTATCCTTCATGAAACCGATCCCGAAACGATGTTCGTTGGGTTTAAAAATGTCTGGAGAAGTGAAAATATCCGGGGGGGGGTAATCTCCTGGACAAAAATTTCCGATTTTGGCACAGGCAATAACTGTGTGGTGGTGGAACAATCTCCTGCCAACACCAACATCCTCTACGTCGCCAGATATGATAACAAACTCTACCGTTCCGATAACTGCAATGATGCCACCCCCACCTGGGTTGAGATCACCTCCTTTCTTCCTGCATCAGGATACCCAACCGATATTGAAGCCCATCCTACGAATCCGGATATTGTTTATATCACAATGGCTAACGGCGTGTATAAATCGCTTGACAAAGGACTCACCTGGACAAATATCACCGGCGGTTTACCCAACATCCACATCAGCACGATCGCTTACTACAAGAATGCCATAGAAGGGCTTTATGTAGGCACCGATGCCGGGGTGTTTTACAAAGATGCTTCGATGACCGACTGGATTCCATTCAACGATGGACTACCGGTGAGCGTCAGAATTACCGAACTGGATATCTATTACAACGAAGACACCGTCGCCAATGATGCTATCCGCGCAAGCTCTTATGGTAGAGGCCTTTGGGGATCTGATATGTATCATTCCATCCCGGATGCCGATTTTGAAGCTGATAAAACTTTGATCCCAATTGGCTGCAGTATCAACTTCACTGACCTTTCATATGGGGTTCCAACTTCATGGCAATGGACCTTTGAAGGGGGTGTTCCCTCCTCCTCCACTGCGAAACATCCTGCAGATATCGTTTACAATACAACAGGAACATTCCCGGTTAAACTTGTTGCAACCAATGAAGCGGGATCCGATTCTTTAATAAAGATCAGTTTCATCACGGTAAGTGACGACCTCCTCCCCGATGTAGATTTTATGGCCAACATCAATGTGATTTGTTCCAACGAACAGGTTTACCTGACAGATTTGACCGAATACTGTCCATCGGCATGGAGCTGGTCTTTCTCACCAAACAATGTGATCTACCTCCTCGGAACCAATTCAAACAGCCAGAATCCCATCGTGATGTTCACCCAAAATGGGGCATATAGCGTCACGCTTACTGCCACAAATTCGGTAGGGACCTCAAGTGTTACCAAAGTAGATTTCATTAGGAACGGTGGATATGAACTTCCATTTACGGATGATTTCGAAACCGGTTTCTCCACGCAGTACTGGACCATCTACAATCCCGATAGCCACACCACCTGGGATACAATATCAGTCCCGGGGATGTCACCTGATAATAAAGCAGCCTGGATGAATTTCTTTGATTACATCTATATATCCAAGCGTGATCAACTGATCAGTCCTGTCTTTGATTTCTCAAACTTTTCCAATATCATGCTCTCCTTCCGTCATGCCTACGCACAACGGGATGTGTTAAGAGATTCGCTGATCATCCTGGTTTCTGATGATTGTGGTTCAACCTTCACACGCGTTCTGGCACTCGGACCTGATGGTACACCAAATACCTTCGTTACACACGAGCCTACGATGGACTCATTCTATCCTGAAAGTGCCAACGACTGGTGTGGCGGTAGCTACGGTGTAAGTTGCTACGAAGTGGATCTCAATGGATACTCGGGCAAACCCAACGTGAAGATCGCATTTGAGTCATACAGCCGCCGCGGGAATAACCTCTTCCTCGACGATATCACCATAACGGGAACTGTTGGAGTATCCCCCTCCGTTGATCAATCGAATTCGATTCATGTCTATCCCAACCCAACTACCGGAGTGCTGCATGTATCGATTGAGCGCCTCACCGGAGATGCCACGTTACAACTCTGTACGATACAGGGCCAAACTGTCATGTCAGCACAAATTTCGGGATCGGCAGGAGTAATCGCCAGGCAGTTTGACTTAAGTGTACTGAACAGAGGAGTCTATTTCCTGAAAGTGACAACCCGTGGCGCTACTCTGGTTAAAAAAATCGTGAAAGAATAATAGTTAAAAAACTGCTATGAACCGACTTCTTGGAGTGCTGGTAATACTACTCGTTTCGACATTCACCTGGGGCCAGACCAGCTGGCGCCCCGGCGAAATGGAGGGTAAGGTCTTTCTTCATTCGCCAGAAGATGCCAAATTGCTGAAAAGTCTGAAGCTGATGGACGAACCTGCAATGGAGAATGGCGTCGTGATGTCATGGGTCTATCTGACTCCTGCTGAGTTGGAAAAGCTGGAAGCTTCCGGACTAGAGTATGTTATTACAAATCCTGACTTGAATGCCTGCAGCAAGAATTTCTGGGACCAGGCTATCCTGGAAAGTTACCATAACTACAACCAGATGGTTGAACTTTCTGATAGTCTTGCGACAAATTTCCCCGAGATCTGTAAGAAAATCGTGCTGGCAACTTCGCCAGGTGGACGGCAACTCGGCATCCTGAAGATCTCAGATAATGTCAACACCAATGAAAACGAACCGGAATTGATGTTCGACGGAGGAATCCATGGCGATGAGATCATGGGACCGGAAATCGTTATCCGTTATGCGAGGGAGTTGTGCCTGGGTTACGGAAACGATACCACCTATACCGATCTCATCAACAACCGTGAGATCTGGTTGTATTACCTGGTCAATCCCGATGGGTTCGCCAGCGGCATCAGGTACAACTCCAATGGTGTTGATCTGAACCGCGATGCAGGCTTTATGTGGGGAGGCGAAGGGTACAGCCCATTTCCCTTCTCTCAACCCGAGACAAGGATCCTGCGAAGCCTTTGGCTGGAGCACAACTTTGTCTTATACAACAATTTTCACGGTGGGACAGAGGTCATCTCTCTGCCCTGGAGTTACCGGGTCTCTCAGCCTCCTGATTGGGGTCACATCCAGCAACTGGCATCTGTCTATTCCAACGCTTCAGGCTATCCCAACCTGGCGTATGGGCAGGGGTGCATCATCATGTATCAGATCTTTGGGGCGACCAAGGATTTCAACTACGGTTCAATGGGACAAGTAGGCTGGTCCATGGAAATATCCATGTTGAAACAGCCTCCGGCGAGCCAGATCCCTATGTATTACAACTACAATGCCCCGGCTATTACAGAGATGATTAACCGGGTTGGCAGAGGATTAAACGGGGTTATCACTGATTCAATAACAGGAAGCCCGGTTAAAGCATCCATATTTGTAGGCTCCTTTTATCCCGTTTATACCGATGCCGGGCTGGGCGACTACCATAAATATGTGTTGCCCGGCACTTATTCCATCACTGTGAAAGCGAGCGGATATCAAACGAAGACCTTGACAGGGGTCACCGTCCCTGGGCAGGGTGCTGTCACCACAAACATCCAGCTTACCCCTTCTCCCGGCAGATACGCATACCGTACGATCGTAACAAACATCCCCTATTTTCCCAGCTCGGGGAACTATTCAGACGAGTCTTATGTTCCTGGGATCATAGGCCCCCCCGATTCCGTCAATTACAGCCTGGGACGAAGCGGGTATATCATCATCGATATGGGAGACACGATCTATGATGGGACAGGAAACGATTTTAAGGTTCTGGAAGGTGACACATCCCCCGAAGGGTACTATTGCCACGTTAGTCAAACAATGGACGGCCCCTGGACAAGCCTGGGTTCTGCAACCGGGAGCACCGCTTTTGATCTCTCAACCGGACCTATATCCGGTATCAGGTATATTAAAATCACGGATGATGGCGATGGTTTGACCAATGCCAATGACGCCGGATTTGATCTTGATGCGATCGAGATTCTCACTCCCCCGCTGATAGCCGATTTCATTGCGAGTAACAATACTCCTTGTACCGGTGATGGGGTTGATTTCTTCGATGCATCTACAGGCAACCCAACCACTTGGCAATGGCAATTTCCTGGAGGAACGCCATCATCATCTACAGCAATGAACCCAACTGGTATTGTCTATGCCACCCCCGGTGATTACGATGTGACCCTCTCGGTGATAAACAACTTTACACAAATAACTTTATCTAAAGAGAATTTTATCCATGTTGGCGAGTCTCTCATTGTTGAACTCGGGACCGATACAACGATATGTCCCTGGGAAACTGTAACCCTGGATGCCGGAAATCCCGGATATACGTACGAATGGTCTAACGGTCAAACAACCCAAACCATCATCGTGGATTCTGCCACGTTCGGACTGGGAGAGCACTCCATTTGGGTGAATGTCACTAGCACTGGAAATTGCGGTGGTACTGATACGATCCAGGTGACCATCGATGCATGTAATGCTGTTGGCGATTCCAATCTCCCTCCATCGGTGAGGATCTATCCAAATCCCAATTCAGGTACTTTTTATTTGGAGATGGGCCACATTGAAAGAGGAATCTGTGAGATTCTGACAACCCACGGGAAGGTTGTTTACACGTTATTGTTGGATGAACCTGGGGAGACGAGAAAAATATCCCTTCCTCATCTAAATAAAGGGATTTACATATTGCGCATACGATCTGACAACCAAATTGTTACTGAAAAAATAATCATACAATAAGGAGGTTCCCATGAAGAAACTGCTGCTATTTCTCCTGGTCGGACTGGCTTCTTGCAGCTCATCAGAAGACCGTCAGAAAGAGGCGAGAAAAGAGATCCTGAGCACCGACCGGGCTTTTTCTGCCATGAGTGCTGATAAAGGGATGCAGGAAGCATTTCTCTTCTATGCTGCTTCCGACATGGTGAAACTACAGGATGGAAGGCTCCCGGTTATTGGGAAAGAAGAGTTCCGCAATACCTTTACAGGTGTTGCCGACACAATGTTCCGCCTCACATGGGAACCTGTAAAGGCCGAAATAAGTAAATCATGCGACTTAGGATATACATTCGGCAATTATGAACTTTATGACTTTGCACGAGGGGAGATCCGTTACGGCAATTACTTTACCGTTTGGAGAAAAGAGAAAGACGGGACCTGGCGCTGGGTTCTTGATGGAGGCAATTCCACACCGAGACCCGAATAACCTCCTCCCCTGATGTCATCCTCATCGCACGGCCAACTCTGGAGTTACAGTTTTATCTTACTGGCGATCGGGAACCTGCTGATGGCTACCGGATTTTATTTCCTTATCCCAACCCTGCCTGTTTACGTTGTAGATGTACTTCATGCCAAAACCAGTGATGTAGGTTACATCCTGGCAGCTTATACCGTATCGGCACTGATGATCCGGCCCTTCATTGGAATTGCGCTGGATACCTGGGGTAGAAAATGGATCTACATCATCTCCCTGCTAATCTTCTCGCTAACCATCCTTTTATATCCCCTGGTTCTTACTTTCGGCGTACTGCTCCTCCTTCGGTTTTTTCACGGATTCTCATGGGGTGCTACTAGCACTGCAGGAATGACCGTGGTGGTGGATGTAATCCCTCCGCACAAACGGGGACAGGGAATCGGCTACTTTGGGATATCCTTCACCCTGGCCATGGCAATTGCTCCTGTACTTGCCTTGCTTATCATCGAAAAATGGGGGTATTTTGAAATGTTCTACATCGCTGCCTTATTTTCATTCTGCGGATTGGTGATGGTACTCTTTGTTCGGTACCCATTGATTCAATACCGGAAGGAGGATAGCAAGATCGACTGGAAACGGTTCATCGAGCCAAAAGGGATTCCGATCTCGATTCCGATGGCCCTGTTTGGCACAACCTATGGAGGGGTGGTGTCGTTCATCACCT
Source organism: uncultured Prolixibacteraceae bacterium (assembly GCA_964449285.1). Taxonomy (GTDB): domain Bacteria; phylum Bacteroidota; class Bacteroidia; order Bacteroidales; family FEN-979; genus QYOJ01. The sequence continues at coordinate 11,373 of CAYUZX010000077.1, forward strand.
TATATGACAAAGAGCTAGGCCTGGCTCAGGCAGGAGCTTTTTTCCTCATGCTAGCTGGCGGTGTTACCCTCTCCCGCCTTTTTGCCGGACAGATCTTCGACAGATATGGCCCTGGTTACCTCATGATCGGAGGATTTCTAGTGAATATTACTGGCCTTCTCTTCCTCGGTCTAATGCAAAACATAACAGGATTCCTGGTTGCCGCCGGCTTGATCGGGTTAGGCGCCGGAATCATGATGCCAACCCTTCAAACCATGGTCAACAATGTCGTTACCGTTCGCCGGCGAGGAGCCGCAAATGCAACCCTGATCACCGCTTTTGATCTGGGTATAGGTCTCGGCTCTCTCGGACTGGGTTACCTTTCGGAGTGGATCGGATTTGATGGGATGTACTTAGTATGCATGGGAATCACAGTGATAGCAATGATCCACTATTTCTGGCAGGTAAGGGGATTCTATGCGAAGAACGTGAGACGTGAGACGTGAGACGTGAGACGTGAGACGTAAGACGTGAGACGTGA
>CAYUZX010000078.1:0-11764 GCA_964449285.1 uncultured Prolixibacteraceae bacterium
GGGGGTCGCAGGTTCGAATCCTGCTACCCCGACCAACAACGACAAGGGTTTCAGAGAAATTTGAAACCCTTGTTTTTTTTTGGTTTACACAATAGTGTACACAGATTGGTTCCTTTTGATACTTGGACAGGCCGACGGTGTGGACCACCTCAGTCCGATCAAAATAGACTAGTTTAGGTGTTTTAAAATCAGGCATATACAGTGGTCAGGATAAATCGGCGCATGGTGGTCAGATGCATCGGCTTTTCCACCTAAGGAATGATGGAGTCTTTTATATGGTACGGAAAAATTTGATGGCCCTGTAAACCAAACCAGCAGCTAACATAACATAAAATCCATAGCCATGCCAGGGACGGTCTGGATGTGACTGCTGAGCAAAACATAAAAGATATCCAAGTATAAATCCGCCAAATATTAATGCGAATAATTGCCATGCTCTGAACCTATGTAACCATGGAATTACTAAGGCAATAGTCACAAAAAGAGCAATAATCAATAGGATGTTATACCATTCCATTACTCATAAGTATTAATTCCAAACCAATATTACGAATTTTCAGGTAATTATTCCAACAATCATCTTGTCTGTATTTGTCCTAAAATATGTTAAAAATGTAAGATTGTTGCATCTGATTCGTTTCTAAAGCAATATCTTTATTTTCCCTAGCATGTAACATCCAACAACATGCTCCATAGAATCTCCATTCTCGTTTTTTTTCTGATGATCTCAGGAATGACGTTTGCCCAAACAAATGTTGTCCAGTCTGGAATAGCCGGTGCATCTGACCCCTCTTGGCCGATCCAAAGTGACCACCGTAAATATCTGATATTAATACATCTAAACTAGTCTCTTCCGATCGGCCTGGGGTGGTCAACACCGTCGGCTTGTCCAACATGACCACCCTCCGCCGATTTTGGTTGACCATTTCAACCTATTAACAATCAATTCTCTGGGGTGGTCAATTTATATCGGCCTGATAGGGTCAAAGCCGTCGGTTTTCCCATTCAGAAAGAAAAAGAATCAATCGCATATAATGGAACATTGACCAGCCAGCCTTCTTTTCGATAATCTGACATTGAGGTTCTTACAGAAATTGTCGGATTGAACTTTTCAAAAAAGGATTTCAAGCTTTTTGCTTTCAGATTTTCCTCTGCTTTTACTTCAATCGGAATGACACGATCGTTATTTTGGATTACAAAATCCAATTCTCCCCTGGAGGTATCGGATGACCAGTAGAAAACCTGAACGTCTTGCCGGGTTTTAAGATGCTGCAGGACAAACTGCTCAGCGAGGGCTCCTTTGAACTCGCTGAATATCGAATTTCCCATGAGAATGGTATGTTTGGTCAGGCCTCCCATTGCAGACAGCAGCCCGACATCGAGGATAAACAATTTGAATGCCGAAGTATCCTGGTAGGCAATTAACGGAACGGCAGCTTTCGAAATGCGCTGAATTTTGTGCACCAGTCCGCAATCTGTCATCCAGGCCAGAGCAAGCTCGAACTCCTTTGCTCTACCTCCTTGTTTAACCACACCGTAAATGAACTTCTTATTCTCTTTTGATAACTGGGAAGGAATTGATTGCCACAACATTTTTATTCGGGGAACAATCTCTGCCGGCGCATGTTTTGAAAAATCATGGTCATAGGCTGATAAAATGCTTTTCTGGATGGTTCTAACCCGGTCAAAATCATTTTCACTGATGAAAGAACTGACAGCTTCAGGCATGCCCCCGATGAAATAATAATGACGGAGATGACCAATAAGTTTTGCTTTAAAGTTCGTGATCATCAGCCAGTCATTGCTTTTCAACAGTTCATATAGCTGTACCTGACCCAGTGCCAATAAAAATTCATTGAAAGACATGGGGTAGAGGGTCAGAAAATCCACCTTCCCAACGGGAAACGATGTTTTCTGATGCATGGTGATCCCGAGAAGGGAGCCGGCAGCGATGATATGATACTGCGGAGCATTCTCGCAAAAATACTTAAGGGAGGTGATGCCCCTTTCTGCTTCCTGGATCTCATCAAGAATGATCAATGTATTATCAGGCCGTATTTTGATCCCTGTTTCAATTTGAAAGGCGGTGATCAATCTACTTATATCAAAATCTTCCCTGAAAATTGATTTCAGCGAATCAGAGGATTCGAAGTTGATGTAAGCAACCTGTTCATATTCTCTTCTGCCAAACTCTTTCACGAGCCAGGTTTTACCCACCTGTCTGGCTCCCTGGATGATCAAAGGCTTCCTGTTCTTTGACTTTTTCCAATTCGACAAAGCTGTTAATGCAAACCGTTCCATCCTCTTGTTTTGTGCAAATATACAAAATAACGCACGAATTATTGCAAAGTGTTACATTTTATTGCACGAAAATATGTGAACCTGCAATTTATATGGACAAAATGAATCATGTGACCATTCTCCGCCGATTTTGGTTGACCACTCCAAGCCAATCAGAATAGACTGGTTTAGATGTATTTAAACAGACATATACGGGGGTAAGTTTAAATCGGCGTAAGGTGGTCAAATGCAACGGTTCTTCCAGGCTCCCAGGTATTGAACGATTACTTCAGATCAAGGATATTGTCAAGTTTATCCTGAAGGATATCGGTTTGTTCTTCAAGTTGTTTCCGGATAACTTTTTTTGCAATCTCTACTCCTGCTTCCAGGTCATAGGACATACGTATATTTGCCTCTATGTTTTTACCGATCTTTTTGTAAATCTCAACCAGCACTACTGTTCTGCCTAACTCTTGTACAATCAGGTTTTTCGCTGCAGCAACGATTTGGGTAACGGAAGCTGCATCTTCGGTATTCAACTGCTGGTTGGCGATGTTGTTCTCAATGATTGCGGCTACCTGTGTGGAGATGTTACCGGCAATATTCATTTTTGCGGTCTCTACTGCTTGCAGTTTAGCTGCGGTTTGAGTCTCTGCAACTGAATTTCCTGTTTCCACGATGTATTTTGGATAGCCTTTGTCATCTTCCATGTATTGTTTCATCCAGGCATTTTCAAGTTGCTTTTCCAGTGGTAATGCGCCGAGTGCAACGTAATAACCATCTTTCTCATAGGTTTTAGCATCCTTTCTTGCCTGCTTGTATGCTTTCGATTTCATAGCTTTTTCAGCATCTTTGTCTGTTGTTTGAGTGAATGCGGCAAGCGACAGGATCATTGCCAGGCTGATCATTAAGGTTGTGGTTACTCTTTTCATGGTTTTTTGTGTTTAAGTTTCCTAATCGTAGGCTCAGCAGTTAGCCAGCCATTGCTGAAAACCTTTTTTACTTAGCGACTTTTGTCGTTTGACTTATTGCCCGTTTGGTTCAATTGTTTTTGCATTTGGCTCCAAGATAGATTGGGTCGCAAATAAAATAGTTCTCCCCTTCAAAAATAATAAAATCTCCGGAATTTGTATGGAAAATCTTATAGCGGTTGAAATGTGATCAGAATAATCAAGCCCGATTGTCTTTAACTCCATATAGCGTTTGATTGACCTGACAAAGATGACGGCTCTGACTTCCCATCCAGAAGTGGCAGAAGCCTCTTGTCAAGGCTTTTCATTGCTTTTTCAGATAGCGGGGTGTTAAAGTATACCGTAAATTCACAGGTTGGATACGTGTGAAGGAACTGAATCAATGATTTGCTGAGTTGAACCTGAAGGAACTCTTTCTGGTAAATTATGATCCGTCGTTAGGAGGTCAATTTATTTCGACGGAGACGGCTCAATTAAACTGGTTTGCCCACCCTATCATAAAATTGTATCTTTACTGTTGATCTTTAGCATAATATTTACATTAATTTAATGCAGCCATTATCTTCCAGTGTGAAAAAAATGCGCATTCTCATTGTTGATGACTTAGATATCAACTGTGATTTATTGGTATATTTCCTTAAAGAAATAGCTAGTTTAGATATCGCCAATAATGGAGAAGTTGCCGTTACTAAAGCAAACCAAAACAGGTACGACTTGATTTTGCTAGATATCTGTCTTGGTAGCGGATTGGATGGATTTGAAGTGTTAAAGGAGATAAGATCACAAGCATGCAATTCCAACTTGCCCATTATTGCAGTTACTGGGTCCGCTGCAGAATTTGATACAGAGACCTTTTTGGAAAAGGGATTCTCAGATTTTCTTCCCAAGCCTGTGTCAAAGAAGGAATTACTAAATGCCATTGCAAAAGTTATAAATGAAAATGAGTAAGGGGCCACGGTCAATTTACACAACGGATTCGGGTTTCAGTTACCGGATGCTGCCGCCGACATGACGTTAATTATCTCGCCTGTGCAATTTTTTATCAAAGCTTCTTGTAAAAATATATTTGTTCAAGAATTATTTGTCTGTTAAATATTGATTTGTAATTTTACCGGACCAATTTTTAAGGACCGACATATTCACTAAAAATTTACACTATGGCAGAGGAAAAAGTATTTTTTGAACAGGGAGATGTAAAGGTAACTAACTCCCGCTTCATGACTTATGGCACGACCCATTCAATGAGTGGAGTGACATCTGTGACACAGGTCGTCTACAAACCTAACAGAAAAGGCCCAATAATAGTCGCAGTAATCGGACTACTTTGCTTTATATTTAAATGGTGGCTTGCTGTTATTGTTCTGGCCGCTGCTGTAGCGTGGTGGTTTTTACAAAAAACAAAATATGGGGTGCTAATGAGCTCAGCATCTGGGGATCAGGAGGCATTGTCTAGTACTGATTCGGAGTTTATTAACACAGTTGTAACAGCACTTAATGATGCAATTGTGCATCGGGGTTAGAATGAACACGATGATCAATCCCCCTCTCAGGATGCACAACCCTGGAGGGGGATTTTTATTTCAGGTTTTTGGAGTCAGACGAAGTTAAGTCAACATGAAAATATTACTGATCAGCCCGGGTTCATTTGACGACATCGACAGCCAGATTACCCGTGCGATACCCTATCTCTTCGCAAAGGCGATCTTCTCGCCCCATGCCATTGCATCCGTTGCTGCACTTACCCCCGCCGAACACGAAGTTGAAATTCACGATGAATATATTCGCGGGCCAGTTGAACTGATCCTGACAGGTAAATCGTATGATATCATTGGCATCTCTGTCACTTCCAACCAGGTGAAACATTGCCTTGAAATTGCTGCTCATTGCAAAAACCTGATTCCGGAGGCTATCGTGGTTGCAGGAGGCATAGGAGTTGAGAATCTCATCCATCAGAATCAGGATCATATCGATGTCGTTTTTTATGGAGAGGCTGAAGAAACATGGCCACAATTTCTGAACGATGTTAAACGGGGTTCTTGCCCAAAGGGTTATAAAAATTTAGTGAAGCCTGATATGACCAAGGTTCCTGCACCTGCCTGGGAATTGATCAGGGAAGATATACCTCTCTATAATGCCGTTTCCGTTCAAACCACCCGTGGATGCCCGTTTGACTGCAGTTTCTGCGATGTGATTTATACCTATGGGAGGAAACCGCGCAGCAAAACCATTGACCAGGTTCTCCTTGAAATCCGCAATCTGTACGAAATGAATGTCCAAATGGTGTTCATTGCGGATGATAACTTTGCCGGAAATAAAAAGTACACCAAAGAGTTATTGTCGCAATTGCAGGAGATGAATAACTCATTTGATACTCCGATTGGATTTATCACTCAGATGGATATCACGATTGCACAGGATGAGGAGTTGTTGACTCTTCTGGCCAACTGCAACTTTATGGCCGTGATGATTGGGGTAGAATCTGTGAACGAGGCATCTCTGAACGATTTAAACAAGCAACAGAATATTCGAGTATCAATTCCAGATGCCATTCAAACGATTCAATCCTATGGGATCGTTGTGCTTGCACATATGATCATTGGAGCTGATTCGGACGATCATACTGTCTTTCAAAAGACCGCAGATTTTGTCGGTGAAGCCAATATCATTCACCATCTCTGCCATCCTCTTTCAGCGCCTCCCGGGACCAGGATGTGGTATGATTTTAAACGCCAGGGAAGAATCATATCCCTCGACAGTGATGAGATCAGCGATAAACTTGATATCATTTCCAATATTATTCCCAAACAGATGACGAGGATTGAACTCTTTGATGGACTAGCCGATTATTGGGAAAAGATCTACGATCCCCAGGTATTTATGGAACGGGCTATCGCTTTTATCAAGGGGATCAAAAAAAAACCTGAAGTAAGGGATCCTGGATTTAAAACACTGCTGGGTCGAAGGAAGATGCTATTCCGGGTGTTTACATTCTTTATCTTCGATGTGGAGAAAGAGCATAGGAAGGTGTTTTTTACCTTGTTAAGGGCTGCAAAAAGTAACATGGGCTATTTGATGCCGAAAATCATCTACCTCTACACAAGTTACCTTATGGATTACAAACGTTCCAGACATGATATTCAAGTAGCAAGGAAATATGTGAAGTGGGAGAGGGAGAATCCGGATAAAATCACGATTGAATCTACATTTATTCCAGTTCCTGACGGACTTCGTGCAAATGCCAAAGGGCTGTTTGCTTTGGCCTATCGCCGGATCCATGAACGATTCCCCAATAAAGAGGTTATTTATCAGTCTGTTGTTTCTGCAATGCTCGACTATAGTGACCGGTTTGGAGAAACGATCGATTCTGACCTTGAGCACCAGAAGGATCAGATCTATATCTCATGCGATAGGATCATTGATCAGACCACGGGGCAACAAAATAAGAGTCCTGACATGATGCCTCCAGATCCACCTCCCGGCTTCACTCGTGAGATTCTTGATGCGTTGGATAATGTTGTCAGACACAAGAACATTCGAAATCAGTAACACATTAATTTGAAATACTATGAGTCTGGTTCCTATAATAACGGTAATCTGCATTGTAACCATCTCGCTGCTGATTACTAAGATAGCTGCTGCAATGCTGGCCAATACAGGTTTATCAATGCATTCGGCCAAATTTCAGTCCCGCTCTGCATTTACAGGTGTTGGATTTACAACTTCCGAGTCGGAACAGATCACAACTCATCCAACACGTCGGAAGATTGTCGCCTCCCTGATGCTCCTTGGAAATGCAGGGATTGTTACGGTGATGGCATCGTTGTTGCTTACATTTGTCCACAAGGATGAACAGGGGATGCCCTGGTATTTCGGAGTTGCCATTTTGGTTGGCGCTATTATCATCTTAACAATTGTAGCCTCCAGTAATAAGGTAGATGCGGCGCTTACGAAGCTGGTCAACAAGATCCTCAGTAGATACAAAATTTTTTCTACATACAACTATGGATCACTTTACAAACTGGCTGACGACTATCATATTTCTGATTTGTATGTCAGGTCTGGCGGATGGCTTGAAGGGAAGAAAGCTTCTGATGAACGTTTTCAGCAAGCGGGAATCATTGTTCTGGGCATTGAGAAACCTGATGGTACGTATGTTGGTGCCATTACACCGGATACTGTTTTTCTGGAAAATGATCTGTTGATCATATATGGCAGAGAACATGAGATGAAACTTTTAGATCCCTTGAAACGAAAGAGTCCCAAAGAAAAACCTTCTGTATCATGATATGTCAGATAAGGGACTCCCTTCCACTGTGATCACACCGTCAGGGTCTCTCCTTCTGATTTTGCGATGACCACGGCGCCACATGTGTCACTCCATACGTTGGTTGCTGTACGGAACATATCCAGGATCCGGTCTACTGCCAGGATCAACCCCAATCCTTCAAGTGGTAAACCTACAGCTGTCAGGACGATCGAGATCATTACCAATCCGGCCATCGGGATACCGGCTGCCCCGATAGAAGCCAGGAGAGCTGTGATCACGACGATTAGCTGCTGAATAAATGTGAGTTCAATCCCATAAGCCTGTGCGATAAACATTGCTGCCACACACTCGTAAAGTGCTGTACCGTCCATGTTGATGGTTGCTCCGAGTGGCAATGTAAAGGATGATATTTTGTTGGAGACGCCGCTATTGTTCTCCACTGCCTGAATCGTTAGCGGAAGGGTGGCAGATGAGGATGAGGTTGAGAATGCTGTTAGCAGGGGAGTGGTTACCGCTTTGAAATGCTTCAGTGGGTTAACCCTGCCTATAAATCGGGTGATCAGCGGCAGGGTGATCAGGGCATGAACAGAGAGACCCAGAAAGACCGTTAGCATATAGAGCCCCATGCTTTGAGCAAGTACTGTAATGCTTTCCGATTGGCTGACCTGGTAAGCGACGATCCCAAATACACCAAACGGGGCAAAGCGGATGATGAACATGGTGATCTTCATCATCACCTCAAATGTCGCAGCAAAAAATGTGGTCAGGGAGGTTCTTGATTTCTCACTGGTAAGGTTGATGAAAAAACCGAAGAGAATAGCGAAAAAGATGATAGAGAGCATGCTTGCCTGAGAGAATGCTTCAAAGATATTCGTTGGGATGATGTTGATAAGAATCTGTCCGAACGACTGCTGCATGAGACCCAGTTCCCCAACTTGTTTGGTTAATCCCAGATCAGCTCCTACACCTGGCTGCAACAGGTTTACAAATATTAACCCGGTGACGATAGCCAGAATGCTGGTTGAGATGTAGTAGACGATGGTTTTGAGCCCCAGACGACCCAGGTTATCGGCTGACCCGATACCGGTCACTCCCGAGATGATCGAGCTGAGAATCAGGGGAATGATGATCATCTTGAGTGCACGGAGGAAGATATCTCCCATCCAGTCGACATAACCCGTATATTCACCAAGGAACGTGCCATAAAGGACTCCAAGGAGGAGAGCAACAAGTATCTGCCAGTGTAATGGGAACTTTTTCATGGTGAGGTTTTAACCATGTAAAAGTAGAAAATAATACGGGGAATTAAAACAGGGGTTATCTCTTCCCAACGAGGCTGGAAATAAGGTTGGAGAGTTCATCCTTATCGATCGGCTTAGGCAGGTAGTGCGAGCACCCGGCTGCCAGGATCTCTTCCTTATCGGAATCCATGGTATAACCTGTGACGGCAATAATTGGAGTTAACTGATAACCTGGAAGTTTGCGGATTCGGCGGGCTGCCTCCATACCATCGATACCTGACCCAAGGTTGATATCCATCAGGATAGTTTCATAGTGATTTTTTCTGGCCATTTCTACTGCCAATTCGCCATTTTGTGCCATATCACAGCTACATAGTGACCGGAGGTAAATCAGGATCAACTCACTATTCAGCCGGTTGTCTTCAACAATTAGGATGGAAGGAAGGTCTTCACGGGGTTCAGGTAGAGGGAAGTCAGCTATATCAGGGAGGAACCCTGATTCCTTGACGATAGGTTGGGTTTCGGATATGCTGAGTTGGCTTGATGGGAGACAGATAGTAAAGGTGCTGCCGTTTCCATCATGGCTGGTAATCGTTAGTTTTCCATTCATCAATTCGACAATTTTCTTTGAAAGAGTAAGCCCGAGCCCACTTCCTTCAAAACTTCTGTTATATCCTTCACTGACTTGCCGGAACTCTTCGAAGATCAGATCATGAAACTCCATGGGAATACCAGGGCCAGTATCTGTGATACTGATGCATGACCAGGATTTTCCTGCATCCCATTTGTTGCCTGTTTCTACTGTAATCTTACCTGAGTTGGTGAATTTGACTGCATTTTCAAGAATATGGTTCAGGAGCTGAGTGAATAGTTTCTCATCAATATATGAGAATATCGATTCATTCATATAGATCTCAAAACCAAGATTTTTTTGTTTGGCGCCTCCGAGATGAGGTTCACAGGTGAGCAGGATCAGCTCATTGAGTTTGGTCTCCTTTAGCTTGAAGAGTGCTTTCTTCGCTTCAAACTGAGATAGTTCAATCATGCTGTTCAGGGTTGAAAGGAGCCTGCGCCCGCTAACCTGAATATTCTTTGCCATCTGGCGGGTATCTTTATCCTCCAGCTGGCCGCATAGGATCTCTGAAAATCCAAGGATGCCCGTCATGGGAGTCCGTAACTCATGGTTGATATTGGCGAGGATTGAACTCTTCAAACGATCGGACTCTTCGGCTTGCAACCGGGCAATCGTTAGCTCCTCCTGATCCTGGTGTTTTTGAATTACTGCACCCAGGACTAATGAGATGGCTTTTATGGCGCTTACTTCCTCTTCTTTCCAAACACGTGGAACCCTGCAATCTGCTATGCCAAGAAAACCCCAGAAACTATTTCTAACGCAAACAGGCATGATGACGACTGACCGGATATCCATCTGGTATAAAAACTTGCGTGCTTCTGGTGTCAGATCCTCGGTGATGGCGATCACCGGAGTATTGTTTTTCAACGTCTCGTAAAAGTAGGTGAGTTTTGGGTGGTATGGAAAATGAGCTAGCTGCAAACTGTTGAGACTATCTACCACATCAGGGTGGGACCACTCTTGCCGGAGGGTCATGAAAACATCTCCAGATTCGGGATCAAGATGATTCCTGAAGAGTGTGATTCTGTCGGCCTGGTATGTCTTCCCAAGGATATTCAGGGAGGCAGTGATCGCATCATCAAGTGAATTCTCTGTCAGCAACATTAAGGTTGCGTTGCTGTTTCCTTTGATCAGATCCCCTTTCCTTGATTCACTAAGTTGGGTGATCTCTCGCCAACCGGCAATATAAGAGTTGTCATCAACAGGAGCGATCCGGCATTCAAATTTCGAAACTGATTCAAGGGTCTGATAAGTAATTTGCCCTGATTGCAGGCTTTTCTGCTCCCGGCAGTTGTTTGCCATCTGCAACATTTGCTTGCTGAGATCGCTGTTAAAGATCTCTTCCAAAGACAAACCAATAGATCCTCCATCCCTCTCGAATAAAAAAGCATGATTGTTCGGATGAAAATCAAGCAACTGCCCCTTATGATCAATCCATAAGAGGATATCGGGGATCACCTCCAACAAGTTCTGCGTTGATTCAATCCGTTTATTCATCCTTTTTGAGAAATACACTTTACACCTTCGAGTGTAAAGAAGTATGATAATACGTGTAGTTTGATAAAATAACAATAATCACGCCAAAAAATTATTTTACTGATAATCAGAGATATAAGTAAAAATGTAAAAAAAAAATAATTGTAAGTGTCCAAATATTTTACAATAATTGTATTAAATTTGGACACTTTTATTTTATAAGTGTAAAAATTGAATCTATGTCGAAGAAAGGAAATCTGCTCATCGTAGAAGATAATAAAGAGATCCTGGAAGCGCTTGAGTTGTTTCTGGAAGATGAGTTTTCCCTTGTTACCGGATTGAAGACTCCTAACATGATCGTAAGTACGCTCCAGAGTGTATCCTATGATCTGGTGTTATTGGACATGAATTTCTCTGCCGGGATTGTTACGGGAAACGAGGGTCTTTACTGGTTGAAAGAGATCCTGAAAGTGGATCCATCTCTGAGTGTCATCATGATGACAGCATATGGCGATGTGGAACTTGCTGTGAAAGCTATGAAGAATGGCGCGGTTGATTTCATCATCAAGCCCTGGGATAACGATAAATTGATGGCAACGTTGCGGACAGCTTTAAAGCTCCGGGAGTCGAATAAAGAGATAGCGAAACTCCGCAACACGCAGGATCAGCTTACCGCAGAGTTGGACCAGCAATATTCAGAGATCATCGTTCAATGCCCACAGATGAGCCGTGTAATGGAGATCGTGGAGAAGGTGAGCAAAACCGATGTCAATATCCTGATTACTGGTGAGAATGGAACCGGAAAAGGATTAATTGCCCGGGAGATACATAAAAGATCCTCCCGCTTCAATGAAGCAATGATCACAGTGGATATGTCCTCCATTCCTCTTACCCT
>CAYUZX010000079.1:0-11387 GCA_964449285.1 uncultured Prolixibacteraceae bacterium
AGAAACATGAAACTCGTCACAGAAGCCGGCGGGATCATTTGTCCCGCTTCACCTTCGTTCTACAGCAAGCCAAAAAGCATCGAAGATTTGGCCATGACTGTTATCGACCGGGCACTCTCGCTCGCTGGCTTTACATTTCCGTCCTTTAAATGGGGAGAGGAGGGTTAATTGTTTTCCCGATCAGGTTTTTCACAGGCAAGTCCCAGGTTCCGCTTGATGGTTTTGTACCCGGTATGTTTTATCTCCGAATGCCTGAAGATCAGGTTAAATTCCTCTTCTTTAAGTGAGTTCCACTGTGGTTTTCGCAGCTCTGAGATCCCCGGTAAAATTCGAAAATCGGCTTCTGTCGTAGGTTTCGGAGAGCGGTTGAACGGACAAACATCCTGGCAGGCGTCGCAGCCGAAGATCCTGCCTTGAAACCTCCCCTTTACGGCATCCGGGATCTCTCCCTTGTTAATATTGGTATGAAATGTGAGGCAGCGGCTGATATCGAGCACGTAGGGGGTGTGGAGTGCGTTGGTGGGGCAGGCTTCGAGGCAGCGGTTGCAGTTCCCGCAGAGATCAAGCCCGGGGGTGTTGGGCTCAAGGGTTATGGTTGTCAGGATGATCCCGATGAAAAAGAAGGACCCATCTGTTTCATTAATAAGGATCGTGTGCTTCCCCTGCCAGCCCAAACCACAGCGCTGTGCCCAAAATTTTTCCAACACAGGGCCCGAGTCGGCATAGGCCAGGGACCGGGTTCCGGGGTATGTTTCACCAATGGCATTAACCAGTTTCCCCAGCCGCTCTTTCATCACTTTCTGGTATCCGCGGCCGTAAGCATATTTGGAGAGGATAAAATTATCCTCCTCAGGAAGCTTATCTTCCGGATAATAATTCATCAGCACGGCAATGACCGATTGAACCCCCGGAAGCAAGAGTTCGGGATGGAGACGCTGTTCGGTGTATCGCTCCAGGTAATTCATCCCAGTAAATGTCCTCTCTTCAAGGAAACGTTTGTAGAATGGCCGCATCGACTCTAATGGTTCGGCCCGGGCAAAACCGCAATGTGAAAACCCCAGTTCCAGGGCTTTTGATCGTATTGTCTCCCGGGCTTCCATGTTAAATTACAATATAAGAGATCACAATCACCAATAATCAAGCTCCAAATAACAAATAATAATCAATTTCCAATGCTCAAAGATCCATAATAGGAAGCTCCAGGTTGTTTTGATCAATTGGTTTTTGATTATTTCTGAAAGAGGTTTCCCTGGTTGCCGGGATTAAATCTCCCCAGATGCTTATACGCCCGCTCTGTAGCTTCCCGTCCGCGGGGGGTACGCACCAGAAAGCCCTCCTGGATGAGGAAAGGCTCATAGACCTCTTCGATGGTACCGGCATCTTCCGATACAGCAGTTGCAATGGTTGTAAGCCCAACCGGACCTCCTTTGAACTTATCGATAATTGTCGCAAGGATTTTGTTATCCATCTCATCAAGTCCGTAGATATCGACGTTCATTGCTCCCAGGGCGTAGCGGCTGATCTCCAGGTTGATGGTTCCGTCACCTTTGATCTGGGCGAAATCTCTTACCCGTCGCAATAGCAAGTTGGCGATGCGGGGTGTGCCACGGCTTCGCCTGGCGATTTCTGCCGAAGCCTTCTTATCGATAGGGACATGAAGAATCTCTGCCGACCGGCGCAGGATCTTCTCGAGCACTTCGGCCGGGTAGTAGGAGAGACGGGAGTTGATCCCAAAACGGGAACGCAGCGGAGCGGTGAGTAATCCCGACCGGGTTGTAGCACCTATCAGTGTGAATGGATTCAATTTAATCTGAATGGATCGGGCATTAGGGCCTGTTTCGATCATGATATCGATCTTATAATCCTCCATAGCCGAATAGAGATACTCCTCAATGACCGGGGAGAGACGATGGATCTCGTCAATAAACAGTACGTCATGCTCATCGAGGTTGGTAAGTAGTCCGGCCAGGTCGCCAGGCTTGTCCAGTACCGGCCCGGAAGTTACCCTTATGTTAACCTCCAACTCGTGGGCAATCACATACGCAAGAGTCGTCTTGCCAAGTCCGGGAGGCCCATGGAGAAGCACATGGTCGAGCGATTCGTTTCGCTGACGGGCGGCTTTCACAAAAACCTTCAGGTTTTCGATGATGTCTTCCTGTCCGGAGAATTCGAGAAACTCCGTTGGACGGAGCACCCGTTCGATCTCCTGGTCGGCATCGGTGAATGATTTTCCGGTAGGGTCAAGGTTTTCATTCATGAAAAACAAAAGTATGAAATATAAAAACGCTATTTTTGAAATAGATTAAAAAGCGCTTAAAAGACGCAACTTAGTCCCAAAATCATTGTCTAACCATTTGCAGACTGGTTTGATGTCACTGGAGCCGGGTATTATTGAAGGATGTGTTAAGAAGAAGAGGAAGGCACAATACATGCTATATCAGCATTTTGCCCCTCCAATGCTTGCTTTGTGTATGCGTTACTGCAGGAACCGGATGGAGGCTGAGGATGTGCTTCAGGAAGGGTTTATCAAAATCTTCCAGAAGATATCCACGTTCCGGCAGAGTGGTTCCCTGGAGGGATGGATTCGCAGAATCATGATCAACCAGGCGATTAATCACCTGAAGGCGAAGAAGCTGGTTCTCCTGGATACCGACCCATATACACTGGGGAATTGGATCGCAGATGAAGGATCCGCTGATCAGGGGGAACAAGTATATAAACCGGAGGAGTTGATGGAGGCGATCCAGCAGCTGCCTCCGGGATACCGAGTGGTGTTTAATTTGTATGTATTTGAAGGATACAGTCATAAAAATATAGCTGACGAGTTGGAAATCTCGGAGAACACCTCCAAATCGCAATTGTCGCGGGCAAGGAATTATCTCCGGAAGACCCTGACTGAGAGTAAAAAATAATTACCGATAACACGCAGATGAGCGAAGAGAAGTTTCATGGAGAGGACGAACGGTTTGACGACTTGTTCCGTAGTTCTCTTGGAGAGATGCGCACAGAGCCGGCATCTGGAGTCTGGAGCAAGCTCAACCGGAATATGCTCCTGACAGAGCTGTTGAAGTTTAACTTCACCCACCTCCCAAAAGCATTCTGGAGAATCATCCCCGCCGCCGTGATCATAATCGGTGTCGCACTCTATTTCGGCACTGGAGAGAGCGGATCAACCCCAGGTCAACCTATTGAAGAGGAAGTCATCACCCTGGTTCAGGAAGAGACCACCGTATATGACTTGCCAGAAGAAGTGTCACAAGCAGCGTCTCTGATGGAAGTCGCCACCTCTGAAGACCACACCACTGCAAACGATGCTGAAATTGCCAACAGTACAACTACCTCCACTACCCCTGCTGCCCTCCCTACCCCCACTACTGCACTACCTCACCATAGCACCACGGTTCCTGCCATCACTTCCACTACCATCCCTACTTCCACTACCATCCCTACTTCCACTACCATCCCTACTTCCACTACCATCCCTACCCCCACTACCCCGGAGCTCATCACCACTCTGAGCAGCCACTATACGGAACCTCTCCTTTCAGGGATTATCGACCCTCTCATCATCCAATCTGTAAACAACCCTGTCCCGAAGGAGATTCCTCAAGAATTTTCTCGTAAGACGTTGTCACAATCACTCGACATGGGTATCAACATCACACCTGACATCGTGTTTTACAATAATCCATCAGGCTCCTTCAAATACAACTATACTTTCGATTTCGGAGCGCGGTACAATTTAGGCAGGTTCTACATCCAGAGTGGTGCAGGACTCACATACTCTTCTGATATAGGCGACTATGCCATATCCTACCTGAATAACGATAGTGTGGGTTTCTATTATTGCATAAACTCATTCACTGTTGAACCGGGTAACCCGAATGAGCCTCAGTTTGAGACCAAACAGGTGACCGTATACGATTCGGTCCAGTACCTCTATGACTACAGCACCAAGAACAAATATTACTACATTCAGATCCCTCTCAATGTCGGGTACCGGATCATCAACAAACCTTCCTGGAGATTAACGGTTGAAGCAGGACTTCTTTATGCCTACCTTGCCTCCATCAACGAACCCGCTCCAACCTTTTACATACCTGAAGGAAGAATTCTCGATATCGAGAGGAGAACACCTGAGCGAAACAAACATTCGCTGGGAATAACCGGAGGAATCAGCGCAGAATATCAATTTGCCAAAAACTTCTTCCTCTTGATCGAACCAACATTTAAATACTACTTGCAGGCCATCGAGGAGAATAGCAGCAGGGGCGATAAGCAGCCATATAGCATCGGATTGAGAGCCGGAATCTGGTACAGGTTGAATTTTAATAACAAGACACGATGAATCGACGAATTATTCTCTTTTTCTCTCTTTGTTTCACAGTTCTATGGACCCTTGCTCAACCTTTTGGAGAGAACTGTGAAGCCTCTTTCACCTACCTGCAGGATGAAGGGAACCATCTGATCGTCAATTTCACCAATACATCCATTGGGGATATCACAGACTTTTTCTGGGATTTTGGAGACGGTTCCACCTTCCACGGCGAAGACCCCTCACATGCCTTCCCTTATGCCGGTGAGTTTACTGTGTGCCTGACGATTTCCAACAATGACACCCTTAATCCATGTTCCGACAGCACTTGTGTGACTTTACGAGTAGATATCCTTCCACAATATAACATCGGCGGACTTCTTTTTGCCGGAACCTTCCCGATAAACAACCCGATACCTTCAGGAGACACGGCTTTTGCTTACCTCTACAGATTTGAGTCGGCCGGCCTCGTTCCGGTTGATTCCATTTTTTTCGACACCCTTGGTTATTTCTGGTTTATGGGAGTTACTGAAGGAAAGTATTTTTTAAAGACAGGATTGCTTGAATCCTCCACCCGGTTCACACAATATCTCCCTGCCTATCATGGGGACTGCCTTCTCTGGACTGATGCCGATACCCTATTTGTAGATCAGAATGTGTATAATGTGAATATCTATATGATTACGGGGAAGCCAATGATTCCAGGCACAGGCCATATTCAAGGAAACCTGGTGATGGAGCAGAGCCATGGTGGGACGATTCCCATGGAAGGGGGGCAGGTAGTCCTGGCAGATGCATCGGGAATACCCTATAGTTGCACCTATTCCGGCCCATCCGGAGAGTTTTTCTTTGATCAGATCCCTCCGGGGGAGTACCAGGTTTTCAGCGAATATACATCAAGGTTCTCTCAAAAGATTGACCTTCTGCTGGATGAAAGCACCCCTAATGCCGATAGCCTGGAACTGAAACTTTATGCAGCCATTTCAGGGATCGGAGACCCTCCTTCAACAAATGCTGCAAACGTAACCATCTTCCCAAACCCTGTAAATACGGTGCTGAAGGTGTTGATCACGGCAAAGCAGCCTGAACAGGTTGAGGCGTATATCTACAATCATATGGGGCAGATGATGAGGAGAGCAAGCTGGCAACTACCTACAGGCAAGTTTCAGCAGGAGATAAACCTGTCAGACTTACCTCCTGCTATCTACCTGATTACCATACAGGATTCTCATTCATACTGGCAGGTGATTAAAAAATTTATAAAAAACTAGATCTCCAATTTTTTTTGTTACTTTTACTACAATCATTTAACATGTCTCATCATGCAAGCGATTGTAGTGGCTATTGATTTCTCCAACATATCTCTGCATGCCCTGGAGTATACAATCCCCTTAGCTAATAAATTTAAATCCGACATTCTGATGATATGGGTTGACAAGATCAGTCCAACAGAGTCGCTTTATCCAGACACATCAAACCAGAATCGGCTCGAAGCGATAAAGCGCTTTGAAGATATCATCAAGCACTATAGCAAGCGAATGGGGAAGGGGTTGAAGATGGTCTATAAACTGAAAAAAGGGAAGGTGTACCATGAAATTGATCACCTGGCGAGGCACGAAAAAGCAGGCCTGATCATTGCCGGGACGCATGGAATCAGTGGATTTGAAGAATATTGGATAGGCAGTAACGCCTATAAAATTGTTACCTATGCCTCCTCCCCTGTGATTGTAGTGAGGCATGACTATCCGATCAAAAAAGGCATTGACAGGATACTGGCACCTATTGACAGTAGCGCTGAGACCATTCAGAAGCTTCCATATATCGTAAGTCTGGCCAGGATGTTCAAATCGGAGGTACATGTCCTTGCCACCCATTCCAGCCAACTGAAATCAATCCAGCGGCTGGCCGAAAAATATGTGCAACAGGCGACCTCCTATCTTTTCGCCAATGAGATTCCTTTTGTTGAGGATAGCATTGTGAGTAATGATATAACTAAGGCAACCCTGCAATATGCAATTAACGTCGGGGTAGATCTGACATCAATTATGACTGAGCAAGAAACGCCTACAAATGCATTAATGGGGTTGCATGCACAGCAGATCGTAAGTCAGTCACCGATGCCGGTTTTAAGTATTCATCCACAGGAGAACTTTTGTTTGCAATAAACCTGCTATGAGAAATGCCTTGATCATCCTCTCGTTATTGTTACTTACGGCGCCTCTTTTTGCTCAGAATTCCGGAGAAGGAACAGTGAAGATCATTCAGGACCCGGCTATCGAACAGCTTGTTCAAAAACATATCCAGGTGAATCAGACACGGAATGGGATTCCCGGATACCGGATTCAAATTTTTTTCGACTCCGGGACCAACTCAAGGACCAAAGCAACTAGAGTATGTGAAGAGTTCCGCAGGCTATATCCAGGGACTGGCATCTATCTGACCTTCATTTCGCCAAATTATAAAGTGAGGGCAGGTGATTTCAGAACCCGTCTGGATGCATTCAGATTTCTTCAGGAGGCCCAGGTTAACTATCCTAGTGCATATGTGGTTACCGACCAGATCAATTTACCAAACATTGATTAACACAATACGTCATGGGGAAAATAATTTCGGCTATCGATTTTTCGGACTGCTCCATCAATGCTTTCAAGCATGCACTGACCATCGCAAAAACATGCAAATGCGAGCTTGTCCTTGTCTGGGTAGGGAAACCTGCCAGTCAGCGGGAAAAGTATGAAAACCATAAGGAGGATCCGGTGGAGGGGGTTAAAGTGAGGTTTGACCAAATGATTGCTAAGTACAAACCGCAGTACCCGAATGGCAAGATTACTTACAAGATTCGAAAGGGAAAGGTGTACAGAGAGATCGCTGCTGAAGCCAAAGCCAGCCGGGCTATGCTCGTGGTAGCCGGTACGCATGGGGCTTCCGGATTCGATGAATTCTGGATCGGCAGCAACGCCACCAGGATCGTTTCCGCCTGCGAGTGCCCGGTGATCACGATCCGGGCTGGAATCAACATTCGCCGCCCTTTGCATCGCATCGTATTTCCTGTCGACAGCACACTGGATACGCGCCAGAAAGCCACCTTTACCGGCCATCTTGCCAAGCTCCACGATGCGGAAGTGCACATTGTAAGGCTCTACAGCTCTAAGGTTAAGCCAATCCGGGAAAATGTCGATTTTTACGCGTCACAGGTGGCGCGCTATTTTGACCAGGAGGGAATCAAGTACCATATTGAAACGCTAGAGGTAAACAACCTTGCTGATGCGATGATCGCTTATGCCAAAGAGGTTGATGCCAACCTCATCTCAATCATGACCGAACAGGAAACAACCACCTCCAATTTATGGATGGGCCCTTACGCGCAACAGGTGGTGAACCATTCACCCATTCCGGTACTGAGTATTCATAGCAGGGAGTTGATGACGATTGCGACAGGTTAACACCGGTCAATACAGTTCAAATTCGCAAACGCCACTTTCAGTCGCTCCACCAGCGATTTCTCACCATCACGTAACCATGCTCGTGGGTCGTAATATTTCTTATTAGGTTTATCCTCCCCTTCGGGATTACCGATCTGCCCCTGGAGGTAGCCTTCGTATTTCTTGTAATAACTTAAGATACCCGCCCAGAAAGCCCACTGCGTATCGGTGTCAATGTTCATCTTAATGACCCCATAGGAGATCGCTTCAGCAATTTGTTCCGGTTCTGAGCCCGACCCGCCATGAAAGACGAAATTAACCGGATTGGGTGCGGTCCCGAATTTTTTCTGAATATACTCCTGGGAGTTATGCAGGATGATAGGCTGAAGTTTAACATTTCCGGGCTTGTAAACCCCATGGACATTACCGAATGAAGCTGCAATCGTAAATCGGTCACTCACCTGCATCAGCTGCTCATAGGCATAGGCCACATGCTCAGGCTGGGTATATAATTTGGAACTGTCGATGCTGGCGTTATCAACTCCATCTTCCTCTCCACCGGTCACGCCAAGTTCAATCTCAAGCGTCATCCCGATTTTACTCATCCGTTCAAGATAACGTTTACAAATCGCAACATTCTCTTCGAGGGGTTCCTCAGAAAGATCGAGCATATGAGAACTGAAGAGAGGTTTGCCATGCCTGTCATAAAATGTTTCTCCGGCATCCAACAGTCCGTCAATCCAGGGGAGGAGTTTTTTGGCTGCATGGTCGGTATGGATAATCACAGGCACTTCATACAGTTCAGCTACCTCATGGATATGTTGTGCACCCGAGATCGAGCCCCTTATAGCTACCCGTTCATGTTCATTCTTTAACGACTTCCCTGCAAAAAAGACGCCCCCTCCATTGGAGAATTGAATGATAACAGGGGAATTGACAGCTTTAGCTGATTCCAGGACTGCATTGATACTATCGGTTCCTACTACATTCACTGCCGGAAGGGCAAACCTGTTAGCTTTCGCGATCCGGAAAATCTCCTGTACCCCCTCACCGGTTATCACTCCGGGAGATACTTTGTCCAGTACTTTTTCTGACATATGTTTCTGGTTTAATGGTGCTTTTTGATAATCAAAATTAGTAAAGAGATAGACATCTCCAAAGTTTTTGCGATCTTTGCAGAACCAAAACCAATCCTACTTGTATGAAATACGTATTCCTCCTGCTCTTGGGGATCATCTTGGGTATCCCAGGCTTAAATGCACAAACCGAACCATTGATTCCTATTGTTGATAAAGCGGTCTATTTTGATGTTTCACCCCCGTTACGGGATATGTACAGAGAGGCATCTGGCATGGTCGACAAATCCTGGAAAGATGGTGCAGTCCCGAACCGCTTCAATGACGATGACGAACTCATGGGCACTCCTTTTATGAACGACACCATTTTGCAGGATTATTTCGGATATCTGATAACCGATACCACAATCTCCAACTTCGAAGGCATTGGTGCCAGCGGGTCTGTCCCTCCCGATACTTACGGGGAAGCGGGTCTTAACTACTACTTCCAGGTGGTTAATACCTCGTATGCGATATTCAACAAGACCGGGGGGATGATATTCGGACCTTATTCAAACAGTTATGTATGGATGGGGATGCCCAATAATTCCAACAGTGGTGATGCCGTAGTATTATACGATGAAGCTGCCGATAGGTGGCTTTTCACGCAATTCTCCCTGCCAAACTATCCTTCAGGGCCATTTTACCAGATGATCGCTGTCTCCCAAACCCCCGACCCCACGGGATCCTGGTACCGCTGGCAGTATGAATTTTCGCTAATGCCCGATTACCCAAAATTTGGCGTATGGCAAGATGGCTATTATATGTCGTCAAATAACTTTGGCACCCAGGGATTTGCCAACAATGGAGCTTACGGCTATGACCGTACTGCCATGCTGGCCGGAGATCCTGATGCCGTGCGGATCTCCTTCACCCTGCATGCAGGCGGTGGCGGATTTAACACCATCTATCCGGCCGACTGTGATGGGACATTACCTCCTGCAGGCACACCAAACTACTTTGGATTCATCAAGCGAAGCTCCCCCCAGTATTTTGGCTTTTATGAATTTCAAGCCGATTTTGCCAACCCCTCTAACTCTACCTTCGGGAATTTAATTCAGCTTCCGGTCACTTCTTTCAACTCCCAGCTCGACGGGATTCCACAGCTGGGGACCAACAGGGTACTGGAGACACTCTCCGACCGTTTGATGTACCGGGTGCAGTATCGCCGGTTCGACGGATACGATGCCATTGTGACCAATCATACCGTGAATGTGGGTAGCAACCGTGCTGGTGTTCGTTGGTATGAGTTCCGAAAAACCTCGGGCGACTGGTCTGTCTACCAGGAAGGGACTTATGCCCCGGCCGACGGACATAGCCGCTGGATGGGAAGCATCGCGATGGATACGGCTGGATCGATTGCTCTGGGCTATTCCATCTCCAGCTCAACCCTCTATCCGGGAATCCGCTATACAGGCAGATTAAACAATGATCCACTTGGGCAGATGACCATTGCTGAAAAGAGCATCGTTGACGGAGGAGGGTGTCAGACCGGCATCTGGAGCGGCCGCAGCCGATGGGGTGACTACAGCGCTATGAGTGTTGACCCAGCCAACCCAACCACATTCTGGTACTCACAAGAGTATTATGCAGCCACCTCCTCCAGCAGTTGGAAAACCAGGATCGGATCATTCACGTTCGATGACGTATTTTCATCCTATGCTTCCGCTGCACCTGTCAAATTCTGTCTTGGTACAGATACCGTGCAGTTGAATGCAATCGGTTATGGCGGATCCGGGACCTATACCTATTCATGGACCTCGATTCCGCCGGGATTCACCTCCAACATTCAGAACCCGGAAGTGGTCCCAACAGATACCACTCAGTATGTTTGTGCGACCAGCGACGGCCTTGAAACCCGGTATGATACCACCATCGTTAAGGTAGTCTTTCCACCGGAGTCTTTTGCCGGCAACGACACGCTGATCTGCAGCTGGCAGCCGTCGGTTGACCTTGTAGGGTATGCGGTTTACTATAGGAACACGGTATGGGGATCTTTCGGCGATGGCACCTTCAGCGATATCTATGCGCTTGAGACCACCTATTTTCCAGGGGGTGACGACAAAGCCAACGGAGGCGTGGACCTGGTACTGGTTGTGTTTGCTGAGCCCCCTTGTTCGGGGTACATCATGGACTCGATACACTTAACTATTGATGCTTGTACGGCTATCGGAGAGCAGGCAACGGAAGCAATCAGGATGATCATCCAGCCGAACCCGGCAAAGGAGAGAGCGACCTTGGTTTTTTCAGGAACACAGTTCACTACAGGACGAGTTACGGTTTCAGGAATGAATGGCAATCTCTTCCATTCAGCCTTTATTGCATTACAAGCCGGTAGAAACGAACTGACATTAGACCTTACAGGGTATAGCAAAGGCATCTACATTGTTCAACTGAAGACGGATAGTGGTGTGGTGACGGAAAGATTGGTAATCCAGTAAATTTGGAAGAAATTCGTATTTTTGCAATCCCATAGCGAAAGCATGGGAATGGGTCCCGTAGTTCAATTGGATAGAATAGCAGATTCCGGTTCTG
>CAYUZX010000080.1:0-10969 GCA_964449285.1 uncultured Prolixibacteraceae bacterium
ATAACCGAAGAAAGCCTGAAATGCATCGGGGCTGTTCCCAAGTTATCGTTTGAACCATGGGGCAAGGAAAAGGTCAGAAAAGTTGCATAGTCAAACAAAAACAATACATCCTACCGATATATTTTACGACCTTTACAAACAATTAAGAAATCACATCAATGGCTAAACATAAACTATCTCTTCCCCGTCTGGAAACCTTTCTCTTTGAAGCCTGCGACATCCTCCGCAACAACATGGATGCATCCGAATACAAGGAATATATCATCGCCATGTTGTTTCTAAAGCGTGTGAACGATCAGTTTGAGGTGCATCGTGACCTGAGAAAAAAGAACCTGACCGAGGTAAGAGGGTTGAATGACCCTGAGATGATTTATGGGGAACTGGAACGGCAAAACGCTCCGGAGTATGATTTTTTCATCCCCATGGCTGCCCGCTGGAAACAACTGGACGGCGACCCGGAGTTTGATGCCGAAGGGAACAGGATCAACTTTATCAAAGACCTGCAGGAGGAGATCGGCGATCACCTGAATAAAGCGCTGGCAGCATTGGAAGATTATAACCTCGACAAATTGGAAGGGGTTCTCAAAAACAATATCAATTTCAATCGCACCATTGGGAAAAACAACAAGCAGCTGACCGATGAGGATTTGCGGGAACTGATCCGCCATTTCAACAAGGTGATTCTTACTGATGATAACCTGGAGTTTCCCGACCTGATGGGCGCAGCATATGAATACCTGATCAAGTTTTTTGCCGATAGCGCCGGGAAGAAAGCCGGGGAATTTTACACGCCTAACGAGGTGGTGCGTTTGCTGGTGAATATCCTGGAACCGGAACAAAATGCTGAAATTTATGACCCTACGGTAGGCAGTGGTGGCATGCTGATCGAGAGCAAGAACTATGTGGAGAACCGCTATGGTTCAGCCCGCAACCTTTCCCTGTATGGACAGGAGAAAAATGGAACGGTCTGGAGCTTGTGCAAGATGAACATGCTGTTTCACAGTATCTACGACAGCAAGATCCTCAATGGCGACACGTTGTTGAATCCCTCCCATATTCAGCCCAATGGCGAGATTAAAACGTTCGATATCGTCATCGCCAATCCTCCCTTCTCTCAGGACTATACAAAGGAGGGGATGAAGTTCAAAGAGCGATTCAATTTCTGGATGCCGTTGAAGGATAAAGCCGATTTTATGTTTGTGCAGCACATGGTAGCAAGCATTAACAATGCCGGACGCATGGCGGTGGTGATGCCACACGGGGTGCTGTTTCGGGGTGGGGAGGAACGCAAGTACAGGGAATGGCTCATAAAAAGGGGCTACCTGGAAGCGGTGATCGGGATGCCTTCCGGTCTGTTTTATGGTACGGGTATCCCTGCAAGTGTGATCGTGATCAATAAAAAGGATGCACACTTACGCGATCAGGTGCTGTTTATCAATGCCGACCGGGAATACAAGGAGGGGAAGAACCAGAACAAGCTAAGACCCGAGGACCTTGAAAAGATCTCATATGTTTATCGGAACAAACGGGAACTCCCGAAATACAGCAAATTGGTAAGCAAGGAGGATTTGGCTGCCGAGGAGTACAATTTCAACATCCGCCGGTTTGTCGACAATGCTCCTCCTGCCGAACCACACGATGTGCATGCCCATTTGCAGGGTGGCATTCCGGTTGGCGAAGTAGATACACAGAATCCATTATTTAATTGCTATAATGGGTTGCGTGCCAAGCTGTTCACAAACTTTAAGGATGGCTACCTGAAATTTTCGGACACGGTGGCACAAAAAGAGGATATCAAAAGAATGTTCGACGAAAGTCAGGAGATCAGGCAAGCACAGGAACGGTATGCCGATGCTATCCTGGCATGGTGGTTGGAACAAGTTCCGGTGATTGAACAATTGCCAACACAAAAGTATAGTGTGTTTGACCTTTCCCGTCAATTCTCGGCTTCGCTGACCGAAAAACTTAAGGCGCTGCCCATTCTTGATGCGTTTAAGAGCCGTGGTTCTTTTGCCGGCTATTGGAGCGAACTGAACACCGATATCAAAAGTGTGATCGCCAGTGGCTGGAATGCCGAACTGATCCCCGACGATGAGATCCTGGAGAGCCAGTTCCCGGATGTGCTTAAGGAGTTGCGCGACAATGAAGCCCGTAAAGAGGAACTGCAGGCTTTGTTTGCCGAAGTGAACGAACTGGAAGATGATGTCTGGAATGAAGAGGAATACGACGTATGGCGAAGCAAGGAGCTGAAAGAGCACAAAGAGGGTGTCAAAGCGCTCAAAGGAGAACGAAAGGAGGCGGAAAAGGAATATAAAAATCTGCAGAAACGGATCAAGGCAAACCAAAAAGCAGGGACCCTGTTCAGTAATGAAGTGGAAGAACTACGCAACGAAGCTTCAATAGTTGAAAGACAGATAGAACAATTGAGTGACCAGATTGAAACCGATGAACAGCGCATCGCTCGACATGCTGAGCTGGAAGAAGAGTTAAAAGAGTGCAAAAAAGTGATCAAAGAAATCAAAGAGAGAAAACAGGTTCTGGTAGACAAAGCGCGGGCGCTCATTATTGCCGATGAAGCCAAAGAGCTGATTATGAACCGGTGGCTGCGAACCTTAAATGGTACCATCGGGACCTACCTTCAGGCACATCAGCGTCAACTGCTGCATGCTGTCGAAAATCTGCACGATAAATATACCACCACCCTGCACACCATCCTGGAAGAGCGGGAAAAGGAGACAGAATTATTGTATAGCTTTTTAAAAGAGTTGGGGTATGAGTGAGTGGAAAATAAAAAGATTAGGTGATTTGGGCTTTACGTATGCTGGTCTCTCAGGTAAAACACAAAAGGATTTTGGCAGCGGCAAGCCTTATATTCCTTATTTGAACATTTTTACTAATAGTAAAATTGATACTTCCTTTCTGGACTATGTTGAAATTCATCCATGGGAACACCAACATACAGTTAAAAAAGGAGATTTATTTTTTACGACTTCTTCAGAAACTGTTGAGGAAGTAGGAATGACTTCAGTTTTGCTTGAAGATATTGGTGAATGTTACCTGAATAGTTTTTGTTTCGGCTTCCGACTTTATAACAATATTGACCTAATCCCGGAATTTGTTCCATGCCTGTTCAGAGGTGAGATTGTAAGAAAAAGAATATCTGATTTAGGACAAGGTTCAACAAGATATAACCTGCCGAAGACGGAATTGCTAAAGAGGTTGGAATTGGATCTCCCTCCAATTCTAATTCAGCGCAAAATCTCCCACATCCTCTCCACCTGTGATGCGGTAATAGAAAAAACCCGGGAAACCATCGCCAAATACAAAGCTATCAAGCAGGGGATGCTCCACGACCTCTTTACCCGGGGCATTGATGTAACCACAGGAAAACTGCGTCCAAGATATGAAGAGGCGCCGGAGTTGTATAAAGAGAGTAAACTGGGTTGGATTCCGACGGAGTGGGAGGAGAAAATATTTGGCAAAGAAGTAGATCTTATACATGGACATCAATTTAGGAACTTTGATTTTACTGAATATGGTATTCCAATCGTAAAAATCGGACAAGTAAAACCCGAAAATATCGATCTATCAAATTGTTCTTATATAGATTTAAGAAGAGAAGAGGAATTTCAAAATGAAATAATTCGCAATGGAGATGTCCTGATGGCATTAACCGGTGCGACATTGGGGAAAGCTTGTCTGGTTAAAGGGCTGAATGGTATTGCTTTGCAGAATTACCGTGTTGGAAGATTTGAACCAATCATTAGGGAAAATGATATTGATAAAGTATTTCTTTACTATTTGTTAATTGCGGGTGAGCTCCTTACTCAAATTTTCAATAAAGTAAACTCTGGAGCACAGGGGAACGTTGGAAAAGCTGACTTTGAAAAAGCAACATTCAAGAAACCTAATTTTACTGAACAAAAGGAAATTGCAGGACGATTGGCTTCTATTGATTCAAAACTACAAATGGAACAAACCTATCTTCACAAACTTCAACAGATCAAGCAGGGTTTGATGGGAGATCTGTTAAGCGGGAAGAAACAGGTAAAGGTGAATGAAGAAGAGATGATCGCAATAGACAAATAAAATGCATGTATTGTCCCGAATAGTTGCTAAATTTGGGACAAAAATGAATAAATATTATGTTTAAAAGCGTTGAAGAACACATACTTATAAATATCAGAAAAGCGGGGAGGGGTACGCTCTTTTTTTTAGAGAGTTTTATTGCTTATGGGAGCCCGGAAGCAGTGAAGAAAGCATTGCAGCGTTTGGTGAACACGGGTGAGCTGGAACGGGTTGCTACAGGCATCTATGTTCGTCCGCAAACCGACAGTGTCATTGGCAAGTTGACACCCGGCATCGAGGAGATTGCTAAAGCCATCGCAAAAAGAGACAAGGCTCGGATCATCCCCACGGGGTTGTATGCGCTTAACCGCTTGGGGCTCTCTACCCAGGTGCCCCTGAATGTGGTTTACCTGACCGATGGAACCGCCCGAAAGGTGCGGATCGGTAACCGGACCATTACGTTTAAGAAAACAACGCCCAAGAATGTGGCGGCAGTGGGAGAGATAAGCCGACTGGTCATCCAGGCGTTACGTACCATTGGTAAAGACAAGGTGACTGATTATGAGATCAAACACATACAAACCCTCCTCTCCAAAGAAAAACCCACCCGTCTGCAGTACGATATCCGCCTGGCTCCGGTATGGATCAGGGAGATCATGATGCCGGTGCTTAAATCGCTGCTCCATGAATAAAGAGGCGCTAACCGAGTGGTTCAGCCTCTCTGAGCAAAACCGGCTGAACATTTTTGCCGAAACGGCAAACAGGATGAATCTCCCGCCCTCTGCTGTGGAAAAGGACTGGTGGGTGGTGCGAACACTGGAATTGGTGTTCCTGACTGAAATTGCTCCATTTACTGTGTTTAAAGGAGGAACCTCTCTGAGCAAAGCCTGGAATTTGATTAACCGGTTTTCGGAAGACATCGATCTGGCGCTGGATAGGAAGTTTCTGGATTTTCCCGAAGAAATGACCCGGTCACAGGTCGCTAAACTTCGCAGGAAATCGCAGGAATATATTTCTGTGAAGTATTTGCCCCAATTGCAGCGTGTATTTCATGATGCCGGCTTCACGGAAGTTACACTTCAGTTAACCGAAATCAAATCTCCGGATGAAGATCCTGTGAAGATTGAAGTGATCTATCCTGCGTTGACGGAAAAATCGGATTACTTAGACCAGCGGGTGTTGATTGAGATCGGAAGTCGTTCGCTGATAGAACCTTATACGTTCAGGCAAATAGTCTCTTTCGTTGGTGAACAATTTCCGGGATCTGCTTTTTCGGATGCAGGCACAGGTATTCCAACGGTTAACCCTGAACGGACATTTCTGGAGAAAATATTTCTACTGCATGAGGAGTTTCAGCAGTCCCTTGATAAAATTAAGGTTGAACGGATCAGTAGACATCTATATGATATTGAACGGATGATGGATACCGGATTTGGCACAAAAGCGCTGACTGACCATGTTCTATATGATCATATTGTGGAACATCGAAAGACAATTACACCGCTGAGGGGGATTGATTATGCGCATCATGTTCCGGCAAGGATAAATCCTTTGCCTCCGGATGATTTAATCGATGAAGTCAGAAAGGATTATGAACAGATGCGGCAGAGTATGGTTTTTACTGAATCGTTGCCGTTCGACATGCTGATGGATCGCATTTCTGAACTTAAAAATAGAATCAATACAATGAGTCATGGCTGAATACATCAATGTTGAGAAACCATTCCTTGAAAAGCTCCGTCAGTTAGGCTGGCAGGTGATTGACCAGGGCATTGGCATACCTCAGGACCCACGGAAGAGCCTGCGTGAGAACTTTAAACAAGTTTTGCTGCCGGAAGTCTTCAAACAAACCGTTAAGAAGATCAATACCCTTCCCGATGGAAAGGAATGGCTTACTGATAAACAGCTGGATGAGATCCTTTTTGAAATCCAGAATTTTGCCGGTAAGAGTCTGCATGAAGCCAATAAAGAGATTCATCGTCTGCTGTTAAAAGGTACGAGTGTTCCAAGAAATGAACTAACAGGAGAACAGGACCCTACCGTCAGATTGGTCGATTTTAAAAAGCATAAAGACAACTCTTTTATTGCCATCAATCAGTTCCGGCTGCTTACTCCTGGTGCAAGTCGTCAGGGGATCATACCCGATATTGTACTTTTCCTGAATGGGTTGCCTGTCATCGTAGTAGAGTGCAAAGACTTTGATGTAGCGGAACCGCTAAGTGAAGCCTGGTTGCAGGTGACCCGGTATGCTAACACCCGTGATGATGATTATGGCATGAAAGAGGGCGAAGAGAGACTGTTTCATTACAATATTTTCAGTATCATTACCCATGGCAGAGAGGCACGGGTTGGAACTATCAGCGCCGATTTTGATTTTTACAACAATTGGGTTGACATTTTTCCTGAAGAATATAAAGTAGTGGAGTATCCCCCTGATGAAGAACGTCAGGAGGTGCTGATCCATGGGATGCTCAACAAGGAGATCCTGGTGGATATCCTCAAACATTTCACGCTCTTCATGGAGATCCAAAAAGGGGTGGAGGTGAAAATTGTAACTCGTTACAATCAGTACCGTGCTGTTGGAAAGATCATTGCGAACCTGCGTGAGGGTAGCTCTCCATTCAAAAAAAGCGGCGTGGTATGGCATACTCAGGGCAGCGGCAAGAGCCTGACGATGGTTTTTCTGATCAGGAAGATGCGCAGCCTTGATGATCTGAAAGACTATAAAGTGCTTTTCATTGTGGATCGTACCGATCTGGAAGAGCAGCTGTCCGAGGTGGCAGAACTCACTGGGGAGCCTG
Organism: uncultured Prolixibacteraceae bacterium; assembly: GCA_964449285.1. Lineage (GTDB taxonomy): Bacteria > Bacteroidota > Bacteroidia > Bacteroidales > FEN-979 > QYOJ01. The sequence continues at coordinate 6,870 of CAYUZX010000080.1, forward strand.
TGCGGGTCGTTGATAAACGGAATAAGCTCCATGATCTAAGCGATGATACTGGCGATGTAAACATGGTGATGATCCATAAGTTCCTGGTTGAAAACAATGTATCTGCCCAGTCGTTGATTGATGCAGGTGTGATCCCAAGGTTTGATCGATTTGAAACCATCAATAACAGTGACCGGATTCTCCTGCTGGTGGATGAAGCGCACCGCACGCAGGGTGGCGATATGGGAGACAATCTATTTTCTGCTTTTCCGAATGCTGTTCGTATTGGATTTACCGGGACACCTTTGCTTACCCAAAGACATGAGATCAAAACACACGAACGGTTTGGCGGCTTTATCGACTTTTACAAATTTGATACGGCTGTTAAAGATCGGGCAACAGTGGAAATCAAATATATCGGGAAAGTTTCTAAAGACAGGATTGAGGATAAGGAGCAATTTGATGCCGAGTTTGAGGATATGTTCAAACAGAGGACTGATGCCGAACGGGAGGAGATCCAGCGCAGATATGGCTCGTTCATTGCCTATCTGGAATCCAAGGATCGGATAGCCGAAATTGCAAAGGACATCGTTGAGCACTATTATAACGACATTTTAGTGAACGGATTTAAGGCGCAGGTGGTGGCTTCAAGTATTGTTGCGGCTGTCCGGTATAAATATGAACTGGAGATTGCCATCGGGGATAAGATTGAGGAGTTGAAAACCTTACCTGATGAACAGCGCGACGATGACCGGTTAAAACAACTGGAATTTCTGAAAGTGGCGGTCATCGTTTCCAGTTTGGGAAACAATGAGCCGGGATATATTAGCAAAGCCCGGAAAGAGGCATTGGATACCGATGCGAAAAACAATTTCAAGAAGGATTTTGACTACTCCACGGAAGAAGGTGGTCAGTACCGGAAACCGGAAACCGGGATTGGGATCATTTGTGTATGCGATCGTCTGTTGACCGGATTTGATGCACCCATCGAGCAGGTAATGTATTTGGATAAAAGCCTGAAAGAACATGACCTATTTCAGGCGATAGCTCGTGTGAACCGCACGAAGTCAGGCAAATCGTATGGATTGATTGTGGATTACTTTGGGGTTACCAAGCATTTATCCAAGGCATTGGAAATATATACCGACAGTGATAAAGAGAAGTTGGACAACTTCCTTACGGTTTTTCGGGATATCAACAAGGAGATACCTGTATTGGAAGCCCGGTATAAACGTATCCTCGATCTGTTCAGTGACCATGATCTAAAGGATATCAAAGATTTTCTGGAACAGAAATTCACGGATGATCAAAAGGAATTTGAATTTGCTGAAGCCTGTATTGAAGAAGCTAAAAACATAAAATTCAGGGCTGAACTGCTTACCTATTCCAAGAGCTTCTTTGACAGCCTGGATTTACTTTTCAATACGCAGGCAGGGGGCGATTATTGGGTTATGGCAAAGCGGCTGGGGTATTTGCTTTGGCGCATCCAGGACCGGTATAAGGATGAAACGATGGACCTGAAATGGGCTTCTGAAAAAGTTCGTAAACTCATCGACAGGCATTTACTCTCCTTAGGGATTGATACAAAGGTGCAGCAGGTCTCCATTTTATCCGATGATTTTAAGCGAAAGGTAGATTACCTCAACAAAACGCCTAAATCCAAAGCATCTGAAATGGAACATGCAATTCGTTGGCACATCAAAGTGAACCTCGACAAAGATCCGTCCCTGTATAATCGTTTTAAAGACCGTTTGGAGATGATTCTCAACGCCTACAAGGAGAACTGGGAGGAAATTGTGAAGGAGTTAAGCAGATTAAGAGAGGAGATGGCAGTAGGTAGGAAAGATGAAACGGAAGGGATATCCAGCGTTGAAGCGCCGTTTTATGACCTTCTGAAGGGTTTCCTGACCACAGAAAATGAAGTGGAGATCAATAAAACCAAAGAGCTGTCGCATAACCTGATGGCAATGTTAAAAGAGACAGCCTCTATCAATAACTTCTGGACCGACAGGGCAGCCGAACGGAGAAGGATTGAAGGGTTGGTAGAGGACGAGATTCGGTATTCACGGATTGAAGGTATCTCTGGCAAAGCAACGGAACTGGCAACTGAATTGATGACCCTTGCTAAGAACCGGGAGGCAGAGTTGAGATAGAAAGAGTTGATATAGAATGAATGCCATGAAGTTAAATGGGATAGATATCACGATTGAGAAGACCGGACGAAGGAAGACGGTGAGTATTTTTATTGAGCGCGACGGGTCAGTAAGAGTTCTGGCTCCTCTTTCAGCGCCTGACGAAAAAATTGAACAAGCCGTAAAATCAAAGGAATATCAGATTTACACCAAACTTGCCAGGTGGAATGAACGCAATCAGGGGAAAGTACATCGGGAGTTTGTAAACGGGCAATCCTTTCTTTATCTGGGCAGAAATTATCGGTTATCCATAGAAGACGAACAGGATGTGCCATTGAAGATAAGCGGTGGGTTCTTTCGTCTTGACCGGAAATACCTCCCCCAGGCTGACAAGGTATTTAAAGACTTCTACCGTGAAAAAGCCAAACATAAGATAAGGGAACGGCTAAAACTGATGGAGGAGAAGTTTCATCACAAACCATCCGTTATCAAAGTGTTGGAACTGCAAAACCGCTGGGCTTCCTGGTCCCCCAATAACGCATTGAATTTTCACTGGAAATGCATCATGGCGCCCGTAGCAGTCATTGACTACATCATAACCCACGAAATGGTACACCTGAAATACCCCAACCACTCCATTGAATTTTGGAACGAGCTCGACAAAAAAATGCCGGAGTATCGAGAATATGAGGATTGGTTGAAGAAGAATGGAGTGAAGATGTCACTGTAATCATTACACTAATGCACGAATTACTATGAAGACATTAATTTTCAAAAAAGTCAAGATTGCCCGCGAGTCGCTTAATCTCAGTCAGATCTCTGCAGCGGAAGCATCAGGATATAGCCAAAGTGGTATCTCGCTACTTGAAAAAGGGGGGAATACCTTTATTCCGAATGAATATCTTTCATTTCTTGCTTCAAAAGGTATTAATCTTACGGCTATGTTTGATGAAGACTTATCATTAGATGATTTTGCTTTAACCTGCGGCGGTTTTTTCACTCATGATTTACAACACAAGTTTAAGAATCTTGAAATGCAACTTCAATTGAAAGATCGGGAGGTTGAATTATTGAATAAGACGATACAGAACATGGAAATAACAATTGCCTCCCTCCAAAAGCTAACGAAACTTCAAAATTCCGAACTATAGAAAATTTCTATTTAGAGAATCCGAGCTCTTTCTGTTTATCATTAATTGATCAACATGTTTATAATCTGTATCTTGCATCTTATTTAGTGTACAATAATATCCTCCACAGCCAACCCCTCCCTCCGTCAGGGCATTCTCAAAATCCTTTTCTATTTCCCTGGTTGAACCCTGCCTCCGGTACCGGTTGGCTCCCTGACTAATTCCGAAATCATACCCTGTAATGGTCACACCCTCCCTGTTCATTCTTCACAGGTTCAGGAGTGCCCATCATTCTATTCCAGCCATATTCGGACACCAGTACGACGAGTACGGTCTATTAAACATAACACGGTATTATAGAACTGCCGCTAATGGTATGATGATTTTTAAAGGGAAAACTGCATCTAAGGGGCAGTAACCACAATGGTTTGTACTTATTGGCTCTTTTCCAGCATATCCCAGCCACTGTGGCTACTTTGCCCTTAGCTGCAATTTCCCCAGCGGCAGTCCTATAATCCAATTATGTTAAATATCCCGTTAGAAGGACGAGAAGATTGAGAGTGAGCTATTTAGCCGAGAACGAATATCAAGCACTGTTCTTGTGTTTTTGCGCTTCGCTTCGCTCAACGAACAAAAACTCAAATTTAATGTTCTCCTTTCACCTTTCCCTGGATTCCAGCCTGAACATCCCGGCATCCTCCACCGCCAACCAGAGCCTCAAGCAGGGCAAACACCAAACAGCCAACTAATCCCGGACTGATCCCTGCCATCGGCACAGGTTGGCTTGTCAGCCTATCTGGTAATCCAATCTCTATGGTCACCCCTTTGCTGCTCATCCTTCGCAGCTGCAGGAGTGACC
>CAYUZX010000081.1:0-10915 GCA_964449285.1 uncultured Prolixibacteraceae bacterium
CGTGGGTTTCAGAGGCTAAATCGTACCCTGAGCCGGAATCGAACCGGCACGGGAATTACCCCACTGGTTTTTGAGACCAGCGCGTCTACCAGTTCCGCCATCAGGGCAAATGGCATGCAAAAGTACATATTTACCAGATATTTCCAAATCTTCGGATTTCCATACAATGAATGATGATGTCTTGATCTACATTGCCAGCCTCATCACAGGGAATTAACCTTCTTCGAAAAAATTACTTATCGACTGGTATTCAATGTGCTGCCCATAGCCTCAAAATATTAGGCTTTAGGATATCGTAATTTTTCATACCTTTGGAAGAATTCTGACCCCCCTGGGAATGATTCAATCCCTTTTCTCCTTCAGACAGGGATTGACTATTCTGAACTCCCCAGTTGGCCCGGAATGACACCGGGTGTTCAGATACCCTAAAAAAGGAGTTCTAATGAGGCAGTTAGTTATCACGAAGCAGCTTACTAACCGGGAAACTGCTTCCATGGATAAGTACTTACAGGAGATTGGAAAAGTTGACATGATCTCTGTGGAAGAAGAGGTGCTCCTTGCCCAACAGATTCGCTTAGGGGACCCGGAAGCCTTGCAGAAACTTACCAGGGCTAATCTGCGTTTTGTCGTCTCTGTCTCCAAACAATACCAGAACCGGGGATTAAGCCTTTCCGACCTGATCAACGAAGGGAACCTGGGGCTGATGAAGGCAGCCAAACGCTTTGATGAAACACGCGGGTTTAAATTCATCTCCTACGCCGTTTGGTGGATCCGTCAGGCTATACTGCAAGCGCTGGCAGAACAGTCGCGCATCGTCAGGCTGCCATTGAATAAAATCGGATCCATCAGTAAGATCCATCATGCCAACGTTCGATTTGAGCAAGAGTTCGAAAGGGATCCTGAAGTATCGGAGATGGCCAGGATACTGGAAATCTCTGAAAATGAGGTTCGGGAATGTATGAAAAATTCAGGACGCCATCTCTCCATTGATGCTCCGCTGATCCAGAATGAGACGATCACCATGTGCGATACGATCCAGGGTGATGAGAATACCCGGCCTGACCGCGGATTGCTGATTGAATCGCTTAGAATTGAAATCGAAAGGGCTGTTTCCTCCCTAACCATCAGGGAAGCCGAAATCATCCGTTCCTATTACGGGTTAAACGGGACACCTATACGAACATCAGAAGAGATTGCCGAACGGTTCGACCTTACCCGCGAACGGGTTCGCCAAATCAAAGAAAAGGCTATCAGAAAATTGAAGCATCTCTCCCGCTCTTCAGTCCTCCAATCTTATCTGGGATGAGAAATACCTGTGGTGAATCGGGTGTTCACAAAAAACCCTTGCATCCTTGGCGTGAATCGCTTACTTTTGACAAGTAAACCCAAAGAATACACGTATGGCAGCAAAGGTGAAGATTTTCGCAGGAAGAACATCCAGGTACCTCGGCGAGAAAATAGCACAGGCCTATGGTGCAGAACTGGGAAAAATGTCGGTAATCAACTTTGCCGACGGTGAATTCCAACCCTCCTTTGACGAGAACATCCGCGGTACCGATGTCTTCCTGGTTCAATCCACATTCACTCCCTCCGATAACCTGATGGAGCTCCTGATGATGATCGATGCCGCCCGACGTGCCTCCGCCCGAACGATCGTTGCCGTAATTCCTTATTTCGGATTTGCCCGACAGGACCGCAAAGACAAACCCCGGGTCTCTATCGCCTCCAAACTGGTAGCTAACCTGCTGATGGCTGCCGGTGTCAATCGCATCATCACCCTCGACCTTCACGCAGACCAGATCCAGGGCTTCTTCGACGTACCTGTCGACCACCTTTATGCCTCATCTATCTTCATCCCATACCTAAAAACACTTCATCTCGAAGAACTTACTTTTGCCTCCCCTGATACCGGCGGAACCAGGCGTGCTGGATCGTATGCCAAATTCTTCCACACCAATTTCGTCATCTGTTACAAGCACCGCTCCAAGCCCAATGAGATTGGGAAAATGGCCCTGGTGGGAGATGTGAAAGGGAAAAACGTGATCCTTCTCGACGACATCGTCGATACCGGTGGAACCCTCTGCAAAGCAGCCGAAGTGCTTATAGAAAACGGCGCTTCCTCAGTACGTGCCATGATCACACACCCTCTGCTCTCCGGAAAAGCATATGAAAATATCGAAAAGTCGGCCCTGGAAGAGTTGGTGGTGACCGATACCATCCCATCGCAAAAAGAGAGCCCCAAAGTGAAAGTAATCACTACGGCCGATCTCTTTGCCGAAGTGATCAACCGACTGAAAAAGAAGGAATCAATCTCCTCCCTTTTTAAATTCTAACGTTTTTTCCTTACCTTTGCCGCCCCTAAAAGGGTGGTGCAATGGTGAAGAATTTAATGATCAGGCTTCTGGCTTCCGGCATCAAATAAAAATATTACTAACCTAGAAATCAACAAATTATGAAACAGGTATCATTGAGCGGTTCTCTTAGAGAGAGCGTAGGGAAAAAAGATGCCAAAAAACTCCGCAGGGAGTTTAAAGTGCCATGTGTCATGTATGGCGGAAAAGAGCAAGTCCATTTTCTCACGGATGAAAAGCTCTTCTCAAAACTCATCTTTACCCCACATGTATTTATTGTCAATCTGAATATCGACGGCAACGAGCACAACACCATCATCCAGGATTTGCAGTATCACCCGGTAACTGACCGGATTCTGCATGCAGACTTTTTAAAGGTTTCGGACGACAAGCTTATCACCATCGCCGTTCCTGTGAAGTTGACAGGAGCGCCAAAAGGCGTGCTGAAAGGCGGACGACTGATCAAGAAAGCCAGAAAGCTGAAGATCAGTGCTCTATTGAAAGATCTCCCCGATGAAATTGAAATCAATATTTCCGATCTCGATATTGGAGATTCTGTAAAGATCTCTGACTTATCTCGTGATAATATCAATTTCCTTGATGCAGCCAGAAATGTAGTTGTTGGTGTCCGTTCAGCCAGAGCAGTGGTTGAGGCCGTTGAAGAGGGAGCCGAACAGGCAGCAGAAGGGGGCGCTGAAGGAGCTGACGCTGAAAAGCCGGCAGAGGAATAGAAGAACTGATAGAGGGCTTCGCCCTGATAGAGAACCTTCGGTTCTGATGGAACTGCGTTGCTCGGGCGAAGCGAATCCATCACGAACGAAATGAGTCCATCATGAAATACCTTATCGCTGGCCTTGGCAATATTGGTGACGAGTATGCTGATACCCGTCATAATATCGGTTTTGTCATTGCCAACGCACTTGCCCTGTCTTTAAAAGCCTCCTTTGAATCCGGGCGGTATGCCTCTATTACAAAGGGAAAGCTCAAAGGTCGATCCATCACCATCATCAAACCAACTACCTTTATGAACCTGAGTGGAAAAGCGCTCAGGTACTGGATGAATCATGAGAATATTCTTCCTGAGAATATCCTGGTGATCGTCGACGACCTGGCCTTGCCTCTCGGTTCTTTGCGCTTAAGGAAACAGGGTAGTGATGGCGGGCATAACGGCCTGATCAGCATCATCGAAACCATTGGCACGACAGAATTCCCAAGACTTCGGGTGGGTATTGGGAACGATTTTGCCAAAGGCTATCAGGTAGATTACGTGTTAGGCCGGTGGACAAAAGAGGAGGAGAAGATCCTGATCCCCCGCATCAACGCAGCGGTTGAAATGATCCAGTGCTTTATTCTTCAGGGAGTCGACCGTGCGATGAACCAGTTCAATTCCTGATGGAGGGCTTCGCCCTGATGGAGAAACTTCGGTTCTGATGGAACTGCGTTGATGGAGCGAACTTTGTTCGATAAAAATATCACAGCCAAAGGCTGTCTATCATGAGCGAAGCGAGTTTATCGCAACCGCAGGTTGCCCATCACGAGCGCAGCGAGTTTAGATCCACCCCATCAGCCAGTAATAGGCAATTGCCATATATTCCCGTAGGATCAGGATCTCGTATTGCAGCTGGGTCCAAAACTGATACCGTAAGGTGATGCTCTCCCCAAGATCAGGAACCCACCTGCGTCCGCCCAGTTTTTTTGATGAAAAAGAGATGTCGGATTCTATGTCAGATTCAAACGCCGGCAATCCATCAACCACATCAAAGCCAGCTTTTTTGAAAGTAAGCACAGCCCGATAAAGGTGCTCGGGGGAAGTGATAAGTAAGAGGGATGAGGGAAGATGGATGAGGGAAGAAAAATGTGAGACGGGAGACGTAAGATGTGAGACGTGGTCATCCATTGCGGTCGAAGCCACATTTAATTCGTAATTCGTAATTCGTAATTCGTAATTTCTAATCAGTTCTCTGATCCTGATTGCCTGCCCCCTGGTATTTGTTCCCGAATCTTCAACCAGGATCCGTTCAGCAGGAATGCCCCGGAATATCAGTTCATCCCGCATTTTGTTGATTGAACTCAGACTGTCGCCCATATCGCCGGGGAGGGCTACGATCACCATGGCCTCGGGGAAATAGGAGGAGGCGACTCCTGTGTAATAGGTCCGCATGAGTCCCGATTCGCTGGGAATTCCGCTTCCACCCAATACCACGATGTAATTCGGAGGACCGGTGATCTCTGCTTTCGACGTACCTAAGCCATACCAAATCCAGAAAGGCGCAGAGGTAAATGCGAGAACGATCATGATGAGAGCAATGCTTCCAACGGAAATCAAAGTCCACTTACCAATCCGAAGAATCCTATCTAAAAATACTCGCATACCTTTTTCAGTCACCCTTGCTACGGACGAGGCATGCCTCGTCCCTACCTCCCTACTTTCTCTTTAATCACTTCCGGAACTTCGCTAATTCCGATCCTCTCCTGCTGCATCGTATCCCTGTCGCGAATCGTCACCGTGTTATCCTGAAGTGTCTGGTGGTCGATGGTGATGCAATAGGGCGTTCCCAGGGCATCCATCCGGCGATAACGCCGTCCGATCGTATCCTTTTCTTCATAGAAACAACGGTAATCATACTTCAATATATCAAGAATTTCCCTGGCTTTCTCAGGAAGTCCGTCTTTCTTCATCAAAGGAAGGATCGCCACTTTGATGGGAGCCAGCTGTGCCGGAATGCCCAAAACCACCCGTTCCGATCCGTCATCCAGCTTCTCTTCCCGGTACGAGTTACTCAATACAGCCAGAAATGTACGGTCAAGGCCAATGGATGTCTCAACGACGTAAGGCACATAACTTTTGTTGAGCTCAGGGTCGAAATACTGCATCTTCTTTCCGGAAAACTCCTGATGGGCGCCCAGGTCAAAATCGGTCCGACTGTGAATGCCTTCGATCTCTTTAAACCCTATCGGAAATTCAAATTCGATATCGGCAGCAGCATTTGCATAGTGAGCGAGTTTATCGTGGTCGTGAAACCGATACTTTTCAGCAGATATGCCCAGTGAGAGGTGCCATTTCATGCGCTCCTCCTTCCAGTAGGCATACCATTTCTTCTCTTCGCCCGGGCGGACAAAAAACTGCATCTCCATCTGTTCAAACTCTCTCATCCGGAATAAAAACTGTCGAGCTACGATTTCATTGCGGAATGCCTTACCGATCTGGGCAATGCCAAAAGGGATCTTCATCCGGGCTGATTTCTGAACATTCAGGAAGTTTACGAAAATGCCCTGAGCGGTCTCAGGGCGAAGATAAATAGCGCTGGCATCTTCATTCACCGAACCCATCTGGGTGGAAAACATCAGGTTGAACTGACGTACGTCGGTCCAGTTGCGGCTTCCTGAGACTGGGCAAACAATTCCCAGCTCCTCAATCAGAAGCTTGACATCAGTCAGGTCGTTCCGTTCAAGAGCAGGATAAAACCGATGCTTGATCTCTTCAATTTTTTTCAGGTTCTCCTGTACTCTGGGATTGGTCTCCCGGAACATCTTTTCATCAAACGTATCGCCAAACCGTTTGGCCGCCTTATCTACCTCCTTCTCGATCTTATCTTCTATCTTCAGGATAAAATCTTCTATCAGTACATCAGCGCGGTAACGCTTCTTGGAATCCTTGTTATCAATCATCGGATCGTTGAAGGCGTCGACATGTCCCGAAGCTTTCCATACCGTAGGGTGCATGAAGATAGCGGAATCGAGTCCAACGATGTTTTCGTGGTACTGAACCATCGATTTCCACCAGTAGGCTTTGATGTTATTCTTCAGCTCAACCCCAAAAGGGCCGTAGTCGTACACCGCGTTTAAACCGTCATAAATCTCACTTGAGGGGAAGACGTACCCATACTCCTTTGCATGGGCTATAATCTTCTTGAAAAGTTCTTCGTTACTTGCCATGGGGCAAAATTAATGAAAAAGGGATTAGTGATCAGGGATTAGCAATTAGGGATAAATAAATTAACGTTGATATCCTCTTTTATGAACACCCCTTATCGAAACAGATCGGTGAAAAGGCGCGGGAGGTAGGTGGCCCTGGGGAATTGTAACAGTAGGTTAGAGGATCCGTTTCGTGTTAAAGTGTTTTGCCGACTGGAAGTGAAAACGTTCACCATGTCCCTGTAACTGCACATCTTGCTGTTCAATCACCAGCGATATTTTGCATGCCCTGTCGCGGGCACGAATTACGTTAGCCAGGGTCAATGCCTTCTCAATGCCGTCTCCCCTGCCGAAGTTGACAACTTCATCGGGAAGTGCAAGACGGTTACCTTCATAGATGGATTCATCCGGCCAGGAAATCAATTGGGCGTAAACCTCCTGTAAATCCGTCTCCCGGAAGTTAGCTACCGATACCGGGTTACGCTCCATCACCGCCTTCAGGAAGGGTTCCCAGTCGCAATAGTCCATAAAACGGCCAACGTAAAGCGCTAATTCGATGCGTGAGCCTCCCGCTCCCTTGTTGGGGAGTGGGCCGGGGGGTGGGGTAATTGCCGGATGCCGGATGCCGGGTGTCATATCATTCCTATCGACCCTCGACCCTTGCCCTTTTTTCTTCGCCCCTTCATCCTTGAACGTTGACCGTTGAACCTCATCCCTCGTCCCTCGTCCCTCGTCCCTCAATAGCTTTTCTATAATCTCCTCCCGTGTCATCTCCGTCGTAATCCCACATCTTTGTCCGCTCGTCCGCTTGTCAGCTTGTCCGCTTCCTGCAAACGTCTTCTCCCCTCCTGGTAATCGCGGAACCGTGTGGACAAAACGCTTCAGGTCGTTCCGAAATCCTTCATCAGGGTCCAGATCGGGAAATGAAGCGAGAATTGCCTCCATGAACTTAGGATAGTCCCCGTTTTCAAATAAGGGGTCTTGGCTATTGATGGTTGCTCTGCCTTCATACTCACAGTTTGAGAAATCCTCATCGCCGATCTCACAGAGGAGTCTTTTTGCGGTTTTATCTCCCAGCCTGTTTTTACTTCCATGTTCATACCTAAATGCAATTTCCAACTTCAGGTATTTGATCAATCCCCGGCAAGGGACCGACAGTTGGAACCTCTTCTGATAACGGCTGAAATAGCGAAGGAAGTTGATGAAGATCTCATAATCGATCACAACATTCAGAAAAGCGGTCAGTGATTCCCTGAAGCGTTGGTAATCGGTTTCGTCGATCGTAGCTTCCGGGAAGATTGAATGAATATAACCGGTACGGTGTGCAACAATAGTAACCTGCTCATGTTCGAGGGCGCGACGGGCAAGAGAGGAGAGTTCGGTGCCGTTATACCACATCGATTTGGTAACGATCCTCCGGTTGTTGGTCAATACACCGTCATCCACCATCACAAAATTCTGAGAGTGGAGAGGGGTTCCCATCAGGAAAATTTGCTCCAGCGGAATCCGTGCCACAATAAAAAGAGCAGCGGCATAAAGTGTTGCCAACGACACACACTCCCCTGCTCCTATCGGATGGTTAGGCTTGTACCGGAAGGCATTCATTGCCTCTACCGTCTCTGTTTTCCAATATGGAATGATATCTGTATCGAACTTGTCGAGGCCAAAATGACGACGGATATCGATGTCGAAATAGTACTTGTCACCTTCATAGCCGAAGAGGGCATTGGAGCGCCTCAGCACATCGGTATTGATGAACTCCCTGAACCGGTTGATTTCGGTCTCTTTATCAGTCAATCCCCACGTCTCCAGGTCGAGGTTGAAGTCGTAATGGTCCATGATGTACTGTTTCACCCGCTGGATCCGTTTTATCTGTGACATGGTTTCGATCTTATGAAACCATTTATCATCCCGCCACTTCCAAATCTCGGGCGAGAGAATATTTGCAAGCACCAGGGAGTAGAGAAGTTCAGGGAAAATAAAGATCTCCATATCGGAAAGTGTGAAGGCAGACGAGTACTTTTCGAGGTTACGGGAAGTCATAGTATATTCTTAAACCAAATTCAGAAGAAAACAACAAATTCGTACAAAAGTAGATATTTGTTTTTTTAGAAAGGAAGATCATTATTATTACTTTTGTAGGAAAGAATCAATATATGTACTACTCCGGACAAGAGATTATCGAAATTGCCATCAGAATTGAAGAAAATGGCAATGAATTTTACACCACGGCTGCCGACGCCATCAAAGACGATAACGACATCAGGGGTTTACTTCTTGACCTGGCTGAAAAAGAGTTGGTGCACATTGCCATTTTCCAGAAATTAGAGGAGAAATTTGAAGCAGAGAAATTTGAATTCAACGCGGATGAAGTCTCTGATTACATCAGCTACCTGGCCGATCAGCACATTTTCGGAAAAGCAGGTGCCGGAGCCGAACTGGCCAACACTGTCCACACCCCCAAAGAAGCACTTGATATCGCATTCAAATTTGAAAATGACAGTGTGACCTTCTACACCGAATTAGAGAAACGGACTGAAAGCGATGCCAAAAAACTGATCCGCCAAATCATCGAAGAGGAGATGGAACACGCAGCGGAGATCAAGAGGTTCATGTGACCCTTAAATCCTAAAGGAGACTTACTCCCTCCCCTCAAAGGGAAGGCCGGGGAGGAATTAGATTATCTCACCCGGCAAAATAAGTTGCCATCAGAATTACCAGCATCTCAGCCAGGAAAATCAGTCCGAAAAAGAGCGACGGGTGGCGAAATTTGGTCGTCCAGGTAAAGAGAATCATCAGCGGGGCCAGGAAGGTAGCGACCAGGATTAGCGCCATGCTGAAATTATTCATGCCAAAATTTCCTGAAATGTCCAACAACTCAAGCCAATAAGCTTCAAATCGGAGACTGCACTTGCAGTAATACAAGTAGTTGATCCCTGCAAAGATGGCCCATCCAAACTCAGCCATTGACCCAACCAGAGCGGTCCACTTCACTAGCTTTTCACCACGAAGGCCCAATAGGATCGGTGACATCAGCAAAGGAAAAACAATAAGTGCCAGTGTTATCATTCGTTATTTTATTATACCATTTGTCTCCAGCGATCCCTCAAAGCTACAATTTTCAAAACTATTTTCTCAATTTTACATATCAACTCAATATTCTTGTTATTTTCGGTCTCCAAATTAAACACCTTGATTATGAACTGGTTTCTCACCACTTTTCGCGAGCATCCCGAACTCGCTGTTTTTCTTACTATTGCAGCGGGTTTTTTCATCGGTCGTTTCAAATACAAGACATTTTCCCTTGGCAACGTAACCAGTGTACTTCTGGTTGGAGTGATCGTTGGACAAATGAGGATCGACATCTCCAACGACGTGAAGCAGATTTTCTTTCTCATATTCCTCTTTTCTGTGGGTTACAGCGTCGGGCCCCAGTTCTTCAACAGCCTGAAAAAATCGGGGCTGCCCCAGTTATTGTTCACACTCATTATCTCTGCCGTAGCCCTGGTAGCCACCTGGTTGCTGGCAAAAATGATGGGATATAACGCCGGTCAAACTGCCGGTTTATTCGCCGGAGCCCAAACCATCTCAGCTGTCATTGGTGTAGGCGGAGACACGATCAACTCGCTGGGCATCGATCCAGCCCTCAAGAAAAGCATGATCAACGCCATCCCTGTCTGTTACGCGGTCACCTACCTCTTTGGAACCATCGGATCGGCTTTCTTCCTGGCCCAGGTGGGTCCTCTCTTTTGGGGTGGACTGAAGAAAGCCCGGCAACAATGCGTGGACCTGGCTGCCAAGATGGGTGTGGGTTCTGATGACCCAAGCCTGATCTCAACATTTTCAGGTGTCGTTTTCCGGGCCTTTAACATCACTCCCGATTCCATCTTTGTGGGGGAAACCGTGCAGGAGATGCAACAGAAATTCGTCGATGACGGATACCGGATCTACATCGAAAAGGTCAGGCCAAAAGGGACAAAGAATATCCTGGAACCTGCTCCTGATTACCGGTTCCAGGCTCATGATGATATCGTCCTCCAGGGCAAAGGAGCCAGTATTATTACGGAAGAGAAGGTGATAGGGAAAGAGGTATTTGACCCGCATCTTCTGACTTACGAGGTAGAGTCGGTGAAGGTATTGCTTACCAGTAAAACGGTTAATGGAATTACGGTACGGGAACTGAGTCACGAGCGGTACGACCTGCGTGTTTCGTTGCTGAAGATTACCCGGGTTGGTACTGAGATCCCACTGATGCCTGAAACGGTGTTGCAGAAAGGAGATATGCTAACTATCATCGGCCCTAAGAAAGATATTCAGACTGCTATAAAGCTCCTGGGCATTCCCGATGTCATGACCAATACCACCGATTTGATATCTGTTGGTCTTGGGATCCTTCTTGGAGGTTTGATCGGGGTTCTGGCGTTTCATATTGGCAAAGTAAGCCTCAGTCTGAGTACCAGCGGAGGGGCGCTGATCGCCGGTCTCTTCTTCGGATGGTTCCGGTCCAAACATCCCAATGTCGCACAGATACCGCAACCCGCTCTCTGGATCATGACTAACCTTGGTCTGACAGCCTTTATTGCCGTTGTCGGTATTACAGCCGGACCCAGTTTCGTTGACGGGTTTAAGCAGGTTGGCGCCATGCTTTT
>CAYUZX010000082.1:0-10854 GCA_964449285.1 uncultured Prolixibacteraceae bacterium
CCGAAAAATGCCATGACCATTGGGTTTGCCCGTCGTTTTGCCACCTATAAGCGAGCACATTTGCTTTTCAGTAATCTCGACAGGCTGGCAAGGATTGTCAATAACGAGTCGCGACCTGTTCAATTCATTTTTGCCGGGAAAGCACACCCACACGACAAAGCCGGACAGGACCTGATCAAACGCATCTTTGAAGTGATGCATATGCCGGAGTTTCTGGGGAAAATTCTTTTCGTTGAGAACTATGACATTGAACTCGCGAAGTATCTTATCCGAGGAGTTGATGTATGGCTCAATACACCTACGCGGCCACTTGAGGCATCAGGAACATCCGGCGAAAAGGCCGTTATGAACGGGGTAATCAATTTCAGTGTTCTTGACGGTTGGTGGGCAGAGGGGTACCGCAAAAACGCAGGCTGGGCTCTCAATGAAGCGGAGACTTATGATAACGCCCAGTTCCAGGACGAGCTCGATGCAGAGACAATATACACTATTTTTGAGGAGGAGATCATCCCAATTTACTATAACAGGGATTCAAACGGGGTGCCTGTGGAATGGGTCTCATACATCAAGAATACCATTTCCGAAATTGCTCCTCACTTCACTATGAAGAGGCAACTGGATGACTATTTCGATCGCTATTACAACAGGATGCTTAAGCGATCCAAGGTGATTATAGGGAAGAATTATGAGATGGCACGGCATATAGCTTCATGGAAAAGGAAAGTGATGAGAGGGTGGGATAGCATTGAAGTATTATCAATAAAGACGCCCGATTCAACACAGAAACCGCTGGAGTTGGGCCAGCCATTCAGGGCAGAGATCATTCTTGACCTGAATGAGCTGTCAGGCACAGACATCGGGATTGAGGTTCTTTTTGGGAAAAAAGTGAATGATGTCGTGAAGGAACCGATCTTTATCCGGGAAATGCAACTTGAAAAGGCAGAGAGAAACATCGTCTCCTTCACATGCGATATCTCTCTTAACCAGGCTGGCGTTTACGATTATGTGTTTAGGTTGTACCCTAAGAATCCGTTGCTTCCGCACCGTCAGGATTTCAACCTGGTCAAATGGATCTAATTAAACAACAATAAACTATGAAATTACTTGAAGGAAAAACGGCTTTGATAACCGGGGCAAACCGGGGAATTGGGAAAGCAATCGCCATCAGGTTCGCAGAGCAGGGCGCCAATATCGCGTTTTCAGACATTGTTTATAATGACAACTCCAGGGAGCTGGAAAAAGAGCTGGCAAACCTTGGAGTCAAAGGGAAGGGGTATGCATCGGACGCAAGTTCACTAAGTAGTAGCGAGGAGCTGATTGCACGTGTGCTAGCGGACTTTGATTCAATTCAGGTGCTGGTAAACAATGCAGGGATCACAAGAGATACGCTGCTTCTCAGGATGAGTGAAGCTGATTGGGATGCTGTGATCAATGTCAACCTTAAGTCGGTGTTCAACCTCACTAAGGCCATTCAAAAACATTTTCTGAGCCAACGGAAGGGAAGTATCATCAATATGAGTTCTGTAGTAGGCTTGTCGGGGAATGCTGGCCAGTCTAACTACGCTGCTTCAAAAGCAGGAATTCTGGGCTTTACCAAATCTGTTGCAATGGAGCTGGGAAGCCGGAGTATACGTGTGAATGCCATCGCTCCAGGCTTTATTGAAACTGAGATGACAGCAAAAATACCCGAGGATTACCGCAAAGCCTGGATCGAAAAGATTCCCCTGAAACGCCCCGGACTGCCTTCAGACGTTGCTGATGTATCTGTGTTTCTCGCTTCTGATCTCAGTGCATACGTAACCGGACAGGTTATCAGCGTGTGCGGCGGGATGCATACTTAATTTTCATCCTTTGGGACTCCTCACTGAATATCCTTTATGGTTCATTCTATTGTGCCTGTTGCTGGGGGCGGCTTATGCCTTTTTCCTCTACTTCAGAACAGATAGGGAAAGTTTTAGCTCATGGCTTCGAATAACCATGGCGACTCTCAGATTCCTTGTGGTATTTTTAATCTCCTTTCTGCTGCTTTCGCCGTTAATCAGGCAAAATCTGACAACAATTGAGAAGCCGGTGATCATTATCGGGCAGGATAACTCGCAATCTCTCGTACTTGGCAGTGATTCTTCATTTATCAGGAGAGAGTACCCGGGAATGCTGAATGAACTTGTAAGGAGCCTTGAGGGTCGGTACGATGTTCGAACTTACTCATTCGGAGATGGAGTGTCATCACCGATGAAAACAGATTTCAATGAAAAGATAACGGATATCTCTCACTTTTTTTCTGAAATCACTACCCGGTACGAAAACCGAAACGTTGGGGCGATCATCATCGCTTCGGATGGAATCTATAATTTTGGCGCCAATCCCTATTATAGCGCAACGAGTTTGTCTTATCCGGTGTATACAATTGCATTGGGGGATACGACCGATCATCGTGATATCTTCGTGAACAACGTGCTGTACAATCCCAAAGTCTTTCTGGGAGACGTTTTCCCCATTGAAATACAGGTTAATGCAATCCATTGTGAAGGGGAACATGTTACCCTTACTGTGAAAGAGAAGAATAAGGTAGTAGGAAGCTTTGATGCTGGAATAAGGGGGAACCACTTCTCACGGCAAATTCCAGTGGTACTTGAATCCAAAGAACCTGGATGGCACAGGTACTCCATCCAAATAACCCCGATTGAAGGAGAGTTAAGCCTTGACAACAACCGGAAGGATATCTTCGTCGAGGTGATGGATGTAAGGACAAAAATTTTGCTGGTCTATGATGCTCCGCACCCGGATATTGGCGTTATCAGGGAAGCGCTTGAAGGCAACGAAAAATTTGAACTAATTGAACGATCACCGGAAGAGTTTCTCCTATCGACTGATAGCGCCGCTCTTGTTATCTTCTATCAGGTCCCTTCCCTGCGTAGTATCCGGATCTCTGAATCGGTGATTGATCAACTCCCTTCAGCTCTATTCGTTCTTGGCTCACAATCTGACGTCCCAGCCTTCAACCGGATGAATACCGGTCTGATCCTCTCGATGTCGCGAGTGTCTTATTCTGAGTCCTACCCAATCATCAACGAAACATTTCCATATTTCACCATCAACCAGGCTCTTGTTCGTCTGTTTTCGAAATTCCCTCCACTTCAGAGTCCGTTTGGTGACTACCAATATTCACTGCTTACAGAGGTGCTTGCCTATCAGCGGATCAATGGCGCCACAACCCGGTTTCCTTTGATATCCTTTACCCATACAGCAGATCAAAAACGGGGATTCCTTTCAGGTGAGAATTTTTGGAGGTGGAGAATCACAAACTATGCTCAGGCAGGAGATTTTCAGGCATTTGATGAGTTGCTGCAGAAGATCGTTCAATACCTTTCCGTGAAGCAGGATCGAAGTTATTTTAGAGTTAAGTTGAAGTCTGAATATATTGAAAATGAAGCTGTTGAAATTCAGGCCGAATTGTATAATCAGAGCTATGAACTGATTAATGATCCTGATGTTATGGTTGTAATCACCGATGAGGAGGAGAAAAACTATCCGTTTACTTTCGGACAAACCGGTTCCACTTATTTTCTTCGCGCCGGAACCTTTCCTCCTGGGGTTTATACATACAGGGCGATGGTTACAGCCGGTCAGGATCACTATGAGAAAAGGGGTTCATTTGTTGTTACACCTGTGAACCTGGAGGCAGTTAACCTCACAGCCAATCATAATTTGTTATACAGAATCGCGGAAAGTCACCGGGGAAAGCTTCTCCGTCCTGATGAACTGAGTGAAATACCTGAACTGTTAAAGCAGAATGAGGAGATACATACGATCTCATATGTTCAGAAGATCTTCGCTGAGCTGATAAACGCCCCCTGGGTATTTATGTTGATTCTTTGTTTCCTCACCGGAGAATGGGCTCTTCGAAAATATTCAGGCCTCCGATGAATTCACTAAGCATCTTGCTGTTCTATCTTATCCTGGCAATCCTTGTTCTGGATTTTTTCCTGGAACGTCTGCTTGAGTACCTGAATACTACCCGTTGGAGCGACCTGTTGCCGGATGAACTCAAAGATATATATGAAGAAGACCAATACAGGAAATCTCAGCAATACCTGAAGGTGAAGGAACGGTTTTCCCGGATCACCTCCTCGTTCTCGTTTGTAGTCATGATGACCCTGTTAGCGACAGGCTGTTTTGTTTGGCTTGATAATCTCTTGCGGAGTTTTTCGGGTGATCCCATCATCCTGGCACTTTTCTTTTTCGGCATCCTGGGAGTGGCTTCATCAATTGTTATGATCCCGTTTGAGATATACAGCACATTTGTCATTGAAGAGAAATTCGGATTCAATAAAACCACCCCGAGAACCTTCATCCTTGATAAATTGAAAGGATGGTTGCTGGGAGCGCTGATCGGGGGAGGCCTTCTGGCATTCGTTGTATGGATATATGCCTCAACGGGAAATTATTTCTGGCTGATCGTTTGGGGCGTGATGACATTCTTCATGGTTTTCATGACAATGTTCTATTCCAATCTGATTGTTCCATTATTTAACAAGCAGAAACCTCTTGAGGCTGGTGAATTACGTGATGCAATTGAATCGTTTGCCACCGATGTAGGATTTAATCTGAAGAATATCTATGTTATCGATGGATCAAAGCGTTCATCAAAAGCGAATGCCTATTTTACCGGATTGGGGATGAAAAAGCGGATTGTGCTGTATGATACGTTGATCCACGACCATACCACACACGAACTGGTTGCTATCCTTGCTCATGAGATCGGACACTACAAGAAGAAGCATACGAGGCAGGGGATACTGATATCTATCCTGCAAACTGGTTTAATGCTCTTCATCCTCTCCCTGTTTATCCGGAAGGATAGTTGGCTGGCTGCCGACCTTTGCCAGGCACTCTCTGGCTTTTCGGGACTGGAAGCCACCCCGGGTTTCCAACTGGGGATTCTTGCATTTGGGTTACTATATAGCCCCCTCTCCCTTATGCTGGGGCTTGTTAATAGCGCTCTGTCCAGAAAAAATGAGTACGCTGCTGATCGGTTTGCCGGAGAAAAATATAATCCGGGAGCTTTACAGGAAGCATTGAAGAAGTTATCTGTGAATCAGCTCAGCAACCTTCGGCCGCACCCGCTGTATGTATTCTTTCACTATTCCCATCCTCCACTTCTCTCGAGGCTTCAGGCGCTTGACAACACCTGGGACAAGGCAACATGAAAGGAACGTGAACTGAAAGACGAAGGAAAGACGAACAAAAGACGAAGGAAAGACGAATGTTGACTAACTCGAAACAGGAGCTAAACCGTCAAACATCAAAGAACGTCTCACGTCTCACATTTCATGTCTTACTTCCTACAGGTCCCTCTTATTGAACGTCCAATAAACAATCCCGATCATAACGACAGCATAGATCATAGGCACCGCACAGGATAGTAAAGAGACCTGGTCCTGTAATTGAAAATTCATCAATTTTTTCAATGCCGGTATAGAGGGATATTCAACAATTCGAATAACTGAATTCACCGGTAAATAGGTATATACTGTGTTTTCCCACATAAAGGGTGCACGCAGAAGGAAATAGATAACGGGCTCGATAATGATCGTGTAGAGGGTGAAAAGAGCGATAGCCAGACCTGTGTTGCGAAGAATAAATGCGATGAAGAACGCGTAGCAGAGGTAGGTCAGCATCTGTATAAAGAAGCCGATGACGAACGAGAAGCCAGTGAACATCATCGACATGCTTTGGCTATCGGAATGTGTCACCCCCAGGGTAAACATCACTAGCATGAGAATCACCGTCATAATCAGGGCAAGCATGAAAACTACCTGGAGTTTGGAAAAGATGAATTCACTCCGGGACATTCCGTTGACAATATTTTGTCGGACAGTTTTATTTGTGAACTCATTAGTAATCAGAATAATGACAATAATTGCCGGAAAAATAAGTACAAACCGGATACTTGCAAAGAAGGTGAGGTTTTGCCAGATATCGGGAAAATAGAACAATACGGCATGAGGAAGGGGGATGGGCAAACGTTTGTTAATGTCGTCGACCATAGCGTTGACAATGTATTCGGCCATGATGATGCCCAGAGCAAGGAACAGAAAATAGAGTCCTATGATGATCCAGAAGGTTTTGTATGGCAGGATCTTCTTTAGTTCAATGGTGAGCAGCTTCATGATTGGTTGTCTTTCAGGAGTTCCAGAAAATGTTGTTCAAGTGTCCGTTTCCGTTCTGCAAGATGGGAGAGAGTGATCTTCTTTTGATGCAGGTATTTACTGATATCCCCTGGCCTTACATCTTCGGAGAAGGTAGCAAGCATGATTCCGTCGGATTCGATAATGGAGAGAAATGCTGGATGCTTTTCAATCGCAGCTTTCAGGGCTACAGCATCATTTGAGGCAAGTTCAATGCAGTCGGAGACCGCCAGAACTTCATGTACCTGGCCAGAAAAGAGGATATTCCCTTTATTCAGTACAGCTACATGGTTACAGATTTTCTGCACTTCATCCAGGAGGTGACTGGCCAGGATGATGGTAATCCCTTCGCTTGCTACCTGCAGAATCAAACGCCTGATCTGCGCAATTCCTTGTGGGTCAAGGCCATTGGTAGGTTCATCGAGGATCAATATGTCGGGTTTGTTGAGAAGGGCAGAGGCTAGTGCCAGCCGTTGCTTCATGCCAAAGGAGTAAGTTTTAAACTTGTCATTCCTGCGATCATGCAAACCTGTTGTTTGCAACACACGATTGATATCCGAATTGTCGAAATCCTTAACCTTAGCAACGATCTCCAGGTTTCTCCGGGCGCTTAGATAAGGAAAGAAGTTTGGTGTCTCTATTACTGCACCGATACGTTTCCGGTTCTCTTTAGTCGGTTCTTCCCCGAACCATTTAAAGCTGCCGGAATCGGGGCGAATAAGGTCAAGCACGATGCCAAGGGTGGTGGACTTTCCGCTACCGTTTGGGCCCAGAATTCCAAATACCTGCCCCTTAGTTACTTCCAGCGATAGTTTGTTGACCGCCTGGATGCGACCATATCGTTTGGACAGTTGGTTGATCGAAAGAATTGTTTCCAATAATAAGTTGGTTTAGAAGAGAGTTGTTAGACGACTTAATCGGGTTATTGTTACAAGAGTTTTGCGTTATCGGTAAAGTAGAAAAACAGCTGGTTTCTTTGGCAAATGTTCGTTTTTATTGCGCCACTCTCTGATTGAACGGACATGAATTGATTCACTTTCCATCGTAAGGTCCATGGCGATACATAGCCTGGTTGCCGGGTTACAGGTTTGGATAAGGGCTTCAAAGATAGCTTTATTCCTGTAAGGTGTTTCAATAAATATTTGGGTTTGATCTCTCTCAAGCGCAGCCCTTTCTATCTCTTTGATTTTGTGTTGGCGCTCCTTCCTGTCTATTGGGATATAGCCGTGAAAAGTAAAGTTCTGGCCGTTAAAACCTGAAGCCATCAGGGCAATCATGATCGAGTTTGGTCCCGAGAGAGGAACAATAGGAATGCCGGTTTGCCTGGCCACATCGACAATTTCGGCTCCTGGATCAGCGATGCAGGGTGTGCCTGCCTCAGAGAGGAGTCCGGTATCGATGCCCGCCAACATGGGGGAGAGAAATGACGTCAACTCTTCTCTGTTGGTATGTTCATTGAAGATTAAAAATTCGGTTGTATCGAAATCCCTACTGAACCCTGATTTTCTCAGAAATCGCCTGGCGCTTCGTATCTCTTCCACGATGAAGGAGTTCAATGAACGAATCACCGTGAGTGTTTTCTCAGGCAACACATCCTCAGGCTTTGTATCTCCAAGTGTGGAAGGGATCAGATATAGAATGCCATATTTCATAATTTCCAGGGTAAATGTTCAAGGTCGGCATTTCCTCCGGAGAGAATGATCCCTATTTTTTTACCGCGAAATAGTTTGTGCTCTTCCATCAGCGCTGCCAGGGGTACGGCTGCAGAAGGTTCAACAACAACCTTCATTCGTTCCCATAAAAGTCGCATGGCTGCAATAATAGACTCTTCACTTACAGTGATTATCTGGTCGACGAAAGCAAGGATGATGGGAAAAGTGAGGCTCCCAAGAGAGGTTCTAAGCCCATCGGCAATGGTGTTCGGGTTGACGGATGGGATGAATGTTCGTTGGGTGAACGAGCGGAAAGCATCATCAGCCTGGGCAGGTTCTGCCGCGATCACACGAACTTCAGGAGCAAAGTAACGACAGGCCAATGCAGTTCCACTAAGCAGCCCCCCACCACCAACAGGGGCCATCACGATATCCATGTCACTCCTAACTTCCAGCAGCTCAACTGTTGCAGTGGCTTGGCCAGCTATGATCTCCAGATTATTGTAGGGATGTATCTCTATGGCGCCTGTTCGTTCAATGACCGATGCTAGTGTGGTCTCCCTTGATTCCAGATTGGGCTCACAAAGAGTGATCTTTCCTCCATACGACTTTACAGCCTCTACCTTGACCCGGCTGGAGTTAGATGGCATCACGATATGAGCGTTGATTCCTGCTAACCTGGCAGCCCAGGAAAGGGCTTGCGCGTGGTTGCCCGAGGAGTGGGTTGCGACTCCATGCCGGAGCATGCCGGGATCAAGTGAACGTACCGCATTTGTTGCTCCACGTGCCTTGAAGGCGCCAACCTTCTGCATGTTTTCGCACTTAAACCAAATCTCAGCACCCACGATGTGGTTGATACCCTGGCATGTCATAACCGGCGTTCGATGGATAAAGGGATGAATTCGTTGGTGGGCCTCCTTTATTTCCTGAAGCGATGGTGCGGGAGCAAGGGATTCGGCGAATCTTGCACATGCTTCATCCAATTGTTCAAATACCGTTTCAAAGGAAGAAAAATGATCGTAATAAGGGTCTTTCACAGGTTGGTTCTGACCTGGATAGATCACGTTTCGAATGAAATCAACCTTCTGGCGGTCCTTTTCATTACGTGCAACCCTCATGACGGATTTGTATTGAGTGGAGTCCATGACAAAGATCCTGTCAAAAACTTCGAAGTCCTCAATTCTGAATAACCTGGAAGAATGAGTGGAGATGTCGATCCCATTGGCCCTGGCAACCTGCTGTGCCCGGTTATCGGGGCTATCTCCGGTATGGAACGATTCAAATCCGCACGAATCCACGATACTCCGGATATTCCAATCCGAATACTTTTGTCTCAATATTCCTTCAGCCAGTGGTGACCGGCAAATATTCCCGGTACAAACAAATAAAACGTTCATGAGAGAATGGGCGTGAATTACAGTTTGATGCGCTTATCAAGCTCTTCTACAAACTGCCGGAACTGCTTATCCGTTTCAACCAGGTTGTTTACAGTCCGGCATGCATGCAACACAGTAGCGTGATCTTTATTTCCGCAATGAAGGCCGATGCTTGCCAGGGAAGCTTTGGTATGCTTCTTGGAAAAAAACATGGAGAGCTGTCTGGCCTGCACGATCTCCCGCTTCCGGGTTTTGGAGTGGATCATCTCAATGGGGATGTTGAAATAATCACAAACAACCTTCTGAATGTAGTCAATAGAAATCTCCCGTGAAGTGTTTTTAACAAATTTATCAATCATTTGCTTGGCTAACTCCAGAGTGATCACCTTTTTATTTAACGAAGACTGGGCCAGCAGAGAGATCAGAGCGCCTTCAAGTTCACGGATGTTTGTATTGATACTGTATGCCAGATACTCGACTACCTCCTGTGGAACGTCGATCCCATCATTGTAAAGCTTTTTGTGGAGAATAGCGATTCTTGTCTCCAGATCCGGGATCTGCAGATCGGCTGAGAGCCCCCATTTGAAACGGGATAGAAGTCTGGGCTCGAGACCCTTCATCTCAACAGGAGGCTTGTCGGAAGTGAGGATGATCTGGTTGCTTTTCTGGTGCAGGTGGTTGAATATATGGAAGAACACATCCTGTGTCTTCTCTTTCCCGGCAAGATTATGAATATCATCGATGATCAGCACATCGATCATCTGATAGAAATGGATAAAATCGTTCTGGTTGTTGTTCTTGACCGAGTCGATAAACTGGTTGATGAACTGGTCGGTAGTAACATATAATACTGTTTTCTCAGGGAAGTTATTCTTTACCTGAAGTCCTATTGAGTGGGATAGGTGGGTCTTGCCAAGTCCCGTCTGGCTGTAGAGTAGAAGTGGGTTAAAAGCTGTTTTTCCTGGATTCTCAGCAACAGCAAACCCTGCGGATCTTGCCAAACGGTTACAGTCACCTTCAATAAAATTGTCGAACGAGTAGCTTTCGATCAGTTGCGAATTGACCTTGATCTTTCTCAAACCAGGAATAATAAATGGGTTCGGGATCTCTTTAGATGCACCACGGTTCAGATCAATCGGCATGGAAACGGAAGGGTTGGCAGTTGCTTTTCGTTCCGTTGTAGGAACATGAATAGAAAACGGGCCAGGCTCGTTATCAGAATTATCCATGATGATACTATACTCCAAACGGCCTTCCTGCCCCAGCTCTTTTTTAATCGTTTTCCTCAGCAAACTGATGTAGTGTTCTTCGAGCCATTCGTAGAAGAATTGACTAGGTACCTGAATTGTAAGTACGTGATCCTGGAGTTTCAGCGGTTTAATAGGAAGGAACCATGTTTTGTAGCTTTGATAGTTTATATTGTCTTTGATGATCCTAAGACAATTTTCCCAAACTTCTGCTACATTCTTTTCCATTAACACGTATAGGTGTGGGGTTTTGATGTATATTTTTTAATCTATTTTACTTTTATATCGAACTGTTGGATCTTATTCGCAAGTCAAAATCCTGGATGAGCTGGGGAGAATCAAATTGTTAACAAAATTTTAAAAAAAAAGTTGAATAAAAAAATTTTTA
>CAYUZX010000083.1:0-10615 GCA_964449285.1 uncultured Prolixibacteraceae bacterium
ACCCCACCCATTTTACGTGTTTCTCCCAAGGCATTTGGTGTAGGTCGCAGGATGCCGATCGTTGGGAAATATTTATAATATCACCGATTCAACAGATTTTATTTCCGGAACGGCACGAATCATCGCCGTCTCAATTCCGTTTTTCAGTGTCATCTGGCTATGCGGACAATTGCCACACATCCCGGTTAACCGTACATTTACGATATTATCCTCAGAGAGATTCACAAATTCCACATCGCCCCCATCAGCTTGCAGATAAGGCCGAATCTGTTCAAGGACATTCTTAACTTTCAGTTCAAGTTCTATATTCTCAGACATTCTACTCGGATATTATAGATTAATTTTCGTGAATTACCAATGATGCCGCAAAGATATAAAATTCGCTATTCGTCATTCTTAATTCGTCATTCTTAATTATTTTTTAAAGGTTTCCCTGATTGCGTTGCTAATGGCGACCTGCTGGGCGACGTTTTGCGCAAGTTGGTCGAAAGCAGCGGTTACAGGCAACGAAGGATCGGAAGCAACCGGAGTGCCGGAATCTCCCGATTCTGTGATCGCGGGAACAATCGGGATCTCGCCAAGCATATGAATGGAAAGCTCCTGAGAAAACGTTCTTCCGCCACCCTCTCCGAAGATGTAGTATCTTTTTCCCGGATCATCCGGAGGAGTGAAATAGGACATGTTCTCTACCACCCCAAGTATCGGAATCGAGATCTTATCGTTACGGAACATATCAGCTGCTTTCCTCACATCTGCCAGCGCCAGTTGCTGAGGCGTGGTCACAATGATTGCACCGGTCAGGGGAAAGTCCTGGACCAGTGTCAATGGAATATCACCTGTTCCCGGAGGGAGGTCAAGCACCATGTAATCCAATTCACCCCACTCCACATCTGTAAAAAGTTGGCGCAGTGCTGTGGAAGCCATGGGACCCCGCCATATCAATGCTTTCGACTGGTCGACAAAAAAACCGATGGAGATGAGCTTCAATCCATATTTTTCCACTGGCTGGATGATCATCTTCCCATCCCGTTCATCTCCAACAGGACGGTGATTTACCAAACCGAACATCATAGGGATGGAAGGACCATAAATATCGGTATCTACTAAACCAACCCGGGCTCCTGTTCGTGCCAGAGCTACCGCCAGATTGACAGCTATTGTCGATTTTCCAACGCCTCCCTTTCCGGAGCCAATAGCAATTATATTTTTCACATTCTTGAGCATTGCATCGCTCTCTTTCCGCTGGCTGGTCACACGCGACGTGAGCTCCACATTCACTTCGACATCCTGGCCTACATGGCGCTGGATCTCATCCACACAGGCCTGTTTCAGCTCATTCTTGAGAGGACATGCAGGGGTTGTCAGGACAAGTTTAAAAGAGACTTTCCTGTCCTCAATTTTAATGTCTTCAATCATGTTCAGCGTTACAAGGTCCTTCCCGAGATCCGGGTCAATGACATGCTTCAGAGCTGAGAGGATATTTTCTTTGGTGATTTTCATAAAGGATTGGTTCAGAGTTCAAGGTTCAATTCTTTTTTTTTACTTCTAACTTCGTATTTCGTACTTCCAGCTCTAACTTCCGACTTCTAACATCGTAATTCAATAATGGGGTTCCAGAAGTGCCTGTCAAAATCGACAATCTGATCATCTTTCACCTCAATTCCTTCGCTTTTCAATAATTGTTCCATGATGCCTTGTGCGCCAAAATGTCGCTTGCCAGTCAGCAGCCCGTTCCGGTTGACGACACGATGTGCAGGGAGGTTGATCACTTCCGTATGAGAAGCATTCATAGCCCATCCTACCATGCGTGCAGACCCACGGGAGCCAAGATATTCAGCAATGGCTCCATAGGAGGTTACACGGCCAGAAGGGATCAGCCGGACAACTTCATATACGGATTGGAAAAATGAATGACTCAAAACTGTTACAGATCTTTCTTCAATTCCAGCAGAAACTCTTTGAGCCTATTCAGGGTATCTGTGATCTCGACACTCCTGGATACATCATCGCGGTTCTGGCGGATCTTTTCTTTAGCTCCCTGCAAAGTATATCCCCGCTCTTTTACAAGGTGGTAGATAATTCGAAGCTGATCCAGGTCCTCTTTGGTAAAAACTCTGTTTCCCTTCTTGTTCTTCCTCGGCTTCAGTATGTCAAACTCCTTCTCCCAGTAACGGATCAGTGACGCGTTCACTTCAAAAAGTTCAGCTACCTCCCCGATGGAGTAGTACAGCTTTTCGATTCGTTTGCGGATGTTCAGCATTGGATTAACAGGTTAATTAATCCAGGGATTGTGATGGACGAGCCGAAAGTTCAAGCATCAGCTCAAACTGTTCAGGATTGATATCGTTGTAGAAAAAATAGATCGGGTTCACAGCCCGGTCATTTTTACGAACTTCGTAATGCAGGTGTGGGGCAGTTGATTTTCCGGTATTCCCAACGAGTCCGATAACCTGGCCACGTTTAACCTTCTCTCCTGGCCGCACCAGTATCTTCGACATATGGGCATAGAGTGTCGAATAGGAATAGCCATGATCAATAACTACCTGGTTACCATATCCCCCAAAATTCCGGCCTGCTTTAGTCACTACCCCATTACCAGCAGCATAAATCTCTGTCCCCACGGGAGCCGTAAAATCAACACCCTCATGAAATTTTTTCACCTTGTAGAACGGATCCATCCGTATGCCGAAGTAGGATCCTATCCGGGTCAGGTCCTTATTGCTTACAGGCTGAATGGCAGGGATACTGGCTAGCATATCTTCTTTATTCTTAGCCATGGAAAAGACCTCATCGAGCGATTTGGACTGAACATATAACTGCCCCTTTATCTTGTCCATCTTTTTATAGGTTTCAATGATGATCTCCGAGTTACTATATCCCTTAAGCTTTTCATAACGATCAATACCGCCAATGCCGGCTTCGCGGATGGAAGAT
Source organism: uncultured Prolixibacteraceae bacterium (assembly GCA_964449285.1). Lineage (GTDB taxonomy): Bacteria > Bacteroidota > Bacteroidia > Bacteroidales > FEN-979 > QYOJ01. The sequence goes on from CAYUZX010000083.1 coordinate 2,935, forward strand.
GGAATCGGTTCAGATTCAAAGATCACCCGATAAATGTTATCATCACGTTCCTGAAGATCCACCAGAACCGTTGTAAACTTGTCAAGCTGATCGTTCAGGATGTCATACTGCAACTGAAGCTGCGCCAGTTCCCGTTTCTGGGATTTCTCCTTTGGGGAGTCCACAAAATTATAGACCAATACCAGGATGACAGCAGCAAAGACTACCCCGGTACTGATGTGTGAAAGGAAAACCAGCAGGCGCTTTTTCAGAGTGGTCTGAACCTTGTCAAATGTCAACGAATGTTTATTGAAACGGTATTTGACCTTGCTCATTGGCAAACATGTGAAGAATCAATCAAAACAGAGGAGCTAACATGTGCAAAATTAAGTAAATAATTAACTTTGTGGCTGGTTTCCCGGTCGATTTTTTGTTAACTTGTGTAATTCATTGTTAATCTTATAGTTGAATGAACTCCACCAATGTACGACAGACATTTCTTGACTTTTTCAGGTCCAAGCAACATCACATTGTTCCCGGTGCTCCCATGGTGATCAAGGATGACCCAACCCTGATGTTCACCAATGCAGGGATGAACCAGTTCAAGGATATTTTTCTGGGAAACAAGGATGCTGCTTACAAACGGATTGCCGATACCCAGAAATGTTTGCGTGTTTCGGGGAAGCACAACGACCTGGAAGAGGTAGGATATGACACTTACCATCATACCATGTTTGAGATGTTGGGGAACTGGTCGTTTGGAGACTATTTCAAGAAAGAGGCTATTGAATGGGCATGGGAGCTCCTTACTGATGTTTATCACATTGACAAGAAGAGGTTATATGTAACTGTTTTTGAGGGAGATCGACCTGATGCGCTACCAATGGATTCGGATTCCCTTGCCTATTGGAAAGAGGTTATCCCCGAAGAGCAGATCCTTTTCGGATCGAAAAAAGACAACTTCTGGGAGATGGGGGATACCGGCCCCTGCGGCCCTTGTTCCGAGATTCATATCGACCTGAGGACAGATGCAGAACGAAACCTGCTTTCGGGACGTGACCTGGTGAATACAGGCAACCCCCTGGTCATTGAGGTCTGGAACCTGGTCTTTATCGAATTTAACAGGCTGGCAAACGGGAAACTGATCCCCCTTCCGGCGAAGCATGTCGATACCGGTATGGGCTTTGAACGGTTGTGTATGGTCATGCAGAGCAAGGTTTCCAATTACGAGACTGATGTATTTCAGCCACTGATCAAGGCACTTGGAACCCTTGCAGGAAAAACATACGGTTCAGATCCCAAGGCAGACATCGCCATGCGGGTAGTGGCCGATCACCTTCGGGCTATCTCGTTTGCAATTGCTGACGGGCAATTACCCTCCAATGTCAAAGCAGGTTATGTCATTCGCCGGATCCTGCGCCGTGCCGTTCGTTTCGGTTATGTCTTTCTGAACTTCCGGGAACCCTTTATCTGCCACTTAGTTCCGGTTCTTGCAGATCAGGTTGGAGCGTTTTTTCCCGAGTTGATCTCACAGCATCAACTCATAGAAAATGTCATCCGGAAAGAGGAGACCTCCTTCCTCAAAACACTGGAACAAGGGATACAGAAGTTTCAACAATACATTGATACCAGATCCCTGATGCCAGATGCCGGTAAAAATGATCAATTATCTGGTATCCGCCATCCGGCATCCGGTATTATTGACGGCCATTTCGCCTTTGAACTCTACGACACATACGGATTCCCCATCGACCTGACTGAACTGATGGGCCGGGAAATTGGCTGGAGTGTTGACATGAATGGGTTCAGGAAAGGAATGGAGAAACAAAAAGAGAGATCTCGCCAGGCTGCTACGTTCGATACATCGGATTGGGTTGTATTGAAGGAAAATGCAGGTATGTCGGAGTTTGTCGGGTACGACACCATGGGAACGGAGACAATAATTACCAGGTACCGGAAAGTGACTGGGAAAACAGGAGAACGGTTCCAGGTTATTCTGGACAAAACACCGTTTTATGCCGAGTCGGGCGGACAGTCAGGAGATAAAGGATGGCTAAAAAAGGGTGAGGAAATAATCGAGATTCAGGATACCATCAGGGAGCATGAGCAGATCATTCATATCACTTGTCGCATGTTCCCGGATCCAACGGGTATGGTGACAGCTGAGGTGGATAAGGGAACCCGACTTCTGACTGCCAACAACCATACGGCTACTCACCTGATGCATGCGGCCCTCAGGCAAGTCCTGGGAACACATGTTGAGCAAAAAGGATCCCTGGTGGATGAAACACGGCTTCGTTTCGACTTCACACACTTCTCAAAAATGACCCCGGAAGAGATTGAGCTGGTGGAAAAGTTAGTCAATGACAGGATCCGTGAGAATATTCCACGGATGGAAAAGCGAGCCGTTCCAATTGTTGAAGCAAAAGCAATGGGAGCGATTGCTCTTTTTGGGGAGAAGTATAGCGATAAAGTGAGGGTAATCAAGTTTGGCGATAACTTCTCCACCGAACTGTGCGGGGGAACACATGCGACAACCACTGGGCAGATCGGACTTTTCAGGATCATCTCCGAAGGGGCCATTGCTGCCGGTATTCGCAGAATAGAGGCCTTAACGGGTGCAGCTGCCGAAGCGTATATGTATGGGAAAGAACATCTCCTGGATCAGATGAGTGATGCGTTGAAAAATCCCAAAGATCTGATGCACGGGATCCACCATCTCCAGGAGGAGAATCAGGAACTTAAGAGAGCGGCAGGAGAGTATGGAAAACTTAAGCAGGCGCAGATCAAAGAAGAGCTGAAACAGAAAATTGAACAGAAAAATGGTTTCCACTACCTCGGAGTAAAGGTTGAGCTGGATATGGACACCATGAAAAGCATTGCAACCGAACTCAGAAACGAGATACCTGATCTTATCGTGATCCTTGCTTCTGAATCCGATGGTAAAGCTAATCTGGTGATCGCTATCTCCGATTCCCTGGTGAAGGGGAAGAACCTCAACGCCGGATTGATAATACGGGAACTGGCCAAAGAGATCCATGGTGGCGGAGGTGGCCAGCCATACATCGCAACAGCGGGAGGCAAATATCCTCCAGGAATTCCTTCACTTCTGGAACATGCCAGAAAAATAGTGAAATAATTCGTTGTTACGGGTTAGTTGGTCACGTTGCAGTAGATGTAATAGCCAGCATAATTTGACCTGAACGTAGACTCCCAATCGTTTATCTTACTGGATGAGCCTGATCCTGTAAAACACTGACGCTCATAATAATAAATGGTGTTTGTCCCCGATTCAAACGCTGTACATTCGCGGCACTTCTCACAGGATGTTGCTGAGATTAAAACCCCTGCTGCAAAGAGGGGTAAAAAAAATTTGGTAAAAAGTTTTCTCATCTCGATGAGTTTTTGTTATGACAAAAATAGAAAAATTAAGTAAAAATTGGCCCGAAACGATACGTCAACGGATTCTGAAAATGGTTAGCGGATCTCACTTTTAATAGCTTCAATGGCAAGGATAACTGGTTCTCGCTCCTGACTCAGGGAGAGTTGAAGAATAATGCCTGCCAGATCACGGGCAGAACGCCCCTCTTTCAGGTCAGACGCAGCCATGTTGATCTGCCGGATAATCTCCTCTTTCGCATTCCGGATCAACTCCCATGTTTTCGTTGAAAGAAATAGCTGTTGCGATAAGTTATATTCAAACTCTTCCCGTACTGTTCGGATCAGGGCAGCCTGTAACTGTGATGCAGTCATATCCGGAGTATGAACCCGGAGTATCAGGTTGTTTGGAGTGATGCGTTCAAGGAAGAGAATCAGCCGTTCGCAAGCCTGAAGTTTCAGTGTACTGACGATATTTTTCTCATTTGTTGGATCAGTATGAGCTACAGATAGACGTTCTATCGGTTTCGGGCGAAGTTTGAAATAAAACCAAATAGCAACTAAAATTATCGCAAGAAAAAAAAGAGCCTGAAAAAACAGTTGCAACGTGTCAATAAAAAAAGATTCCATGGGAAAAATTTTATACAAAGTTACAAAAGTTATAGATAGTATTTTTTTCTAAAATAGATGGAAAATTTGCTTTTTGCACATATGTGCATTATATTTGCAGGAAAATTACTTGATGTCACGACCACAAAACAATCGAATTATTCATGAACCACCCATCTTTTCGGAGTTCAAGCCAGTAGGAATAAGAGGACCGAATCTTAAACAGGTTTTCCTAACCCTGGATGAGTTTGAATCCTTACGTCTCGCAGACCAATTAGGTTTATCTCACGCTGAAGCAGCAGAGGAAATGGAGATCTCACGTTCCACCTTTTCCCGCTTAATTGAAAAAGCCAGAAAAAAAATTGCTGATTTTATCATTCAGGGAAAACTCCTCACAATTGAAGGAGGGAATATTCATTTCAGGAATAATATTATCCGTTGTCAGAATTGTGGCCATATGTTCAAATCAAATTTTGCAGATTTGATTACTGAATGCCCTACGTGTCATTCCAATAACCTGTTGAATCTTGCCGGTGGGTTTGGTCATGGCAAATGTTGTAACATCAATAACAGATCTAGTTATATAAACCAAAAAAAAGGAGGTAATTATGCCAGGACATGACAAAACAGGGCCATCTGGAGTAGGCCCATTAACAGGCAGACGTATGGGACTCTGCGCTAACAATGAAACTACTGACGCTGGAAATACTCCCTGGGGTTCGCTCAGATTCAGAGAAGGTAATTTCCGGGGAGGTGGAAGAGGTTATGGATTCGGACGAAGAGAGGGATTTGGAAGAGGACTCTATGGCGGGCGAAGGCAAAGTTTCGGGAGAGGGATTGGTTTCCAGAGGGGCCTGGATGATCAACCTACTTCAGATGATCATAGCATAGAAGAGGAGATCGGTCTCATAAAGGACCAGTTGAACACTTTGGGAGACCAGTTAGCCAAGATTATAAAAAGAGATAAAGCAGAATGAATCGCTCAGGAGAAAACAGGCCTGCAGGTCCAGGTCAAGGATTTGGACGTGGAGGCGGAAAAGGAAGAAATAAAGGAGGCGCTTTCGGCCCTGGAGGATTTTGTGTTTGTGCCAAATGTGGCGAAAAGATCCCCCATCAACAAGACATCAAATGCACGACCATCAAATGTCCTGTATGTGGGACTACCATGATCAGAGAAGAACTGTTGAAAACGAAAAAATAAACCTTCTTTGATCAAAGCAAGTGAGATAAGATTTACTTCATGCATTGTGGGTCTCTGAAAAGATTGAAACCTTATTTCTAAACTGAATGAGAACCTATGCTGACTGTTATCCCTGTTTTCTGCGTCAGGCTATCGCTGCAGCCCGTTATGCTGAAAGCGATGAAATCCAATTGCATACTATCATCAAAGAGGTGTTAGCTGTTTTGCAGGCTCAGTCCAATGGGGTATCACCACCAGAAATAGGTGCCGTGGTTCATCGTGTGATTCGGGAGGTGCTTGGCATAGAAGATCCTTATCAGAATGAAAAACGGAAGTCGACAGAAAAAGCACTAAAGATCTATCCAAGACTGAAAGCGATCATGCGAGAACACACTGATCTCGAAACAGCGGTCAGAATCAGCATTGCCGGAAACATCATCGACCTTGGGATCAGTAATGCCTTTGACGACCTATGGGAAACAGTTCAACGCGTATTATATCAGCCATTTGCGATCAATGATCTGGATAAATTCCAGGAACAGCTTTCCTACGCGAACAGGCTTTTTTTTATCGGGGACAATGCCGGTGAAACGGTATTTGACCGGGTATTGATTGAGTCACTTCACATTCCCGTCACTTATGTTGTGAAGGGTGGGCCGGTACTCAATGATGCCACCCGGGAAGATGCCATGGATGCGGGGCTGGATCAATGTTCAACCATTATCAGAAACGGATCAGATGCTCCGGGGACTGTTTTATCTCTATGTTCGAAGGAATTTCGTAAACGATTTGAATCGGCTGGATTGATTATAGCAAAAGGTCAGGGAAATTATGAAACACTAAGTGACGCCGGTTCGCATGTTTTTTGCATGCTTCAGGTAAAATGCCCTGTGATCAGTCACGACATAGGTGTTCCAACAGGAAGCATTGTCATCAGACAAAGTACGAATACGTGTTAATGCATATAAACTAAAGAATATTTACAAATCGAAACATGAAAAACAAAACAAAAGTTGGCATCATTATTTGTGGTCGGTATCAAACCTGTGGCGGAGGAAAGTGTTTTCGTTCCATGCGGGAACATGTTGGTGGGTTTGCCCGTTACCCAATAGATCAGGAGCTTGAACTTGTGGGGTATTCTTACTGTGGAGGATGTCCGGGAGGCAATATTGAATACGTTCCGGAAGAGATGATCAAAAACGGAGCGGAGGTAATTCATCTGGCTACCGGTTTGATCGTGGGTTATCCTCCGTGTCCACGGATCAATCAATTTAAAGAGTTCATCGAAAGTTATTACAAAATTCCAGTCGTTCTTGGGACGCACCCCATCCCCATGAAGTACCTCAACGCACATAAAAAACTCCCTTTTTGGGACCAGGCAAAGATGCGCCAACTTGTTCCTGAAATGATGGCAGAGGATCCAGCTACAATGGAATCGTATAATTAGTCACTCAAACAACCGGTTATTAAAAAAATGACCTTAACATCCGCCATCTCGAAACGCAACTTTTACTCCCTGCTTTGGCATGCTGGATTTTTAGCATTTGCACAAAGTTTTATGGATATAGATACTGTGATTCCGGCTATGTTGGTGGATGCCGGTGGTAGTGCAGTGCAGATTGGGATCCTGACGGCAATCATGCTGGGTGGATCAAGCTTTACACAACTCTTCTTTGCCCCGTTTATCAGTAATTATAATTATAAAAAAAGATTTTTGCTGCTGGGAATAAACTCAAGAGTTCTTTCTTTGTTGGGTCTGGGACTCTTGCTTTTGTTTTCATATCTAATCAATGAGGAATATATTATCTGGATCATCTTCATTATGATCACGGTTTTCTCTCTTGGTGGAGCTTTTTCCATTGTGGGTTACACTGATATATTAGGCAAATCAATCATTTCAAGTTCCCGAAAATCATTTTTTTCTGCAAAACAGGTTGTTACCGGGATCATATTTATTTTTTCGGCACTGCTTGCTAAAAAAATGTTAACCATATCGGTATATCCTGCCAATTATGGATATCTGTTTTTAATTGCTTTTGGAGCTCTGTTCATTGCCTCGCTTGGTTTTTGGAACCTGAAAGAAGTTATCCCTTCAAAGATGGCTGTTAAATCCATCGGACACTTTCTTCATCTGGTAAAAACAGAGATCACGCAAAATCGAAAGTTGGGGTACTTCCTGGGATTTATCAATACAATGGGAATCAGTTTATCACTGCTTCCATTCATCATTCTGTATGCAAAAGAATTTTATCACACTCAAAGCGCCGACACAGGATTGTTTTTGTTGTACAAGGTGATTGGAAGCGTGGGCGCTGGTTTTATATTATTCGCCCTTGCCAGAAAATATAAATACCTCTATTTACTTTACGGAAGTGCAGCACTGGCTTTCATTCTTCCATTATTTATACTCCTCTCTTCTGGCATACCTTCATTCGTAAGTATATTTTTTATCGGCGGTATTATCTTCACAGCTTACAGTATTTCGATGAATGGTGTTTTGTTAGAGGTTTCCGGAAACGAAAACCGGGCGTTATA
>CAYUZX010000084.1:0-10239 GCA_964449285.1 uncultured Prolixibacteraceae bacterium
CTGCATTCCTGCATTCCTGCATTCCTGCATTCCTGCATTTCTGCATTCCTGCATTCCTGCATTGATAATTGTACTTTTTCATATCTTTGTACGTTAATCATGCCTGAACCATTGCTTCTGTTATGAGATATCTTTTCACACTCCTCATTCTCTCTTTTTTGCTGGTTTGTTCTGGTGAAGTTGCAGCACAGAATAAACATACCAAAGCGGCTGACGACGCCTTTGCCGACCAACAGTACTCCCTTGCTGTAGAAAAGTACCAGAAAGCCTATTCCAAGGTAAAAAAGAATCGGGATGAGCGGGACCGGATTTCGTTTCAGATGGCAGAGTGTTACCGCCTGATGAACAATACCAAACGGGCGGAGATATCATATAAACGGCTTATTGGTGACCGGTACAAAAAGCAAAATCCGAAAATCCTGCTCTACTATGCAGATGCCCTGAAAGTCAACGGGAAGTATGAGGAAGCAATCGAACAGTATACGGCGTATAAGGAGCTTGTGCCAAATGATACCGTCGCTGCTGCAGCGATTGAGTCAGCTCAATTATCGCTGGAGTGGATTCAAAACCCATCCAAGTATACCGTCGAGCTGCAAAAAAAGATCTCTTCCCGGGATGATGACTTCTCCCCTGCTTATGCCGACAGAAACTTCAAATCGATCATTTTTACATCCAATCGGGATGCTGCCACCGGTAAAAACAATGATAACTGGACCGGGATGAAGTTCACCGATCTCTTTTTTGCTCGCAAAGACCGGAAAGAAGAGTGGACCAATCCAGTGCTTCTCGACCAGGATGATGTGGTCAACACCGAGAGCAACGAAGGGTCGGGACAGTTTAACAGCCGGTTCACCAGCCTCTATTTCACCCGGTGCTGGAATGAACCACGGAAGAAAAATGGATGTGCTATTTACAAAGCCAGCCGGATCGGCGGAACTGCCTGGGGTGAAGCTTCCATGCTTGACTTGGGGATTGACAGTACGGTTGCCAACGGTCACCCTACGATATCGTCGGACGAGAGTCTGATCATATTCTCATCCGACAGAGCTGGAGGATTAGGCGGAAAAGATCTCTGGAAGATCATCAAAAAAGCCAAAGGCGGCGGCTACACCCGCCCTATCAACCTGGGACCCGGGATCAACACGCCAGGCGATGAGATGTTTCCTTTCCTTAGAAGCGATTCTATCCTCTATTTTTCCTCCAATGGCCATCCTGGCATGGGAGGCCTGGATATATTCGTAAGTACCCTCTCTGATGAAAAATGGGGCACTCCCGAAAACGTGAAATATCCGATCAATTCGCATGCGGATGATTTTAGCATTGTATTTAACCTGGACGAACCCGAAGAGGGGTTCTTCTCCTCCAACCGCCCAGGAGGCAAAGGGAAAGACGACATCTACTCATTCATCATCCCACCCGTATATTTCACACTTGAAGGCTATATAACGGATGACCTGACGCTCCAGCCTATTGAAGGAGCGAATGTAAGCATTGTGGGAACGAACGGGAAGACAGCTACTTACAACACCGACACGCGGGGACGTTACGTGTTCAACAAAAACCAGATCCTTCCCAGCACTACTTATGAAATTCTGGTTGTCAAGAAAGATTATTTCAATGAAAAGGCTACCGAGACTACCGTTGGGCTGGAATCGAGCCGTGACCTGACCAGGGATATTGTCCTGAAGCCAATCCCAAAGAAACCGGTAGTACTCCCCGATATCCTTTACGACCTTGCCAAATGGGACCTGAAGCCACAATTCCAGGACTCATTGCAAGGGCTCATTGCCACCCTCGATGCCAATGAAACGATCGTGATCGAGCTTGCTGCCCATACCGACTCAAGAGATAATGAAGAGCGGAACGACATCCTCTCCCAGCGTAGGGCCCAATCAGTTGTCGACTACCTCATCAGCCGGGGTATAGACCCTGACAGGCTTGTTGCCAAAGGGTATGGCGAAAGGGTTCCACGAAACATCAACCGGGCTCAAACCAAAGATGGCTTCACCTTTGAACCGGGCACGGTGCTCACTGACTCCCTGATTAATTCATTGCCCACTACCGCTGTTAAAGAAGCAGCCCACCAACTGAACAGGCGGACTGAATTTTCCATTCTCAGGAATGACTACATCCCGAAATCCAGAATCTCTAAGAAACCTGGTCCTGCGGTGGAGATTGTGGTGAAACCAGAAGAAAACAGTGTGATCTATACGCTCACGAAAGAAGAGAACCTCGAAGCCATATGCTATGTAAACGGAATTACTTCCACCTTCCAGTACGACCCAAGAGAGACTGAGTTCTACATCTCTACCGCTGAAGCCGTAAGGCTACTCACCAGCGGAGCCATCGACCGCAATGATTTTATTGGGGATGCCACTCAATTAATCGGTGAAAGGACTATCGCAAATAAGGCTGTCATCAACATCCGTGAAATGCGTATCGGAAAAAACATTGCCAGAGACCTGAAAGCGACAGTTAACCAGAAATTGAAGAACCAAATCTATTTCGGGCCAACTACGCTGAAGCAATTCGGGGTATACAGTGTCGATGCTGCCGAGACAAAGATTATTTTTGAATAATCATGAATGTCATCATCAACTAAATATAAACTGCGTGGTGTCTCCTCAGGAAAAGAGGAGGTTCATGCAGCTATCAAAAACCTGGATAAAGGACTCTTTCCAAAAGCTTTCTGTAAGGTTATTCCAGATATCGCCGGTGGCGATCCTACATGGTGTAACATCATGCATGCCGATGGCGCCGGCACTAAATCCTCCCTGGCCTACCTCTATTGGAAGGAGACTGGAGATCTCTCAGTTTGGAAAGGTGTAGCGCAAGATGCCATCGTGATGAACCTTGATGACCTTGCCTGCATAGGAGCATTGGACAATATCCTAATATCCAGCACAATCGGGCGAAACAAACAGAGAATTCCGGGCGAGGTACTAACCGCAATCATTGAAGGTACTGAAGAGTTCCTTGAGAAGATGAGAACGCTTGGTATCGGAATCCATTCCACTGGCGGCGAGACAGCTGATGTGGGAGATCTGGTGAGGACCATCATCGTCGACTCCACTGTATTCTGCCGGATGCCCAGGTCGCAGATTGTTGATAATGCAAGGATTCAGGCCGGTGATGTCATTGTAGGGCTTTCCTCTTACGGCCAAACGACATATGAAGAGACCTACAACGGTGGCATGGGAAGTAACGGACTAACATCGGCACGGCATGATGTACTTTATAACGCTTATGCCAGTCGTTTTCCTGAGAGTTTTGATGACTTGATCCCCGACGACCTTGTCTATTCAGGATCGAAAAAGATAACCGACCCATCCGCAGTCGAAGGCATCGATGTTGGAAAACTGATCCTCTCTCCTACCCGCACTTATGCTCCTGTGATCAAACGGATTCTGGAAGAACATCTCAGCGCCATCCATGGAATCGTTCATTGCTCGGGAGGAGGCCAGACCAAGATCCTGCATTTTGTTGAGAAGTTACATGTCATAAAAGATCAACTCTTTCCAGTCCCACCTCTCTTCCAACTCATCCAGGATCAATCACAAACCCCATGGAAAGAGATGTACCGAGTATTCAACATGGGGCACCGGATGGAGCTTTTTCTCCCCGAGCATAAAGCAGATCAGATTCTTGCAATCGCCGGAGAGTTTCGGTTAGATGGCCGGATCATCGGCCGCGTCGAAGAAGCTCCGGAAAAAAAGCTTACGATCAACTGTGAAATGGGACGTTTTATCTATTAATTTAATCCAACATGACCTATGAAAAAAGCATTGACTTTCACTGTGATCATTCTTATGGTCATTCTATTCGGCGTGTTCAGCTTCCTTTACTGGGGCATCTATGATGAAGGTGTTCGTGCAGGAACCGTCCTGCGCATAAGTAAGCAAGGGGTTATCTGGAAAACATACGAAGGCCAGCTAGACCTGGCTTCATTCGGAGCCTTAAAAAAAGTTAGTCCGATTGCCGGGACATTTGACTTTTCAGTAGAACCAAAAAACGATTCAGTCGTCCGGCTTCTTGAAAAGGTGTCACTAACGGGCGAACGGGTAAATTTGCGCTATTTCAAGCGGTATATGGTCTTCCCCTGGCGGGGAAAGACAAAATACTTCATCCAGGGGGTGGAGCAGAGCGCTAATCCAACACCACAACCACAACAACCTGTACCTTTTACACATTAAGAACCCCTCCCTATGAGAATCTCCCTTAAGCATTTATCCGGTGCCGGGTTCTTCATCTTTGTGTTGGCCTTAATGGCATGCCAGAAAACTCTCCCACCACCAATAATAGCGATATCAAAGGCCTCCGACAATTATATCAACTGGTTGAAACGGGCCGATACCACGGTGCAATTCGTGAATCTTTACACCCTCCCTGTCGACTCGGCATTGGATGCCCTTGAACGTTGCAATGGATTACTACTCACCGGTGGGGAAGATATCTATCCTGGAATTTATGGATATGAAAGCGATACATCCCGCTGTGGCACCATAAACTTTTACCGGGATACGCTGGAAATCAACCTGACTCTAAGGGCGCTCGAGTTGAAAATGCCCATTTTCGGAGTCTGCCGTGGGGAACAGCTTCTCAATGTAGTATTCGGGGGAGAACTCTTCATCGATATTCAACAGGATTTTGATACTACTGTCCTCCACCATTGTGAGGATTACCTGACCTGTTTTCACATGGTATATGTCGAACAAAACTCCTTCCTGCACACACTCTGTAACTGTGATTCAGCCCTCGTCACAACCAACCACCATCAGGCAATCAGCATCCTTTCTTCCGACCTGAAGGCCAACTCTCACGGACCCGACGGACTCATTGAAGGAGTAGAGCTGGCTGAGAGAGAGGGGGAACCTTTTCTACTTGCTGTCCAATGGCATCCCGAGCGAATGGAAGCAGAGAACCCACTGTCGGGTCCACTCGCCGAGGCATTCCTCATCCAGTGTAAACTTTTTTCACTTAGATGGTAGTTAAAAAAAAGGTGCCGTGTTGTATGTAAGGGTATCTGATTGGCAACCCCGATGCCGGAGTAACAGAATTTTTTGAAGGCGTGGAGCAAATAATCATTGCTCAAAGAGAATCAGGTTACTCCTTCGTCATGTTATAGCTGATTTTTTCTTAATTTTGCACCCCGAAAAGAAGACCTATGTTAGATAAATTAGAAGCAATCAAGAAGCGGTACGACGAGCTTACGGAGCAAATGAATGATCCGAAGATCACAGGCGACATGAAGCGATACATCAAGCTAAACCGTGATTTCAAGGAGCTTTCTCCAATTATTGAGGCCTATTTTGTGTACCGTGATATCTGTGCCAACATCGATCATGCGAAGGCGTTGCTCACTACCGAGAAGGATGAAGAGATGCGGGATATGGCAAGGGAGGAACTGGATACACTGAATGAGAAAAAGGGCATCCTGGAAGAAGATATCCGGTTGATGCTAATTCCCTCCGATCCCCAGGATATTAAAAATGCGATCGTGGAGATCCGGGCCGGTACTGGCGGCGATGAAGCTAGTCTCTTTGCGGGCGATCTCTACCGCATGTATACCCGATACTGTGAAACCCGGCGATGGAAATCCGAGCTTGTAGATTTCACTGAAGGCACTGCTGGCGGCTTCAAAGAGATCATCTTCAACGTAATCGGAGATGGAGCTTACGGCCAGCTGAAATATGAGTCGGGAGTTCACCGTGTACAGAGGGTCCCCAATACTGAAACCCAGGGACGCGTGCATACCTCTGCCGCCACAGTTGCTGTCCTGCCCGAAGCCGATGAATTCGAAGTAGAGATAAAACCGGGCGATATCCGGAAAGATACCTTCTGTTCCTCTGGACCGGGAGGCCAGTCTGTCAACACCACCTACTCGGCTATCCGCCTTACTCATATCCCCTCGGGGATTGTTGCCTCCTGCCAGGATGAGAAGTCGCAGATGAAGAATTTCGACAAAGCGATGAAAGTACTTCGCAGCCGTTTGTTTGAGCTGGAGTACAGTAAATATCTTGATGATATCTCGAAGAAACGCAAAACGATGATCTCTACAGGCGACCGTTCTGCCAAGATCCGCACCTACAACTGGCCGCAAAGTCGGGTGACTGACCACCGCATCAACATGACACTTTATAACCTGAATGCCATCGTGGATGGCGATATTCAATCCCTGATCGATGCACTACAATTGGCAGAGAATGCAGAGCGACTGAAGGCGGCAGTGAGTTAGAATGACGAATGACGAATGACATGAATTGTACATCATTGCCGTCATTGGAATCGTCAATCAGAAATCGTACATTCGCAAATCAATTGTAATTCGAAAATCGAAATGAATCGAACAGAATTGATTTCCCTGATCCGCCGAAAGAAGTCGTTTCTATGCATCGGACTGGACACCGATCTGGCTAAGATCCCTCCTCATCTGCTAGAGGAAAAGGATCCGGTATTTGAGTTCAACAAGGCGATCATCGATGCTACCATCAATCTGGCTGTTGCTTACAAGCCGAATTTGGCATTTTACGAATGTCATGGTGTTGAAGGATGGGAAAGTCTGACGAAAACGATCCAGTATATCAACAATATATACGGAGGAGAGGCCTTTACCATTGCCGATGCCAAACGTGGCGACATCGGAAATACTTCTAAACAATATGCCAAGGCGATGTTTGATCCGAAGTCATCGGGGCTGGATTTTGATGCGGTGACTGTTGCACCGTATATGGGTGAAGATTCTGTGAAGCCATTCCTTGAGTTTGACGACAAATGGGTGATCCTGTTGGCTCTTACCTCCAACAAAGGGGCAGATGATTTCCAGCTAATGACCTCAAAAGAGACCAACTTTCGGTTCTTTGAGGAGGTATTGATCAAGTCACTGAGTTGGGGAACCGAATCGAACATGATGTATGTGGTGGGTGCAACCAAAGCCAGGAAACTTGAGGAGATCCGTGCGCTGATTCCCGAACATTTTCTCCTGGTACCCGGAGTAGGCGCTCAGGGAGGTAGTTTGGAAGAGGTTGCCAGGTATGGAATGAACAAAGATTGCGGACTACTGGTCAATTCCTCCCGGGGGATCATCTATGCGTCATCAGGCAAGGATTTCGCCGAAAAAGCGCGTGAAGAGGCGCAAAAGCTACATGAAACGATGGAGAAGTTCCTGTAGGTTTGGGTATATATTGGAGGGGCGGGTTCAGAACCCGCCCCTACTCATACTCTCCCTATTCCAACACCGTGATCCACCCCCGTTTATCCTCATCCTCTCCCTCCTGGATGGCTCGCAGTTTCCGGTATAGTTTCGTGGAGATCTCTCCTGCTTTTCCATCTTTGCAGTAATGGTATCCATGTTTGGTATCGTGGTCGATGATGGCACAAATTGGTGAGATCACAGCCGCTGTACCACAGGCTCCCACCTCATCAAAATCGGCCAACTCCTCAACCGGGACCGGACGTACTTCCACATCCATACCCATCTCCTTCGCTAATACCTGCAAAGACTTGTTGGTGATGGAAGGAAGAATGGAGGTAGAGGCGGGTGTCACATAGGTGTTCCCTTTGATACCAAAGAAGTTAGCCGGACCAGCTTCATCGATATATTTCTGTTCAGCTGAATCCAGGAAAAGTACCGAAGCATATCCATCCTGGTGTGCGCGGTGTGCAGGGACAAGGCTTGCGGCATAATTTCCGCCAACCTTTATGTGGCCGGTTCCTTTGGGGGCTGCACGATGGTAATCGCGCACAATTTCCATCTTCACCGGGCTGAAACCCTCTTTGAAATAAGGGCCAACCGGTCCTACGAAGATCATGAACAAGTATTCCGTGGCCGGTTTTACACCTACCTGTGGACCCGTACCAATCAGGAGCGGGCGAATATACAGGGAAGCGCCCTCGCCATAAGGAGGTACGTATTTCTCATTCATTTTCACAACAGTCAAAACAGCTTCCTGAAACAATTCCCACGGCACCTCGGCCATCATGATTCCGCGAGCAGAGCTGTTCATCCGTTTCCAGTTTTCATCCATTCGGAAGATCCGTATCTTTTCGTCCTTTCCCCTAAACGCTTTCAGCCCTTCAAATGCCTCCTGCCCATAGTGTAGACAGGTAGCTGCCATATGCAAGGTAATTTGTTCTGATGAGGAGATTTCCAGGGCCCCCCATTGGCCATCACGGTAGTAAGATCGTACGTTGTAGTCGGTCTTGAAATACCCGAAAGGAAGGTTTTTCCAATCAATCTGATTCATATCAAGTGAATTTAAATTTTTCAGGTTTGGATAGTGATGTAAAAGTAAAAAAAAAATCACATGTACTAACTATGAACTGCCACATACTTATTGCTATTTGGTCCACCCGTTTGTTTTTTGTAAGTTTGAATAACATTAAGATTTGCAACGCCATGAAAAGCCGAAAAATCACCACATTTTCCATTTTCCTGTTCGCTTTGCTTTTAATGGATGGCACAGGTTGTAGAAAAGAATTAACCATAACTGTACCGGCCCCTGTTGTTGAAAATCCGCTGGAACTTACAGTAAGCAACAACTTCGACTGGAAGACAACACGGGATATCACACTGGAAGTCACCGGTATTACAGTTCCCGTTAGCATCCGGAATACCCTCTGGGTGAAATCGACCGATGAAGAAAAAGTTTACTTGAAAAACCCGCTTTTCATGGATCAGAATTATACCCTTAAATTCACGATTCCTGCTTATGAAACAGAGGTGATGATCACCTATGGGTCGATCTGGAAGATTGTTGATGCTACTCCTGAAGTGATCCATTTTAACTATCTTTCACAGTAAAAAAATAGTGATGAAATATTTTAAGCTGACACTATTGTTATTCATCCTCCTGATGGTTACTCCTTCTGTCTTCAGTCAGTATGAAGTAGACTTTGAATCAGGGAACAAAAGTTATTATGAAGGTCTTTGTTGGGATTTTGACAACGCCGATGTAAAATCCAATTCACCCATTTCAGGTTCAAAAAGTGTCCGTACAGACAAACTTGACACTAAGATCGGAATCATTGAATCTCCCTGGGTTTCACTATCGGGTTCCGGCAACCTGACATTCAAACACCGGATCTACAGTTATAATGGATCGCGTACGTTGAAGGTTTACATTATCAGTGAGGCTAATCCTTCAGGGGACCTCATTTTGGATTACGACTATACGAACGGTACTACAATAACTCAAATTATTGCCATCACCCAGAGTGGTGTATATAAGTTCAAGTGGCGTTTTTCTGGGTCCGGTGGCAACTCCAGGGGACAACTGGACGACATCACTATCCCCGGTACTTATGCTTCGGATCCATCCAATTCTTGCGAACCAATCAATATCAACCCTGATGCCGATGGAGACGGAGTGCCGGATAACGAAGATGACTATCCCGCTGATCCATACCGGGCATACAACAACTTTTACCCGGCATCCGGACAAGCAACCCTGGCATTTGAAGATCTCTGGCCTTCTGATGGAGACTACGACTTGAATGATGTGGTAGTTGGTTACAGCTTTAAGATTGTCACCAATGCCGACGACAATGTGGTTGATCTGATCGGAACCTTTATTCTCAGGGCATCGGGAGCCGGACTCCACAACGGATTCGGATTCCAGCTTCCTTCTGTTGACCCTACCTCAATCATCAGTACGACAGGGTATGACGTGCTTTCTGCTTCCGGCTATACATTCGGGTCAAACGGGTTGGAAACAGGACA
Organism: uncultured Prolixibacteraceae bacterium; assembly: GCA_964449285.1. Classification (GTDB taxonomy): domain Bacteria; phylum Bacteroidota; class Bacteroidia; order Bacteroidales; family FEN-979; genus QYOJ01. The sequence goes on from CAYUZX010000084.1 coordinate 9,719, forward strand.
GACCGATGCAACTGCGATTGTATTTGACGACTTCTTCCGGTTAATGGTCCCGGTTGGCGGAGGGGTTGGTGTGAATACTTCTGCCGGCCAGCCCATTGTTCCCTGGGATACGATTACGGTCTCCATGGTATTTATGAATAACGGCACTCCGGGAGCCGGTGGTACAGTGAGTCTTACAGCCCTGAACATTGCCGGGTTCAATCCATTCATCATGGCTGGGATGGAGCGGGGAAAAGAGGTACATCTGCCTGATTTTGAACCCACTGACAAAGCCGACCCTCAATACTTCGGGATTGAGGACGATGACTCCAATTCCGCCGCAGGCAAATATTACAAAACAGCCGCCAACCTGCCCTGGGCGCTAAACATCTATGAAACGTTTGATTATCCCCTGGAGGAGATCTCCATCATCGATGCGTACCTGAAATTTGGCGACTGGGTGCAAAGCAGCGGCAACCTTTTCCCCGACTGGTACCAAAACAATGCCGGATACCGGAATGCGGCGAATATTTATTGACGTG
>CAYUZX010000085.1:0-9587 GCA_964449285.1 uncultured Prolixibacteraceae bacterium
TAAGTTTGCGCCACCAAACGCAAACTGATGATCAAATACTGGATTGCCCGGCAGATGGTGAAGCGGACGAAAAGCAACCAGCTTCCCGTTGAAATCCTTGAGCAAAAACACGTTGACCCAAACGAACCTTTCCCAAACGACAGCTCCTATTTTTATGGCGGCGACAAGCAGGGTAATGCTTTTATCACCCGGATGGCTTTTCGCTGGACGACACGTCCGCATGAATACTGGCTGGACTTTTACCTCAAAGGACTGGGCTTTTTTGGCATCCGGGAGGATCCTGGTCCGGATGGAGAAGGATTTCAGCAGGGAACCTTGAAATATGAACCAGTTGAAGTTGGGAAAATATGGCGTGTTTCGTATGAAGGGGAGGTTATTGATGAACTGAGCAAACCGCACAGCTGCAAAATTGATCTGCTATTTACCGGCGAACATCCTATCTATGATTTTGCTAAAAGTTCTGATCAGAGGATGATCGCCAAAGCCATTTCCAATGAGAAGTGGACAAAAGAGTTCTTTCATCACATGAAAGACACTCACCAGGTTCATTATGAGCAAACTGGAAGGTTTACCGGGACCATCACCCTGGATGGAATGGTACATGAGTTTGACATGATAGCCTCACGTGATCATTCGTTCGGTTCACGCACCTGGCTCACATGGGATCGTCATTACTGGATCACCGGGGTTGCCGGCAACGGCTATCGCTGGACTGTTACAACCATCAAATGGCAGTTCCTTGGAAGACTTACTGCCGGATTTGTTTTCGGGCCAGATGGCATTGCCGATGCGATCACCGAATGTACCGACCTGGAAACCATCTCAAAAGATCAACTCCTTCCTAATCATGGCTTCATCGACATCTATACAAGAAGCGGAAAGCATCACAAACTCGAATTCTGGCGCAACGGTGAATTCCCTTACCTGCACGACGGGAAATACCACATGCGTGAAGGCATTGGCACCTACAAATTTGATGGCGTTGATGGATTGGGGATGGTGGAGTTTGGGTTCAACGCAGACAGGTATAAGGTATGAAAGTATGAGAGTGTGAAGAATTGAGGTAGCGAGAAGCACGAAGCGAAAAGCGAAATTCCAAATGGTCACCATAATAGTCACAATAGAACATACTAGGTCTGCTGTAGACTAATGAAGTTAAAAAAGGGTACGTAGATATTGAAAAAGAACTTATTGCCTAATATTATCAACCTCACGGATATAGGAGATGAGCCAGTTGGCGGAAAGGCCAGCGGGCTGAAGCGACTCAAAGAGCTGGGACTGCCTGTTCCTGAAGCCTTTGTTATCGTTCATCCGGATCCGGAAAACCTGAATGGGAATCTTCTGTTTAAATACATTGATGCACTTGGCGAAGGGCCTAAGGCAGTTCGTTCTTCCGCAGTCAGCGAAGATGGTCACGACGCGTCATTTGCCGGACAGTTTGCATCATTTCTGAATGTAAATGGCAAAGAAGAGATCCTGGAAGCTATCCGTTGTTGCGTCACCGCCGCCTCTTCCGACCGGGTGAAGCAGTACTCACAAAGTCGAATCGCAGATGCCGACCTGCGAATTTCAGTGATCGTTCAGAATATGGTTCCGGCTACTTGCGCCGGCGTCATATTTACCGCCGATCCTGTTACCCATCGGCGCGACAAGGTGATCATCAATGCAGTTTCGGGACTCGGAGAAGATCTTGTGGCAGGCAAAAAAGATGCACACCATTATGAACTATTTAAAAGTGGTTCAGACCTTGAGAATGTGATAAAATCCAACGGACATCTGCTTACATCCACGCAACTCAGGGAATTGATGAAGGGAGCAAAAGCAGCCGAAGAGCACTTCCGCCAGCCCATGGACATGGAGTGGGCTATCGACGAATCGGGATCTTTATTCTGGCTTCAGGCCCGGCCGGTTACCACCCTTGATCACGTTCATTACAACGAACTCGATACCGTAAAAGGCTCAAGCGAAGAAATCTGGACCTTGGGAAATATTGGGGAGATGATGCCCGGTGTAACTACTCCCCTCACCTACTCGGTAGTTGTGGATACCATCGATTATGGCATGTGTGTATTGGCCGACAAAGGCGGTGCATTTAAATTAAAGAACCGCAGGGATTATCGCTATATCCAGATGTTTTACAACCGGCTGTTTGTGAACATGACCCATATGATGGAGTACGCCGAAAATATCTGGTTAAACAAGTCGGAGAATATTCAACTGGCACTCAGCGTACAGGTCAATCCGGAGATCAGGGAACGCAGAAAGGCTCCGTTGGCAAAACGGGTATTCAACTTCAGCAAGCAATGTTTTACAGTAATACGAGCTAACAGCTATCTTAATAAACTCAGAAAACTGGCGGCTGGCTTCAGCATCGATACAAATTTGCCTGTGAGGGAACTATGGGATGCGCTCGGCAAAGGCAAATTGGATGTCAGCATCGGGTTTGGACATCATCTGATCACCTCAGGACAATCGGGCAGCCTCTATTCAGCTTTCATGGGTATCATGACAGATGACAAAAGGCTTCCCGATGCAAATGACCATCACATCGCAACGATTCTCCTCTCCGACATCCCGGATATTGAAAGTGCCGATGCCGTGAAATCACTTGAATACTTTTCACAACAGATCAGAAACCACCAGGATTTCGCAAACAGATTCATATCTGTCACTCCGCAAGAAGCGGTATCTCTGATCCAAAACGAATCGCCGCCTGAGATTAGGGATATTTACCAGGAGTTCATCAACCGGCATGGCCACCGGTGTGTGCGTGAGAGCGAACTGCGGGAGAAACCCTGGGAGGAGAACCAGGAACACCTCGTTCAACTTCTACAAACAAAGGTCAGGTTCGGTGACCTTCAGCACCGATCTATCGATGTAAAGCAGGAGATCCGCCGGACATTGAAGAAACTGCCATTCCATAAGCGGTTGATATTCAAGATTCTTTTACCCACCGCACGCACGGCCGTAGCACGGCGGGAGATCTCGAAAGCCCTTTCGATCAAGATGGTGAATGAACTCAGGAAGGGGTATAGGGCACTGGCATCCGGCATCAATCTTTTAGATGACTCTGATCAGATTTATTTTCTGACTCATGAAGAGATCGGGCAGTTAATAGAAACAGGAGATCGGTCCCTGCTTAAGAAGGCGAACCGACGCCGGAAACTTTTACCCGAGACCGATAAACTGCAATTCGATGAAGTATGTTTTGGGATCCCCGAACCCATAAAACACTTGGAAACAATTGAAATCAAAGAGGGACAACTTCATGGAACTCCTGTAAGCAGTGGAAAAATTAAAGCCCGTGTACGAATCATTCATACCCTCGAAGATGCCGATAAACTGGAGCGGGGAGAGATCATGGTTGCCTCCTTTACCGATATCGGGTGGACTCCCTATTTCAGTATTATTTCAGGACTTGTCACTGAGATCGGAAGCCCTCTTTCTCATGGCGCTGTTGTCGCACGTGAGTATGGCATCCCGGCTGTAGTTGGTGTGAAAGGAGCCAGATCTTCCCTTTCAGACGGAGAATTTGTTCTTCTTGACGGCGACAGAGGGATTGTGGAGAAGATGTGAGACATGAGACGTAGGACGTGGGACAAAGATTACCCCCACCTCTAAAGGGGGAGTAAGTCCTCTTCAGGGGATTTAGGGGCACCGTACTTTACTTCAAAAAATTCTTTGCGACATATTCCTGAAACCGTGCCTTGTACTGTTCGCTTACCGGAATGTAAGTGGTTCCATCGAAAACGATCCGGTTGCGCTCAATGGTGGTAATCTTCTCCAGGTTCACAATATACGAACGGTGAACCCGCATGAACCGCCCGGAGGGGAGTTGTTCTTCCACAGATTTCATGCTCAGGAGCGACATCACGGGTTTTTCCGTAGCAAGATGGATCCGCACATACTCCCCTTTCCCTTCGATGTATTTTATGTCATGCAGGCCAATCCTTATAACCTTATAATCTGACTTGATAAAAAGGAAATCATCCTTGCTTGACAATTGAACCGGTTGGTGTCGGTTAAGTTCGAACCAGGTATGCGCTTTGTTAGCCGCTTTCAGGAAACTTGTATAATCAATTGGTTTGAGGAGATAATCCAGGGCATCAACCTGGAACCCTTCCACGGCATACTGGCTGTGGGCCGTGGTAAAAATAATCTGAAAGGGTTGATCCAACGATTTTACAAAATCCATCCCGCTAAGATCGGGCATATGAATATCGACAAAAAGGAGGTCAACCGGTTCTTCTTTCAGCACCTCGAGAGCCCGGAATGCGCTGTCGCATAAGGCCACCAATTCCAGAAAGGGTGTTTTTTCGATATATGCCCCGATCTGTTTCAAGGCCAGGGGTTCATCATCGATAGCAAGGCACCGGATCATATGGGTATAGATAAATTAACATTGAATTCTGTTCCGTTATTCAAAACATCCAGGCGATAATGATGACCGAATTGAAGATCCAGCCTTTTTCTTGTGTTTGTTAGTCCAATCCCTGAAGGAGAACCCTCCGTTTCGCTTTCCTGGGGTACAATGCTGTTTTTTACCCTCATGACAAGCTGGTTGTCATCAATGATGAAATCAATAAAAATGTATGATTTGGTTTTGTAACTGATGCCATGTTTGAAAGCATTTTCTATCAATGCAGTGAACAAAAATGGAGGAATCATTTTATCCGGGACCTTCCCAGGAACATTCAGGATGATCCGAACATCATTTGTATAACGTAGTTTCATCAGATCAATGTAACTTTCTACAAATTCCAATTCGCTTTTCAGAGAAGTTTTTCCCGAAGTCGATTCATAAAGCAGGTAACGCATCAGATTAGACAGTCGGATTACGGCATCTTTGGCTTCTGTTGTATTGATGTCAATTAGTGCATGGATATTGTTTAATGTATTCATAAAAAAGTGAGGACTCACCTGGTTACGAAGCATTGTTAGCTGGGTCTCAATGTGCTCTTTCTCCAGGATGGCTTTCTCCTGCTCACTTTTTGTTAACCTCACTGCTACACGCAGTCCGGTGTCGAACCCGACAAGTAGAACGGAAAATATCAATACGTTCATAAACGGGGGAATCGGCCTGGGATGGAGAGGCGGGTTTTGTTTGAAAGAAGAGGATGGAGTTGAGAAGGATGGGGGTGGTTGATGCGTTGACATTGTAATAGGTGGTGGCGGAGGAGGAGGTTGAAACTGGCCAACCTGCATCTGGTTGGAAAATAAGAACGAGGCACCGGTGACAATTGCGATCAGGATAAAAGCAGCACATACATAGTGAACCTTTTTCCTCCGGAAAAGAAATCCGGGAACCAGGAGAAACCGATTTATTAAGAAAACAACCAACAGGGGAATCAACGTTTCCAATGGCGTAGAAAAACTTTCCCAGGTAATTCCGTTCAGACTATCGTTAAACAACACCGGAGCAGCAATGAGAACTATCCAGACGACCGAGATAATCAAAATCTCGGTTGTTTTCATCATGTTCTTGGTGTGAGATGGGCTTGTCACAACGTTAATTTATTCGATCAAATTTATGGTTTATTTTTGAATGACCATTTTCTTCACCTGTACCTGGTTTTGTGTTGTGATAGAATAAAAATAAATTCCCGAAAGTAAATTTTTAGCTTGCCATGTATAGCTATGATCACCTGCAGCGAGTTGCTTCGATACCAGTGTTTCAACAAGCATTCCATAGATATTAAACACGTTTAGGGTCACTTCCCCTGCTTGCCTAAGTTTGAAATCAATGGTTGTCCATTCTGCAAATGGATTGGGAAAGTTTTGCCGGAGTATGATCGGATTTGAGGTTTCTGGTAAAGGCGTATCGATGCCCAGGAGTCCGGGGAAGTTAATAGCGCTGAAAGAAGGAAGCATTTCAACAAAATCACCGGTTCCATTCGGGTAGCGACCTGTGGTCGTATCGGCCTTTTGTTGGCCGAACGTGATTTCATCCAATAATACCAGGTTGTTATCAGATAATACAATAATCTCCCCGGAAGCAGATAATTTAAAGTTGGCATGTAACCCTTCCTGGCTTCCATCGTCATCAGCCCACACAATCAGGAAATTTCCGGGTGCGATGGTTGTATCGGGGAAAGCCCACTGATCGGGTTCAGCGGCATCATCCGACAAGAAATATCCACCCAGGGCGATATCTTCGGTGCCGTTGTTGTAGAATTCGATCCAGTCGTCGTATTCTCCATCCTGATCGGTAACGGTACTCTTGTTGTCGGCCATAAACTCATTGATCACCAGGTCGCCCGTGATGCTGATCTGGTAATATTCATATTCGGCCCGTGGTGGCGAGAAGGCCACTGCTTCCATATTTTCAGCATATATATAATAATGAATATCTGTCGCGTCCACAATCAGTGAGATCCCGTATATGCCATCTCCGGCCTGACCATCATGATGATTTCCATCATCATACATGATTATCTTGTCAAACACACCATATTCATTGGATCGGTATGCCAGGAACACATCCGTTACATTACTCACTTCAGCGGTGAACCAAACTTCTGAATAAGAGGAAACCTGTTCCGGCGTATGTGTCACATTGGCTATTCCGGGAGCTGCATACTGAAAATCGGCGAGCGAATTCAAATAGGTTATCCTGGCTTCCATCAATTGTGTAATCCCGATGATTGAATTTGGCCCCATCCCAACAGGACTGTTAATATTGGTAATAAAATCGGAATAGGTGAAGAATTTATTGGGATCAGCCTGCACTTCGGCGTCAATGACCGACTGGATCTCCAGTGCCCGGGTATGATACCATCCGTTTTCAACGTTCTCTTCCATCATGGTTTTCATATGAGCCACATATATGTTCTGGTAGGTTTCGTTATTTAGTGTTTTACTGATGATGGGATAGTCGCTGCTGGTGAGATTTAAAAATGGATTGAGTTGTTGTAGCTGAGTTGGGTTTTGCGGACCTCCGTTCTGCAGCATGGTGAACACGCCGAAACTTTCGTTCAGATCCCAGGGGATGGGATTAAAACGGCCATCGTCATCCTGATAAAGATAGTAATTCTGAGGATTGTTGATGGGCCCGTCAAGATTGACCAATAGGTTTTGGAAAGCAAGGAACCACAAGTGCCGGTCAATGTTCAACACCTCGTCTACATGGGTGTTGTAATTATTTAATGTATCGAGGAACCGGATCAGTTCCTGCCAGCCAAAATCAGATTCCAGGGAATACAATCCGGCATAGTCGTTTGAATCTGTGCCGAAGTATTGCCAAACGCCTCCCATGAAACCTGGCGGAAGGTTATCAGCTAATTCGCCTTTGATTCTCGCGTTTTCATCGCTGCCAAAATGGGTTCGCATAAATAACTTATCCACATCCTGGTCACTGGTATAGAGTCCGATATAAGTTCCGTTTATATATACATTAGCATAATTTGACAGACCAGCCGACATATACTTCCGGGCAATCTCGTAGCTCATGGTTTCGCGGATAAAACTGGGGTCTTTAAACCCATTGGCCAACTTCAGGGTTCCGTACCCTTCTATTAACTGATCATCGATGATATAATCAAGTTTGATGTTCAGCGGATTTTTAACCTGGTTGGAATTGTAGGAACTGTTTCCTTTATACCGGACTCCTACACTATCGAATTGTTCTCCGTTGATGACAACCGTACCCAGCAACCTTTCCTCCTGACCGTTCGCAACCAGGCTGTCGAGCAGAAAATCCCAGTTTGATTGAGTAAAAGTGATTTCGATGGTATTAATTGTGTTGATGTCGTAAAAATTCTGGCTTGAAATACCGGTGGACATTCCGATTGCCAGACAAATAAAAAGAGTCAGTTTTTTCATGGTGTTATCGTTTAATAAATCTACCTGTATATATCTTATTATCTAAGGTAACAGCAACCAGATAAACTCCAGGTTTTATATTTTCAACATTCATCTTCACTTCATTATTGACCATCAAGTCGATATCTTTATTTAAGCAAACCTGGCCCAAAGAATTAATTATCCTTGCAGACACCCTTGTTTGGGTAGAATTTTCGAATTTCAATAAAAAATCACCATCAACAGGATTTGGATAGATCTTCAAACTGTTTTCCTGAATACTGGTTTCGTTAATCCCCACTGATGAGTCGGTCCGCACCAACCTTACATAGTTGAAAATTCGTACAACATCCCCCTGTGGCCCATTGCCATGAGGCCAGTTGGCCGGATCGCCGCTTTTGGGATCACTTCGTTGAGCGCCTGCGCCATGAACATCCATAAGGGTATAGTTTCCCGACATAGGAGGTTCTTCCATCCAACCAAGAGCCTCTCCGAAGCAAACGTAAACGCCAAATCCACCCGTACCGTTTGAAGAAGCATGCGTTGTTCCGGTCCAGAAAAAGGGATAATTGGTACTTCCGCCCTCATCAATTAAGGAGCTAATATTGAACACTGGATCAATGGCAGCTGAATTGGATGTTTGAGGTGATCTTGAATAATCGAGGATGCTTTGCATCTCCTTGGCATTTGGCAACCTCCAATCGTTGTTACCGAGATATTGTTCCGCGTTTTTCTGCTCAACCCAGGCCAGGGCCTCTTCCCAGTTCAATCCTTCTCCGCTGTCGTATTTATCCCAGATAAGACCTGTGTTTACATCCCGGATCGTGCCGTCACCAGCATCTGAAAAATCATTCATTCCATATATTGTATTCCCCCGCACATAACGTACTTCAAATTTCTTGTCTTCCGTTTGTCCGGGCATCGGACCCGTACCATAGCCTTTGATCCGGCCATCGGCGAAGTTAACGCCGAAATCGGTAGGATCTCCTCCCATGGTCCCTCCGACGTATTCGGTTGAAGAGGCGTACTGAGCATCAATCAACCGTTCACCGATCAAGGTGTCGCCATATCTGAATTCAAAATAGTTTGTATCAAGGAAAGGCGAAAGGTACTCCGGGTTGAGTCCACTGATATCGGCTCCACTGAACAGAATGAGAGAATAGAGCTCTTTGATAGTTGGAAGCCGCCAGTCGGTATATCCGGCCAGGTTGAACGTATCGGCTCCGGCAACGGCTTCATCAAAGGTCAGTTTGCCATCAAACAGTTGTTGTTGCCACATCAGTCCGGTAACCAGATCCGTAACAGTCGCGTCTCCATTATCCTGATATGAAGGTGGATATCCGTCAAACTGGGCATCCTGACCATAAAATGCTGCTCCCGGTAAAGGTGGGGTTATCTCGTTTAAGGTGTCGTAGCATTTATCCTGATTGGTATCAACAATTTTATAGGTGAGTGTTTGCCCGGAAACCGAAAAACTCAACAGAGTGATTAGTCCCAGCATCAGGGAAGTTCTTTTCAAGGTTTTCATGACCAATTATTTTTCGGGTTCGTGAAAACAAAAATAAGAGCGATCGTTGTCTTGACAAAACAAAATCAATGAACGAGGGAATTATTCCATTGAATCAGGAGTAATTTCAATCAGACGGGAGAGAGACGTAAGACGTGAGACGTGAGACGTGAGGCATCAGGGATTAGGGGCGTGAAACGTGAGGCGTAGGTTGCCTACGGCCTGCAAAATATATCTGAGTTCTTGGGTTTTGATCGGAAAACGGCCCCCAGGTATTTGC
>CAYUZX010000086.1:0-9381 GCA_964449285.1 uncultured Prolixibacteraceae bacterium
ACTTCTCCCATTCCAACTCGTGGATAGGGAGATCTCCCCTGGTAAGAGCATATTCGTTGTTCATGTAATCTCTTATTTTCAATGGTATTCACGAACTCGCTCCGCTCGGTTCGGTCGATCGCTGCCGTATCTACAGGACAAACACTTTCCCGATTTAATGGGATTGGGACGTTGACAGGCTGTGCTATCTCATCCGGTTTGTCATGCCTCATATCCGGTTCCTGTTCGTCAGTACCAACCTTTGCAGTCTCACTTCCTTCAGCGTATACCTTACGGTAAGCCGCCTTGTGACTTGCTAACGGTTCGGGACGTTACCCCCGCCCGTAAGGGACTTTCACCCTCTGGAAATTTACCACCCGTTGTATACGCCTCAATTAAATTTGTATATTTAAACTTTTTATCGAGGCTACGACGGGTGTGCACTACATGCTCATGCAGGGCCCACACAAAGTGTATATGCCATAAGGATTTCAGTGGGTATTCAAGAGTTGTTGCCCACTCAAACTTTCGAGTCGGTGAAAAGATAACTACTCCGCAATCCCTTACGGCATATACACTCGATCGTATGTTGAATATATACTATAACATCTCAAACCCCCATCCCATTTTTTCCCTATATTTACTCCCACTTTCAGTACAACCAAACGAAACAAAATAAATCAGCCTCGGGCTATCCAAACCCCATGACCACCACCAACCAACAACTCGAACAACAACTTTGGAACATCGCCAATACCCTACGGGGTAAAATGGGCGCCGATGACTTCCGCGATTATATCCTGGGCTTCATCTTCTACAAGTACCTCAGTGAGAAGATGCACGTTTACGCCAACAGGATCCTGGAGCCGGATGGAATCAAATACAATGAAATTGATGAAGAGTCAGACAAAGGAAAACAATACCTGGAAGCCATTCGGACGGAAGCGCTGGATACCCTGGGTTATTTCCTCAAGCCTTCCGAATTGTTCAGCGAGTTGGTACGGAGGGGTAATGGCAACGGCAAAGCGAAATTCATTCTGGAGGATCTAACCAAAGTGCTTCGGAGCATCGAGCAAAGCACCATGGGCACCGACAGTGAAGTGGACTTTGAGAACCTCTTCGAGGACCTCGACCTCACCAGCAGCAAATTAGGCAAGAGCGAGTCGGACAAAAACGAATTAATTGTAAAGGTGCTGGTTCACTTGAACAAGGTGGACTTCCACTTGGAAGATACCGAAATCGATGTGCTGGGTGATGCCTACGAGTATCTGATCGGTCAGTTTGCCAGCGGTGCCGGAAAGAAAGCCGGAGAGTTCTACACGCCGCAGCAGGTGAGTAAGATTCTGGCGAGAATCGTGACAACGGGCAAGGAGAAACTTAAAAGTGTATACGACCCTACCTGTGGCTCCGGTTCATTGCTGTTACGTGTGGCCAAAGAGGTGAAAGAGGTAAGCGGATTCTTCGGACAGGAAAGCAACCCCACCACCTTCAACCTCTGCCGCATGAACATGATCATGCACGACGTCCATTTCCGGAAATTTGACATCCGCAACGAAGATACCCTGGAACGTCCCCAGCACAAAGACCTACGGTTTGAAGCGGTGGTGGCCAATCCCCCCTTCTCGGCCAACTGGAGCGCCAGTCCGCTCTTTATGAGCGACGACCGTTTTTCGAACTATGGAAAACTTGCCCCGGGGAGCAAAGCCGACTTTGCTTTCGTGCAGCATATGGTCTACCAGTTAGCCGACAACGGCACCATGGCGTGTGTCCTGCCACATGGCGTCCTATTCCGCGGTGCTGCCGAAGGGCACATCCGCAAATACCTCATCCACACCTGCAACTACCTGGATGCGGTGATCGGCCTTCCGGCCAACATCTTCTTCGGCACATCCATCCCTACATGCATCCTGGTCCTGAAAAAGAAACGGGAGCATCCAAATAACATCCTCTTCATTGACGGTAGTCAACAATTCGAAAAGGCAACACAAAACTATATACGTGATTCCGATATTACTAAAATCATTGATGCTTTCCGGAATCGAAGAGCAGTCGAAAAATATTGCTATGTCGCAAGTATAGATGAAGTACGGGAAAATGGCTTTAACCTGAATATTCCACGCTATGTGGATACTTTTGAAGATGAAGAGGCAATTGATTTACATGTAGTATCAGCAGATCTGAAAATTTTGGAGAAGGAAATAAGAAATACTGATATTATTATTGCTGATTATTGCACGAAATTAGGCATAGAAAATCCATTCTAAAAAGAAATTAGCAGAAATGGAAAATAGTATGAAGGTAGAATTATTTCCCAAAATAAGGTTCATTGAATTTAATCAACAATGGAGCAAAAGAAGACTAATCAGTGCTTTAGAAGTTTGCACAACAAAAAATAAAGATGAAAAGTATTCAAAATGGGATATGCTATCTGTTTCAAGTTCGGCTGGTGTTGTAAATCAAATTGAATATAAAGGACGGTCTTTTGCTGGTGTTTCTGTTATTCCATATCATATTCTGGAACGCGGACAGATAGTATATACAAAGAGCCCATTAAAAGAATATCCTTTTGGGATAATTAAATTCAATAACTTTAAAACTGGAATTGTATCAACCCTTTATGCAGTTTATTCAATAAAAGATGGGTTCAATGGTCAATTTCTTGACTATTATTTTCAATTACCTTTACGATTAAATAAGTACTTGAAGCCTATTGTAAATATTGGTGCAAAAAATGACATGAAGGTCAATAATAGAGAAGTTTTAAGCAACTTCATTGTCTTCCCCTCCCTCCCCGAACAACAAAAAATCGCCTCATTCCTCTCTGCTGTTGACAAAAAGATCCAACAACTCACCCGCAAAAAAGAACTCCTGGAACAATACAAAAAATGGGTGATGCAGAAGATTTTTTCACAGGAGATTCGGTTTAAGGATGAAAATGGGGATGATTTTCCGGAGTGGGAGCTTAGAAAGTTAAGCGAGATTCTTTTTGAACATGGATTAAAAAGCACGGGTGATGAGCAGGTATTTTCTGTATCTGTTCACAAAGGGGTAGTTAACCAAATTGAACATCTTGGCAGGTCTTTTGCAGCCGCAACAACTGCCCATTATAATTTAGTAAAGCCTCATGATATCGTCTATACAAAAAGCCCGACAGGAGATTTTCCATTTGGAATAATTAAACAAGCTCTAATAGATAAGAATGTGTTGGTATCGCCTTTATATGGAGTATTTACACCTGAGACACAATGGTTGGGATATATGTTAAATGTATATTTTGAATCAGTTACAAATACTCATAACTATTTGCATTCGATCATCCAGAAAGGTGCAAAAAACACAATAAACATTACTAATAAAACTTTCTTGTCAAAAAAACTGAAGCTACCAATTTCAAATGATGAGCAAAAAAAAATTGGACTGTTTTTAAAAAAAATAGACGGAAAAATCTCTTTTATTAAATCTCAAATAACTGAAACCCAACAATTCAAAAAAGGCCTCCTGCAGCAGATGTTCGTGTAAAAGTTATGAGTTATGAATTATGAGTGATGAGTAAAGAAAGTGTTGTTAAAATTAAGAGTTTTGCTTTTGCAATAAGAGTAATTAAGCTGTATAAGTATTTGACTGAGAATAAGAAAGAATATGTTCTTAGTAAACAATTCTTGAGAAGTGGAACGGCAGTTGGTGCGCTGGTTAGAGAAGCACAAAATGCGGAAAGCAAAGCCGACTTTATCCACAAGCTCGCCATAGCCCAAAAAGAATGTGACGAATCTAATAACTCATAATTCATAACTCAAAAGTGCATCAACCCGAAGCCATACTAGAAAATAATCTGGTCAACCAACTGACCAGTCTCGGGTATATGTATGTTTCCATCCATGATGAAGCGGGTATCCTGACCAATCTTAAAAGTCAGTTGGAGCAGTTCAACCAAACTGAGTTTTCGGAAAAGGAGTTTGGCGCGATCGTCAACTATCTGGCTAAGGGAAATGTCTTCGAAAAAGCGAAGACCTTGCGCGACCGGTTTCAGCTGGATCGCGACGATGGGGATAGCTTCTATGTGCGTTTCTATAACCAGGAGGATTTGAAAAAGAACCTCTTCCAGGTTACCAACCAGGTGACTCAGGAGGGCACCTACAAGAATCGGTACGATGTTACCATACTGATCAATGGATTACCGCTAGTTCAGATTGAACTAAAGCGGCGAGGCTTGGAGTTGAAGGAGGCCTTCAACCAAATCAACCGCTACCAACGCCATTCGTTTTGGGTGAACAGTGGGCTCTTTCAATATGTTCAGATCTTCGTGATCAGCAATGGGGTCAATACGAAGTATTACGCCAATAATCGCTACCAGTCGTTCAAACAAACCTTCTTCTGGGCCGATGTGCAGAACCGGAATATCACCAGCCTCACCGATTTTACCTCATCCTTCCTCAACCCCGATCACCTGGGAAAGATGATCGCCCACTACATCGTGTTCAACGAGACCTATAAACTATTGATGGTCCTGCGTCCCTACCAGGTTTACGCCACCGAAGCCATCATCAGGCAGGTAAGCCACTCCCGGCTGAACGGATACATCTGGCATACCACCGGATCGGGGAAGACGCTCACGTCGTTCAAAGCCAGCCAGATCATCATGGGGCTTCCGGAGGTCCATAAAGTGGTCTTCGTGGTCGACCGCAAGGATCTCGACTACCAGACCATGAACGAATTCAACAGCTTCAAGAAGGGAAGTGTGGATGTCACGGCCAACACCAGGGGGCTGGTTAATCAATTGACCGACGATACCAAACTCATCGTTACCACCATCCAGAAGCTCAACAATGCCATCTCCAGGGTGTATCACGAAAAGCGGATCCAGCGCCTGCGCGCGGAACGTATCGTCTTTATCTTCGACGAATGCCACCGGAGTCAGTTTGGGGAGATCCATAAACGCATCACAAGCTACTTCCACAACAGTCAGCTGTTCGGTTTCACTGGCACACCAATCTTTGCCGAAAATGCCATGGGCAATGATCTGGGCAAACGCACCACGCACGACCTTTTTGGTGAATGCCTGCACAAATATGTGATCACCGATGCCATCCGCGATCAGAGTGTATTGAAATTCATCATCGAATACATTGGCAGATACAGTAGAAATAGCAACACGTTTGTTGACATTGATGTGGAGGAGATTGACACCAGGGAGGTCGTTGAATCGGAGAAGCGATTGGAGAAGATTGTGGATTACATCATTCGGTTTCACGATCAAAAAACCCATAACCGGGAATACACCGCTCTCTTTGCTGTAAGCAGTATCCAAAACCTGATCCGGTATTACGAGCTCTTCCGAAAGAGAAATGAAGAGGGATCGCATGATCTGCGTATCGCCACCATCTTTACCTATAGCGCCAACGAAGAAGATGAAGAGGCCTTGGGTCTGATAGCCGACGATCTGCCCATGGCTGCCGAACCCAAACCAATCTATGGCTCCGGCCATACCCGGGAGAAATTGGAGAATTTTTTATCGGATTACAACCGGATGTACGGAACCACCTTCTCCACCAAAGATAGTCAGTCGTTCGAGAATTATTACAAAGACATCAGCAAGCGGATTAAAGATAGGGAGAAGGTCAGTTTTGATGAGAAAGACCGGATCGATATCCTCCTGGTGGTGAACATGTTTCTTACCGGCTTCGATGCCAAAAAGGTGAACACCCTTTATGTCGACAAGAACCTCCGGTACCACGGTATCGTGCAAGCCTTTTCCCGAACCAACCGCATCCTCAACGAACAGAAGTCGCACGGGAACATCCTTTGCTTCCGTAACCTCAAAACAGCTACCGATGAAGCCATTGCTCTCTTCTCCAACAAGGAGGCCAGCGAAGTCATCTTCATGCCTCCCTATGAAGCCGTTATCCGTAAATTCAGTGAAGCCTTCGCCTCCCTGCTGGGCATTGCTCCTACGGTAAAAAGCGTGGATGACCTTCGCGGGGAAGAAAAGCAACTTGAATTTGTCAAGGCCTTCAGGTCGTTGATACAGCTCTACAACGTGTTGAAAACCTACACCGACTTTACCTGGGATGACCTGCCCATGTCGGAGCAATCCTTTGAGGATTACAAGAGCAAGTACCTCGATCTATATGATCAGGTGCGCAGTGATCACCAAAAAGAGAAGGCTTCTATTTTGGAGGATGTCGACTTTGAATTGGAGCTGATCCACCGCGACGAGATCAACGTGGCCTACATCCTGAAGCTCCTGGCGAAACTGAAACAGGCTAAGGAACAAGATATCCAGAGCCAGAAGAAGGCGATCCTGGACCTGTTGGCCGGCGAAGTCACCCTGCGAAGCAAACGAGAACTCATCGAGAAATTCATTGAAGAAAACCTGCCATTCATCCAGGATGCAGATACCATCCCCGACGAATTTGAAACCTATTGGAACGACCAGAGGGTATTGGCATTAGGAAAACTATGCGAAGATGAGAACCTCGACCGTAAGCAGTTCCAATCGTTGATGGATACCTATATCTACAGCGAACAGGAACCCATCCGCGACGAGGTGTTCAAATGCCTCGATAACCGTCCCAGCGTTTTGAAAGCCCGCGAAATCGGCGAACGTATCATCGAAAAGATGAAGGAATTTGTAGCAGTGTTTATCAAAGGGATGGCGGCGTGATCGGTTAAGCCGGAACTAAACGTGCCGGCGCAGGAATTTCCTTTTTGAATTGAACCTTTGAATAGATAAAACTCTATTTTTGTATAACACTGATCCACCAGGCAAATGAAAAGAATATGCATGATATTGGCAGGCTTGATTGCAATGCAATATGCCATTTCTCAGGAATGGTTCTGGCAAAATCCCAAACCTCAGGGCAACGCATTAATGTCCGTTCAATTTATTGATGCCCAAACAGGATTTGCCGTTGGAATTCATGGGACCATTCTGAAAACCACCAATGGGGGGAATGATTGGGTAATTCAATCTTCGGGAACGACCATGATGTTGAAATGTGTTTTTTTTGTCAATCCGGATGTTGGATTTGTCTGCGGCGGGGTAGGGATGATCCTGAAAACAAGTGATGGAGGTGCCACCTGGACGCAACTGATCACCGGAACCACTGAACCTCTGATGTCTGTTTACTTCACCAATGAACTTGTCGGATTGGTTGTTGGTTGGAATGGGACGATCCTCAAAACCACGGATGGAGGGGCTACTTGGATCAGCCAGAATTCAGGAACAACAACAGATTTGAACGCCGTTACCTTCACCGGTTCACTAGTTGGATATGCTGCAGGATATGAGGGTACGATTTTGAAAACAACCGATGGCGGTAGTACCTGGCAACAATTGTCTACAGGAATAACCAATATATTGAATTCCGTTCATTTTTCCAGTGGCTCGACCGGTTATGCCGTTGGGGAGAATGGGACGATTTTGAAAACAACCGATGCTGGGATTTCCTGGGTTACAAAGACATCAGGAACTACATCCACGCTGAATTCAGTGTGGTTTGTGGATGAAAATAACGGTTATGCGGCAGGGTACAATGACGGGTCGATTCTCAAATCGACCAATGGTGGCCAAAGTTGGTCGGTGCAGTCGCTTTTAATTCATATGGAATCGGTTTATTTTACCAGTGTAAATGAAGGGTATGTGGTTGGATGGGCTGGTACGGTGCTTAAAACCTCTAATGCGGGTGCAACCTGGATCAGTCAGACAGGAAACAATGCAGGCAGTTTTCATTCGATATTCTTTGTGAATTCTGAGACTGGATATACGGTCGGAGATCTCGGAATCGTTCGCAAAACAACCAACGGAGGGGTAAATTGGATCTCGTTGGTCCCTACCACAAACTCCCCTTTTTATTCCGTATGGTTCATCGATGAAAATACAGGATATATTGCCGGATTGTTCGGAAAGATTCTCAAGACAACGGATGGTGGAATCAGCTGGACACAATTGTCTTCAGGAACAACAAATCCACTTCGATCTCTCTTTTTTACGGATGCGACAACCGGTTATGTTGTGGGCGATTACAAAACTATTTTAAAGACCACAAATGGCGGGATTACCTGGACACTGCTCTCTTCTCCTGTAAATACGAATTTTCATGACGTCTGCTTCCCCTCTGCAAGCATCGGCTATATTGTAGGGAACAATGGTTCCATCATCAAGACTGTTGATGGGGGAATCACGTGGAATTATCAATTTTCAGGACCTTTCGCTCTGAAGGCCATCGATTTTATCGGCAATGACACCCTGTTCGCAACAGGATATCAGGGAATGATCTATAAAACCACGGATGGTGGAAATAACTGGATCGAGGTTGCGAGCCATCTTTCGTACGATTTTACCTCTCTCTGTTTTACCAACTCCTCTGTTGGATATGCTGCCGGATTTGTCGGATCTATTTTTAAGACTACAGATGGGGGCATCAACTGGACCGCCCAACCCACGGTATCAGAAAATAACATCGAAGCCATCTGTTTTGTGAATGGTAATTCAGGTTATGCCGTTGGATATGGACAAACAATCATCTCTACCCGCAGTCCATTGGGTACCGAAAACGAAAGGATCAGGGATGCTGCCGGGATGCTGCATCTGTTTCCAAATCCGGCAAGCACAAGGATCACGGTTTCTATGGAGCGATTTCAGGGGGATGGTTTATTGTCGATCTATGCAATTACCGGACAGAAAGTCAGAACCTTCATTCTCACCCAGCCTTCAGTTCAGATTGATATCAGTGACCTGCCTGCAGGGATCTATTTTATACATGCAGCCGATCACAAATCAGGTGCAGCATCGAAATTGATAAAAGAATAGACTGCCCAACTGGCCCCGTGTTCATTACGAATCATACCGGGCACCCAGGAATATAAAGCAGCCTTCCGGATCCTTTCTTCCTAGTTCACCATTCCACTTGTTCGCTTGTCCGTTAGTCCGCTAGTACCCTATTTTGCCATTTTACTATTTTAGCATCTTCTTCGATGTGCACCGACCACTGAAAAGGTACCTTCTGATACGGCCTGCTCTCATCATACTGCGGCACCGCAAACATCAGGGTCTCAAAATCCATGAAAAAGAGTGGATATTCCAACTTATCATTGAATTCATCCAGCGCTTCCTGGTTTCTGGATGCACCTTCCTCTCCCTTTGTGGGGAGGGGCCAGGGGAGGGGTCGTCTGCAATATTCCAAAAAATCGCAAGGATAAGGATTCCCGCATTGCCTCCCCATCTCGATCTCCGGGATGACTCCGCCCTGCAGCATCTGGATCAATTCCCAGGTGCTGTCGCTGATCTCCGTCTGCATAGTCTGAGCCTGTTCAGTCATGGGTTCAATCGTGAACAACTCCTCCAGGTCCAGTTCCCCCCGACGAACATACTGATTGTTCAAATGCACCAGGGAAATCCGCTTC
>CAYUZX010000087.1:0-9200 GCA_964449285.1 uncultured Prolixibacteraceae bacterium
CAACCTTATCGGCGAATTCGAATGCAAGCTTGACCAGAAAGGACGGGTCATTCTGCCGGCGAATCTAAAAAAACAGATCTCCCCGGAAGCCAAGGATATGTTTGTGATCAACCGTGGATTTGAGAACTGCCTGGTACTCTATCCCATGAACGAATGGAAGCGTATCAGTGCCGAGATCAACCAGCTTAACCTCTACAACAGGAAGAACCGGAATTTCGTCCGGTACTTCTACCGGGGCGCTACCGAGATGACCCTCGACAGCAGTAACCGGCTACTACTTCCCAAAACGCTGATGAGTTATGCCGGGATCGGGAAAGAGGTGATTCTGTTTGCCTTCTCCAACCGTATTGAAGTGTGGGCCAAAGATAAATACGAACAACTCATGACCGATGAGCCTGAAGACTTTGCAGCTCTGGCGGAAGAGGTCATGGGAAAACCTGAGAGAAAAGAAGAGATCGACGATGTACCATAGGAGTGTCCTGCTCAACGAAAGCATGGAAGCATTGGCTATCCAGTCCGACGGCATCTACGTTGATGTCACCTTCGGCGGCGGCGGCCACTCCCGGGAAATCTTGAAACGACTGACAACAGGAAAACTCATCGCTTTCGATCAGGATGCACAAGCCATTGAAAACCGGATTGATGATCCACGCCTCACTATGGTCCACAGCAATTTCAGGCATATCAGGAACTTCCTGAGGCTCTATAATGCCCTCCCGGTGAATGGGATCCTTGCCGACCTTGGTATCTCATCCTGCCAGATCGATAGTGGTGAAAGAGGATTCTCAACCCGGTTTGAAGGAGCGTTGGACATGCGTATGGATAAACGACAGAAAGTGCATGCCGGGCAGATAGTGAATGAATATCCCGAAGCGAGACTCAGGGAGATTTTCAGGAATTACGGCGAAGTGGATCACCCCGGGAAAGCGGCAGCAATGATCGTTTCGGCCCGAAAAGACCAGCCAATTGAGACAACAGGTGAGTTGGTGGCATTACTGAAAACGAATGCCGGATGGGGAAAAGAGCACAAATACATGGCCCAGGTATTCCAGGCACTGAGGATCGAAGTTAACCAGGAACTGGATGCACTGAAAGAGTTCCTGGAACAAAGTGTGGAGGTGTTGGAAACGGGCGGGAAGCTTGTTGTAATCTCCTACCACTCGTTAGAGGACAAACTAGTGAAAAATTTCTTCCGGGCAGGAAATTGGGGTGGAGAGGTGGAAAAAGACTTTTACGGGAATGCGTTGGTTCCCCTTCAGGTAATCAATCGCAAGCCAATCTCTCCCAATGAAGCAGAGATCACAGAAAATCCACGGGCACGAAGCGCCCGGTTACGTGTTGCAAAAAAAATCTGAAATGAACCAGACAACAGCCACCGTATTTCCGGATGAACTTCAGAAAGAAGAACGACCGGTTAAGAAGAAAAAACGGATCTCGAAACCGATCCAGAGTCTGCTGGAAGGGGACTTTCTTTCCCGGGAAGGGGTTGTGACGAACTTGCCCTTCCTAGCCTTCCTGGCCATCATTGCCATCATCTATATAGGTAACACATATTACGCTGAAAAAACGTTCAAGGAGATCGAAGCTACGAAGATTGAGCTGAAAGAGTTACGCTACCAGTATATCACAACCAAGTCGAACCTGATGTACCTGAGCAAACAGTCGGAAATCGCTGGACGGGCCAAACTCCTTGGGATGACAGAGACAAAGGTGCCGCCATACAAGATTTTTTACTCCGGACTAGCACAGTCGGCCGAAAACGAGAAATAGCTGATGGAAGAGGCAAAGAAATCTATCCTATTGCGTGTATACCTGGTTTACCTGGGCATTCTCCTCTTTGCCATTGCCATCATGGCCCGGGTAATTTACATACAGTCCTTTGAGAGCTCCGAACTGATGGAACAGGCAAAGAAACAGGAACTCAGCTGGTTCGATGTGGAAGCTATCAGGGGAAATATCTGTTCGGATGATGGCACCCTGCTGGCAACGTCTATCCCCATTTTCGATGTGAGAATGGATGTTTGTACTGACTCGCTGACCGATGAGATCTTCAGACAGAATGTAGATTCACTCGGGTACCGGCTCTCTAAGCTTTTCAATGACAGGACGCCCTCACAGTACCGTGATGAGCTTTGGGAAGCCAGGAGGAACAAAGAACGGTACTACCTGATCAAACGCAAGATCACATACCCTGAGCTGAAAGAGGTGCGAACCTTCCCGATTTTCAAACGGGGAAAATACAAAGGGGGTTTAATCGTGATTCCTCATTTTCAGCGGGAACTTCCTTATAAAGAGCTTGCCAAACGCACGATTGGTTATGAAAGCACGGATGAATCAGCCCGGGTGTTTGTAGGGCTGGAGGGCTTCTTCAGTCAGGATCTACAGGGTGTGACTGGAAAAAGGTTGATGCGGAAAGTGGGAAGCGGAACCTGGGTTCCTTTGGATCTTGAAAACCAGTTGGAACCTCAAAATGGGGATGACATCATCACCACCATTGATATCAATATCCAGGACCTGGTTGAACGGGCCCTGCTAAAGGAGTTGATTGCCGATAGTGCCGATCATGGCTGTATGGTTGTCATGGAAGTAGCAACCGGTTACATCAAAGCCATTGCCAACCTGAAACGGGTAGGCCAAAACCGGTATGATGAGGGGTACAACTATGCAATCGGGGAGAGTTCAGAGCCCGGCTCCACCTTCAAGCTAGCTTCGTTCCTCGTAGCATTGGAAGATGGCAAAATAGATCTGAATACGCCTGTTGCGACAGGCAATGGGGAAGTGACCTACAGCGGCCAGAAAATGTCCGACTCCCACCGGGGAGGTTATGGAACCATCACCGCACGGGAAGTTTTTGAGAAATCAAGTAACGTTGGCACCTCGCAAATCATTGTCAAGGCTTACAGTTCCGAACCTCAAAAATACATCGATGGCCTCCACAAACTTGGCATCCAGAATCAGCTGGGATTGCAGATAAGCGGAGAGGGCTGTCCCAACATCAAAGATACCAAAGACAAACTCTGGTCAAAACTCTCCCTCCCCTGGATGTCGATCGGTTACGAAGTTACCATGACGCCACTTCAGCTGCTGACTTTATACAATGCCGTTGCCAATAACGGAACCATGGTCAGTCCGCTTCTGGTTAAGGAGATCCATCGTAATGGGCAGGTGGTAACACACTATAAGACGGAAGTTATCAACCCTGCAATCTGCTCTCCCATCACAATTGTCAAAGCAAAGATGATGTTGCAAGGAGTAGTTGAGAAAGGCACTGCAACCAACATCAGGAACTCCGTGTATAAGATCGCCGGGAAGACGGGTACGGCCCAGGTTGCCATGAACAACAAGGGATATGGCAACAAAGGAGGGGCAGTACAGTATAAAGGCTCGTTTGTGGGGTTTTTCCCTGCCGAAGATCCGAAGTACTCGATGATTGTAGTGATTAACAACCCGAAAAAAGGAAAGTATTACGGAGCTTCCATTGCCGGACCTGTATTCAAAGAGGTCTCTGATCAGCTGTATGCCCGTCATCCGGAGATCAAGTTCACTGCCTCAAAAGACACAATCTCCCCCATGGCGCCCTCTGCCAAAGCCGGAAAGAGAAAGGATATCGAATTACTCTACGGGGATCTGGGCATGAATGCAATATCTGACAATCCAAATGCACTCTGGGCAAGACCATTGCTGATTCAGGAAAGTATTTCACTGGTCACAGAATCTGTCACCCAGGGAATCATGCCTGATGTGACTGGGATGGGACTGAAAGATGCTATATACCTGCTGGAAAAAAATGGATTACGGGTGACGGTGAAGGGAAAAGGGAGTGTTGTAAGTCAGTCCATTGCCTCCGGGGTCAAAGTGTCTAAGGGAGAAGAGGTATTCATTGAACTGTTTGTCATGTCGAAACCTAAGCCCAAAGAGGAGAAACCGGAAGCATGAAGAAGCTGGAAGAGGTATTAAATGGTGTTGTGGCACGGCAGGTAAAAGGAAGCCAGGATGTGGAGGTGACCTCACTCCATTTCGACTCACGTATGGCAGAGGCCGGTACGCTGTTTGCAGCCATTCGCGGCACCGTCGCCGATGGGCACAATTACATTGATCAGGCCATTGTTCAGGGTGCAAATGTGATTCTGTGTGAACACCTCCCCTCACGTTTGTACAATCGTGTCACCTATGTTGTGGTGGAAGATTCGGCATTGGCTTTGGGATTGATCGCCTCCCGGTTCTATGACAACCCCTCCAATGAGCTGAAACTGATTGGAATTACCGGCACCAACGGAAAGACCACTACCGTTACATTGCTCCATCAACTTGTTGAAGAACTTGGGAGCAAGGCCGGCCTGATTTCAACCATCAGAAACATGATCCATGAAGAGGTTGTAAATGCAACACATACTACTCCGGATGCCATTCAGCTCAATCAATTGCTTCGGAGGATGGTGGATGCAGGCTGTGCGTATTGCTTCATGGAAGTGAGCTCTCATGCGATCGACCAGCAACGGATATCAGGATTACATTTCGCAGGAGGGGTCTTCACCAACATCACTCACGACCACCTTGATTACCATCAATCGTTCGACAGGTATCTCCGGGTCAAAAAGAGCTTTTTTGATCAGTTGGCGTCAGAGGCTTTTGCGTTGGTCAACAAAGACGATAAACATGGCATGGTGATGCTGCAGAATTGCGCGGCAGAGAAAACGAGTTTCGGGCTGACCACCATGGCCGATTTCCGATGCAAAGTGATCGAAAATACTGTACAGGGGCTTCACCTGATGATTGACGGGAAGGAGGTGTGGTTCAGGCTTATCGGCCGGTTCAATGCTTACAACCTTCTTGCCATATATTCTACAGCGGTGCTGCTGGGGTTGGATAAGACAGCCGTTTTGACAGCCCTGAGCCGCCTGCATCCGGTTGAGGGTAGGTTCAACTACGTGATCTCCCCCACGCGAATTACAGCTATCGTGGATTATGCCCATACTCCCGATGCATTGCAGAACGTCCTGGAGACGATCAACGACATCCGTGAAGGAGAGGGAAAACTGATCACTGTGGTTGGAGCCGGGGGAAACCGGGATGCTGCCAAGCGGCCCGTGATGGCTGCCATTGCAAGCCAGTTCAGCAACAGGTTAATCCTTACCTCCGATAATCCCCGTTTTGAGGAGCCGGAAGCTATTTTGCAGGAGATGAAACATGGGATTCCAGTGGCGTATGAGATAAACCTGCTGGTGATCGCCGACCGAAGGGAGGCGATCAGGACTGCCTGTGCGTTAGCCCATCCTGGCGACTATATCCTGGTGGCAGGAAAAGGGCATGAGCAGTATCAGGAGATCAAAGGAATCAGATACCCGTTTGATGATCAAGCCGTTGTGCGTGAAATCTTCGGGATAAACCAACGTGTCAACAATTCGTAAGGTATGCTCTATTATCTATTTCACTATCTGGATACAGCCTTCAACTTTCCCGGTGCTGGGGTATTTCAGTATATCTCTTTCCGGGCAGGGGCTGCGCTGATCACTTCCCTGTTCATATCTATGATCATAGGAAAACGATTGATTAGGTTCCTTCGGAAAAAACAGGTAGGCGAAGATATCCGTGACCTGGGGCTGGATGGTCAACAGGAGAAAAAGGGGACTCCAACCATGGGCGGGTTGATCGTCCTGGCAGCCATTCTGGTCCCCACGTTGCTTTTTGCCAAACTTCATAATATCTATATTTTGCTGATCCTCATCTCCACTGTTTGGCTGGGCTTTATCGGCTTCCTTGACGACTATATCAAAGTGTTCAGGAAAGATAAAAAAGGACTGGCCGGAAAGTTTAAAGTGATGGGACAGATCGGATTAGGACTCATCATCGGGTTTACCATGTACTTCAGCGACGACATCGTGATCAAGGAGCGGGTGGACCGGCAGGCAGTGGTTAAGTCGGACCAGGTTTTCGGAATGGAAACAGCTCCTGAACAAACGGTCATCTTTAACAAAACGGCGGTCAAGTCGACCAAGACCACCATCCCTTTTATCAAAAACAATGAATTTGACTACTCCTCCCTCATCTCCTGGCTGGGAGCCAATGCCAAAAACTGGACCTGGCTGATCTTCATCCCGCTGGTGATCTTCATCATCAGTGCCGTTTCCAACGGAGCCAATCTCACCGACGGGCTGGATGGGCTGGCAACAGGTACTTCGGCGATCGTTGGTGTCACACTGGGTGTCCTGGCCTATGTTTCCGGTAATATAATTTTCGCCAACTATCTGAATATCATGTATATTCCGAATACTGGCGAACTGGCAATCTACATCAGTGCTTTCGTCGGGGCCTGTATTGGGTTCCTCTGGTACAACTCATACCCGGCCCAGGTTTTCATGGGAGACACCGGAAGCCTGGCGCTTGGCGGAGTGATTGCAGTATTTGCCATCATGATCCGTAAAGAGATCATGATCCCCATCTTTTGCGGGATCTTTCTTGCTGAAAACCTGTCGGTTGTGCTGCAGGTCAGCTGGTTCAAATATACCAAACGGAAATTTGGGGCAGGGCGAAGAATCTTCAAGATGTCTCCTCTTCACCACCATTTCCAAATGCTGGGATATCACGAGTCGAAGATCGTGCTCCGCTTTTTGATTGTCGGCATCATGCTGGCAGTTTTATCCATTGTAACACTTAAACTCAGATAACCATGACGCTAGAAGCATTGGCTTTACAAGGACGACCTAAAACCTTTTCCTCACTGGCCGCATCAGTGACCTCAAGGGTACTAGAACTGCGGAAAGAGCTGATTAAGGAATCGCTCGGCAGCTCGCAATCTCCAGAGCACCAGATGGAGTTTGTTGCCAACATCCATGGGATCGAGTTTATCAACGACTCCCGGGCCTGCACCATAAATGCTACCTGGTTTGCCCTGGAGAGCCTGAACCGGCCTGTAATCTGGATCGCAGGAGGCGCTGACAGGAAAAATGACTATGCAAGTATCAGGGATCTGGTGGAAAAGAAGGTTAAAGCGATCATCCTCTTGGGGGATTCACAAAATATCCTCGAAGTATTCAACGGTACTGAGATCCCCATAATCCGGGTGACAGAGATGGAAGAAGCCGTGGAGGCCGCCTATTACCTGGCTAAAAAAGGCGATTGCGTATTGCTCTCACCAGCCTGTCCAAGTTTCGAGATGTATGAAAATTTCGAGGCGCGCGGAGTAGCTTATAAGAATGCCGTAAAGAACCTCTAGGAATAATGCTTGAATTTGTAAGAAATATTAAAGGCGACAAGGTGATCTGGATCATTGTGATCATCCTATCCACCTTTTCACTGCTGGCCGTATACAGCTCAACTGGATTACTCGCCTATAAGAAGCAGGGTGGGGATACAGAGCATTACCTCATGCGTCAGTTTTTTATCCTCGGTCTCGGCTTCATCCTGATGTACCTGATGCACCTGATCAAATACACCTATTATTCCCGGCTAGCCCAGATAGGGCTTATCCTGACGATTCCGCTGTTGCTGGTCACCCTGATCTCGGGAACCAACTTCAACGAGGCGAATAGATGGCTCACGGTACCCATCATCAACATCACCTTTCAGAGTTCGGATGTCGCCAAACTCTTCCTAATCATGTATGTCGCCAGGGTGTTGAGCAAAAATCAGGAACAGATTAAGGAGTTTAAGCATGGGTTTTTGCCGGCCATCCTGCCTGTGATCGTTATCTGTATGTTGATCCTCCCTGCCAACTTCTCAACGGCGGCGATCCTCTTTGTTACCTGTATCGTATTGATGTTCATCGGAAGGGTGAACCTGAAATACATCATGGCGCTTGCGGGAGTTGGAATGGTTGGAATCATCCTGCTGCTCGGGGTTGCCATGGTGGCCCCAAACCTGCTTCCGCGAAGCACCACCTGGAAAAACAGGATCGAAAACTTCATCGATAAGGACAAAGCTTCAGTGGATGAAAATTACCAGGTTGATCAGGCAAAAATTGCAATCGTCTCTGGCGGTATCTTTGGGAAATCTCCGGGGAAGAGCACACAACGCAATTTTCTGCCCCATCCTTACTCCGATTTTATCTTCGCCATCATCATTGAAGAGTATGGCACGGTGGGTGGCGTGGTGGTTATGTTGTTATACCTGATCCTCTTTTTCCGGGTGATCCGGATTGCAAATAAATGTCCGGGCAACTTTGGCGCCCTGCTTAGTGTGGGGATTGGTTTCAGCCTGGTATTCCAGGCGCTGATCAACATGGCTGTGGCTGTCAACCTCTTTCCGGTAACCGGACAAACATTACCATTAATCAGTATGGGAGGAACTTCCATCTGGTTTACCTGCATCTCCATCGGGATTATCCTGAGTGTGAGCAGACGAATAGAGATTGAGACAAAAAACGGCACAGAGATAGATGTGTTGCGAGAGAATCAACCGGCAGTGGCTTAAACATATGAATCGATTCATCATCAGCGGCGGAGGAACTGGCGGGCATGTGTACCCGGCGATTGCGATTGCCCAGGCCATCCGGAGCCGGGAGCCTGATGCTGATATCCTTTTTATCGGTGCGCTGGGCAAGCTGGAGATGGAGAAGGTGCCTGCGGCGGGATTCCGTATTCAGGGATTGCCAGTTGCCGGATTCATCAGGAGAGTGACGTGGAAAAATCTGACATTCCCGTTTAAACTGATGAAAAGCCTTTGTCTGGCTAAAAAAATGATCAAACAGTTCAATCCAGATGTGGTGATTGGCGTGGGTGGTTACGCCAGTGGTCCCACGCTGAGAGTTGCAACTTCCCTTGGTAAACCGTCACTGATACAGGAGCAGAACTCATTCCCAGGCGTGACCAACCGGCTGCTAGGGAAACGAGTCAGAAGTATTTGTGTGGCCTATCCCGGGATGGATCGCTACTTCCCGGCTGATAAGATCATCCTCACCGGAAACCCCGTACGTTTAGATCTTGTTGCCTTGACTGACCACCTTCAGGAAGCCTATACCCATTTCGGTCTCGACCCCGCCAAAAAGACCCTCCTTGTGATAGGCGGTAGCGGCGGTGCAAGAACGATAAACGACAGCATCCTGGCCTTGATTGAACAAGGACTTCCCGAAGATGTACAGCTGTTGTGGCAAACCGGGAAATACTATTACGATGAAGTGCAACGCAGGCTTTCAGATACGAGATACGAGATACGAGATACACGGATTACCCCTAAATCCCCTGAAGGGGACTTACTCCCTCCCC
>CAYUZX010000088.1:0-4320 GCA_964449285.1 uncultured Prolixibacteraceae bacterium
TTCCGAATCGTCTACAATGAGTACTTTCATGTGCACAAGTTTATATATGAGTGCAAGGTACGATGGCGGAAGGGGGCGATGCTATAGGGAAAACACTGAAAGTTTTGTAGGGGATTCCTTACAAGGACGAGGGACGAGGGACGAGGCAGGTAATGCTATTAGCTCTTGATTAATGGAATATTTTATCATATATTGCCTTTGATATTTGTAATATTTTCCTTATATTTGCCTTTGAAAAATGGAAAATATGTATTTGAGAAGAAGTATAGATAGCGATCTTCAGCAGTGGAAAAATGATCCTTACCGTAAGCCCCTATTGTTAAGAGGGGCACGGCAAGTAGGCAAATCTTCGGCAGTAAGAGAACTGGCCCGGCAATTTGACTTTTTCCTTGAGATTAATTTTGAGGAGCAAAAGCAAGTACATACGTTATTCACCGGCGACCTCGCCCCTTCGGCCTTGTGTGATAACCTCTCGGCGTTGTATAAAGTACCAGTCGTTCAAGGAAAAACATTGTTGTTTTTCGATGAAATTCAAGCATGTAGCCCAGCTATAACATCCTTGCGGTTTTTCTATGAAAAAATACCTGAACTCCATTTGATTGCAGCTGGCTCACTCCTTGAGTTCGCACTGGAGGAGCTGCCTTCGTTTGGTGTGGGAAGAGTTCGTACGATGTTTCTTTATCCATTTTCCTTTGATGAATTCCTCCTGGCCATGAACGAAGAGCCACTTCTGCAAACCAAGCAGAAAGCATCAGCGGAAAAACCCCTAACCGACGTTATACATCAAAAATTGCTTAACTATCTTAAACGTTTCCTAGTACTTGGAGGGATGCCGGAAGTGATAGCGAGATATTCCCAAACTCATGATACGTTGGCTTGCCAGAAGATTCTTGACGACCTTCTCATCTCCCTGAAAGCAGATTTTACAAAATATAAGAAAAGAGTGCCACCCTCCCGGTTATCAGAGGTTTTTGGATCGGTGACCAGGCAAACCGGCTCTAAATTCATCTACACCCAGGCATCCGCCGAGGCGAATCATAAACAACTAAAAGAAGCGCTTGAACTCCTTATTATGGCTGGGTTAGTAATTCCTGTCACCCACTCATCCGGCAATGGAATACCTCTGGGAGCAGAGCGCAATGAAAAGAAAAGGAAGATGCTTATCTTCGATACCGGCATCTTTCAACGATTGCTTGGACTTGAGATATCCGATGTTCTTTTTCAGGACAATTTTAACCTCGTCAACAAAGGATCTATTGCCGAGTTGTTTGTAGGACTGGAACTCATCAGAACCTCATCTTGCTTTCAGCAGCAACAACTCTATTATTGGCAACGGGAAGCATTGAACAGCAGTGCCGAGGTCGATTATCTCGTACAAATTGAACAGGAAATTATTCCTGTTGAGGTAAAAGCTGGTACCAAAGGCTCCATGCAAAGTTTGTTCCTGTTCCTGACTGAAAAAAACAGGCCATTTGGGATTCGCTTTTCACTCGAAAACTATTCATCCTACGGCAAAGTTAAAGCTTATCCCCTGTACGCCGTGGGGGAGCTTATGCACGAAAAGGACGAGGGAAGAAGGACGAAGGACGAGGGACGATAATGTAGAATGATTAATTTCCAATTTCTAATTTCTAATTTCATCATGACAAAACGAACAAACCAGGAACTCCGAAAACTTGCTGAACAAAAAGCAGGGAAAGTGGAAGACTTCTCCATTCATAAGTATTCAGGGGAAGAGATCCGAAGCATCCTTCATGAATTGCAGGTCCATCAGATCGAGCTGGAAATGCAAAACGAAGAATTGCACAGGACTCTTGATGAGCTGGAAGAGTCGAATTTACGGTATTTTGAGCTCTACAACCTGGCTCCTGTGGGTTACTGCACTCTTAGCGACAAGGGGGTAATCCTGGAAGCAAACCTTACTGCTGCCTCTCTGTTAGGTATTTCAAAAAGCGCGTTGGTCAGGAAATCAATTACCAGTTTTATTCATCCCGGCGATCAGGATATCTATTATCAGCATCGGAACCGTCTTTTTAAATCAGGTGAACCCCAATCGTGCGAGTTGCGCCTCCTGGAAAAAAGCCATGATGTTTTCTGGGCACGGCTGGAAGCGACTGCCACCAGGGATCGGGAAGGAATGCCTGTATGCCGCATTGCCTTGACCAACATCACCGGGTTGAAGCAGGCGGAAGAAGAGGTCATCCGGAAAAACGAACAGCTGGAGGAGATCAACAGACAGAAAGACAAGTTTTTCTCCATCATTGCCCACGATCTGAGAAGCCCGTTTAACTCATTTCTGGGTTTTACAAGGATTCTTGCCGAAGAATTGCATGAAATGACAGAGGAAGAGATCCAGAAAATAGCGAATGCCATGCAGCGATCGGCTACGAATTTGTACAACCTGCTAGGCAATCTGCTCGACTGGTCCAGGATGCAACGGGGAGTGATGGAATTTAATCCGGAGATACAGCCTCTGAGTGATGTGGTGAAGGCCAGTGTCGCAAGTCTTTCCGAACTTGCGAAACAGAAAGATATGGAAATTCATATAGAGGTACCCGAAGATGTTGTTGTGAAAGTAGATCCGTCTATGATCGAATCTACATTGCGGAATCTGATCTCCAATGCACTGAAGTTCTCCCAACGGGGCGGAAAGATTCAACTATCAGCCTCAAAGGGCTCTTCCAACACCGTTGAACTTGCCGTAACTGACCAGGGAATAGGAATGAGTCGTGAGTCCCTGGGAAATTTGTTTAACCTCACGAAACATCCTACCCAAAAGGGGACGGAAGGCGAACCCAGCACCGGGTTGGGATTGCTGTTATGCAAGGAGTTTGTGGAGAAACACGGGGGTACTATCCAGGCTGAAAGTGAAGAGGGGAAAGGGAGTAGGTTTGGGATAACGTTGCCGGAAGGATGAGGGAAGAAGGAAGAGGGAAGAAGATTAGAAATTATTTTCAAGAAACATATAACCTTTTAGGTTTTTCCCGATTAATGAGGAAAAAACATGAAAGATACTGGCTTCTGCTTCTGAAGGAATCTGAAATCATCACAAAGGAACTTGCTGATTCGATGCTCGCTAATTGTGAGGAATTGCTCAGAATCACTGGAACTGCTAAATTGACCATTAGAAAAGAACTAAATGGCAACTCATAATCTACCAATTCCCCTCTTCCCTCTTCCCTCGTCAGTTAGCAGTGGGCATTCGGTTTATTTCAGGTAATCCCGAACCGCTTGCTGGATTCCTTTTTTTACGCCTGGCCATGTTTGGTCTTTAAAGCTGACCGGTTCTTCTGTTTCCTCCGCATCGACAAAGTATGTAATCGCATTGGGGATACTGATGTCCAGCATTTGGCCAGGAAATTTTTTCTTGTGCCAGTGGATGATTTGTTCCAGTTGATAATGTTGCAACAGCTCATACAAATCCCAAAAATCTTTTTTACGGGCCCTGCCCAGGATGGCTTGAATTTTCATTGCGCTAATATCAGAACTGCTGTACATTCTAATATCATCATTCACTTCAATTTCAGCAATAGGTAAATGAGGGTAGAAAACGATATCTACTTTAATTTTTTCAATGAAACAGAAAATTCCAAACTGTTTATGCCCACTCTCATAATCGAAATTACTTCCAAATGTCTTTATTAACTCCTTTTCGATCTGATCTTGATTTGATTTTTCATGAAAAAATAAATCAATATCCACTGAACTCCGATGGCCATAACGAAGTGACAAAGCTGTTCCTCCAACCAGGGAAAATGGCTTAAGCGATGGCAACGACATTAACCGTTTTAGTAAGGAAAAAGTCCTGGGTTCAACTGTCTCAATATATAGCATTTGAATTCTTCCAATGGTTTATCAATAACTGCACTTGCCAGATACATCCGGTGTTCAGGTAAAAATTTTGCATTCAATAAAACCTGGGTAACCTTTTCATCGCCGTAATACCTGCGGCACTGACGGATATCGTCAACATCGCCCCGTTCAAATACACGCTCTATGACAAATGCAGCCCGCAGATCCAGGTCCATTTGCTCAAAATTTACATCCCAAAAGATACGTTTATTAAAAATTGGTTTTGTTTTTCCAGACATGCCACGAAGGTAATGATAATTGTAAAACGTTCAACTATAATTAGTAGTTAGTGGGCAGTGGGCAGTAGGCAGTGGGCAGTAGGGGCAGTAGGCAGTGGGCAGTAGGGGCAGTAGGGGCAGTAGGTAGTGGGCAGTAGGGGCAGTAGGCAGTGGGCAGTAGGGGCAGTAGGCAGTGGGCAGTAGGGGCAGTAGGGGCAGTAGGGGCAATTCATGAATTGCCCCTACTGCG
>CAYUZX010000088.1:4420-9025 GCA_964449285.1 uncultured Prolixibacteraceae bacterium
GGGCAGTAGGGGCAGTAGGGGCAGTAGGGGCAATTCATGAATTGCCCCTACTGCGAATTCGTCCTTCGTCCCGCGTCCTTCGTCTTTGTAGGGATTCCCCTACAAAACTTTCAGTGTTTTCCCTATAGCATCCACTAAGGGGATCATCGTAACTTTACCCCAAATTATATAACCAGCAAAATGAACCGGATATATATTGTATTTATACTATTATTTTTAACTCATATAGCTTCAGTTAGTGCTTTACCGCCAGCCGCTTTAGAAGAGGGATTGGAATCCTTATCAGGCACCAAAAAAGTAGATACCCTGCTGGCGCTGGCAAAGCTGCAACTAGTCGATTCCTCAGAAAAAGCGCTGGTCTTCTGTTTACAGGCAGCGAAATTGGCTGGTCAGATAAACTATAGACATGGTGAAGGGTTGGCAGCTTTTTATTTGGGGAAAATTTACCTGGCCTCGGACGAATTTGACACAGCCTTAAAATACAATCAGAATGCCTTCAGAATATTTCAGGGGAATAATAATGATACCATGATCGCATCCACTGAAATTGAACTGGGGCTGACATGTTTTATGAAACCCGACCTGGAGCAAGCGATTGATCATTACAACCAGGCCCTGGAATTATATGAACAGCTGAATGATAGTATGGGCATTTCAACCGCCTATTATAATCTTGGGCGATGCTACCGGAAAACGGGCAAATTAGATCTGGCCCTGGACTATTCATTGAATTCATTGCAATTCAATAAAGAGAAAAATCATAATGCCCTGAACACCATCAGCATTATCTACGCTATCAAGGGCGATCTTGAAAAAGCCTTTGAATACCAGGAAATGGCCCTCGCAATAAGAGAAAAGCTTGGTTTACAGGAGGAAGTTATTGGTTCATTGAATAACTTAGGGTTGATTTCTATTCGAACCAAGAAACTTGAAAAAGGATTAGAATATTTATTAAGATCGGCCAAAATTGCAGAAGAGATCGGCAAAAAATCCCAGCTTAACCGAACATTGAATAATATTGGGTTTTTATATGATGATTTCTTCAATGAGTCTGAAAAGGCACTGCAATATTTTCAACGATCACTTAAGGTAAGCGAAGAGATCAATGATAAATTTGAAGCCGCCAACACATTGATTAATATAGGGTTATTGCAGTCGAAGTTGAAAAACTATGATTCGGCGCTGGTCAATCTTGAAAAGGGATTAACCTTAGCCAAAGAAATTAAAGCTAATGAATTTATTAAGAATGGGTACATTTCCATTTCTCAGCATTACGAACGAATTGGAGATTATCGGCAAGCGCTGGAGAATTACAAATCCTTCGTAGCAATCAAAGACTCTATTTTCAGCAAAGAATCAAAAGATCGCATTGCAGAAATGCAGATTAAATATGAAACAGAAAAAACAGAGACAGAAAATGAGATTTATAAATTGCAAATTGAAAAACAGAGCCTGCAAAAGAACCGTCTCTATTTTGGGTTGATCCTGTTGTTCATCTTCATTGTTTTTATTTATTTCCGGTATTTATTGAAAAATAAAAGCAATAAACGCTTAAAAAAAGAGATACAGGAGCGTGAAAAAACAGAAGAATCTCTCAGGTTAGCCAATGATGATCTCAACGCCTTCAGCTATTCCGTATCTCACGATTTACGCGCACCTCTCAGGGCATTAGGCGGTTTCGCCAACGCAATTATTGAAAATTATTCTTCTGAAATTGATCCGGAAGGTCAGCGATTACTGCATCTAATCCCAGCGAATGTTATAAAAATGAATAGGCTGATTGAGGATCTTCTCACGTTTTCACGCGTTGGCCGACAGAATATCAACTATACGACAATTGATATGAACAGCATGGTTAGAGGCATTTGCAATGAACTTGTCCCTGACCCGGAAAAGGAAAAAATTCAATTCAATGTCATGCAATTGCCCCAATCTTTGGGGGATCCCTCGTTGATCAGACAAGTATGGATAAATCTGATCAGCAATGCTTTGAAATTTTCTTCCGGCAAATCTTCCAGGACTATAACTATCGGGACACGGGAAGAGGATAAAGAACAGATTTACTTTGTCAGAGATAACGGAGTCGGTTTTGACATGAACTATGCCGATCAATTATTCAAGGTTTTTCAACGACTCCATAGCATTAACGAATTTGAAGGATCTGGTGTGGGTCTGGCCATTGTTCAAAAAATCATCCAGAGACATAGCGGAAAAGTGTGGGCGGAAGCAGAAGTAAACAATGGAGCAACGTTTTATTTTTCATTCCCTAGATAACGAATGATGGAAAAGAAAATTAACATTTTAATTCTCGAAGATCTGCTTTCGGATCTTGAATTAATCCTTCTTGAATTGGAAAAAGCCAAAATCAACTTTAACCATCTGCATGTTGAATCTAAAGAAGGTTTTAAAAAAGGATTGACCGAATTTAAGCCCGATCTTGTCCTTTCTGATTACAGGCTCCCGCAATTCACCGGGAAGGAAGCTTTAACCATTGCAAAAGAGATCTCGTCAGATGTGCCTTTTATCATTGTTACCGGAACGATCAATGAGGAAACCGCCGTTGCATGTATGAAGGCCGGTGCAATAGATTATATTCTCAAGGAAAATCTCGGCCGCCTTGGTTCGGCCGTCAAATCAGCGTTGGAAAGAAAAGCAGAGATCGATGCCAGAAAAAAAGCGGAAGAAGCGCTGAAAACAAGTGAAGCCCAATTATCAAATGCCATGATGATAGCTAAGCTTGGTTATTGGGAGTATGATGTCGACGATGACCTATTTACGTTCAATGATCACTTCTACAATATTTTTCACACGACTACTGAAAAAGTCGGGGGCTATAAAATGTCTCCTGCTCAATATGCTGAGCGATTCTTACATCCCGATGATAAACCTGTAGTCGCTGCTGAAATGAAGAAAGCCTTTGAAACCCCCGATCCGGATTTCAACCGTACGTTTGAACATCGTATTATTTACCCGGATGGAACAACAGGTCATATCTCTGTCCGGTTCTTCATTGTGAAAGATAGTCAGGGACGAACGATTAAGACTTTCGGAGCCAATCAGGACATTACCGAACGTAAGCAGGTGGAAAAGGAATTAATCAAAGCCAAAGAAAAAGCCGAAGAGAGCGACCGCCTGAAATCTGCTTTTCTTGCCAATATGAGCCACGAGATCAGAACACCTATGAACGGCATTCTGGGTTTTGCCCAATTACTAAAAGAACCTGATTTAACGAGTGAAGAAAAGAAACAGTATATCAAACAAGTCGAGAAAAGCAGCGACCGTATGCTCAACATCATTACCAATATTGTCATTATCTCAAAAATTGAATCGGGGCAAATGGAAGTTTCACTTTCAAAAACGAATTTGAACCAGCAAATAGAAAAAATTTATACCACTATTAGTCCTGATGCAGAGCGAAAAGGGTTGCAGTTTTCAGTAAGAGCAACTTTATCATCAAGTGAATCCATTATTCAAACAGACTGTGAAAAAATCTTCACCATTCTAACTAATCTTGTCGATAATGCACTCAAATTCACCGACCATGGCTCCATTGAACTTGGTTACGAGCAGAAGGATAAACACCTTGTCTTTTTTGTGAAAGATACAGGTGATGGCATCCCAGATGATAAACTGGAACTCATTTTTGACCGGTTCAGACAAGGAAGTGAATCCATGACCCGGAACTATGAAGGCGCCGGATTGGGCTTATCCATTGCAAAAGCCTATGTTGAAATGCTGGGTGGGAGGATCTGGTTAGAGAGCGAATTGGGAAAAGGTTCAGTATTTTATTTCTCAATTCCTTACCATGTTGAATCAGAAAAAGAATCTCTGTCGAAAGATGACTCTTCTGGCTTGAATAATGAACAACAGCGAAAAGATCTGAAACTATTGATCGTGGAAGATGATGAGTCTTCGGAATTATTCCTATCAGAGGCACTCGAATTGTATTGCAGGGAAATATTAACTGCGACAACAGGCATCGAAGCAGTTAACATTTGTCGAAACAATCCAGACCTGGACTTGGTGCTGATGGATATCAGAATGCCTGGTATGGACGGATATGAAGCCACCAGACAAATCAGACAGTTTAATAAAGAGGTGGTCATTATAGCACAAACAGCCTTTGGGCTTTCGGGTGACAGGGAAAAAGCAATAGCGGCAGGATGTAATGATTATATTTCAAAACCTGTCAATATGGCTTTATTGAAAGCAATGATAAACAAGCATTGCAGGGAAAATTCCAGCCATGATTGAGTTTCAGCTGCTTCTGTCATTGAGTCAGTCAACTTGCAAATAAAAGCTGCGGGATATCTTCTCTTATACCAGCCTTCGGCCAGGTTGCTGCAGACAGAACGTGATGCCCTGCGTATCTGATCGGTTAAGGAGTATTTCTCTTCTTTGGGAAATTCCTTCGTTAAATTGAATATCTCCATCGCAGTATTGAAGGCCAACCGATATACCGATAACTCTCTGAAATTTCTACTAGTAGTGCCCATGATTTCTGATTTTAATGTGAAATAAAAAGTTTCAGATTAATCAGAAAACGAGCCAAAAGGTTATATCCCTATCCAAAAAGTTTTCAACACTCCATTCTCGTCCCTCGTC
>CAYUZX010000089.1:0-8811 GCA_964449285.1 uncultured Prolixibacteraceae bacterium
CTCCTGGTTTGGAAAGCAGATGAAGAAATTATGGCCAGGGCAGAAGATTTCCTGGCTTCCGGCAACCGGTTCGTCATTGATGATTCTGTGATTGAACTTTCCGATAAAGCGATTCATGAACTTGTTGCAGAGAAAGAGATCATCAGAAAAAAGATCCTGGACCTGTTTGAACAAACTCAGGAGGAATATGAATCGGCTTTTTACAAAGCAGGTACTTTTGAGCTTTCCAACAACCGGTTTAACCGGGCAGCGATTCAAAAAAAGGATAGGAACCTGCAAGAGGAGACCCTGAACATTGAAAAAGGATGGATGGGAACCTGGCAGGTTTTGCGCGATGACTGGCAGATCGACAATGAACTGTATCATTTGCTGTTGTCGACCTATGGAGCCTCTTTTGCCTCATCCCAAACCTTAAAATCAAAGCTGGACAGCAACATCCTGCCTGGTTTGGATGAAATAAAAGAGTACCTGACCCAATCAAAACAGCGAATTGAACAGGCAAAAAATTTATCTGAACAGAAAAAGATCATTACAAAAGAAAAGGAGGCATCCTTTTCCCGACTTTTATCTCAACTGATCCCGACCATCAATGATCAGATATTGTCACAGGATTTTCCCTCCCTGATTAATCATATTGAAGTCGTGACAGGAAAACTCATCAGGCAAATTTCAACCAAACGTTCCATCATCAAGAATCCTGATTTTACCGCCCCTATCCGTTCTTCCTCGATCAGCTTTATCTCCCCCTATGAAATCATAACCTTTGAGAGTTGGCCTCAGTTATTCAACATCATCAAACAAGTTAAAATTCAGTTGGTTGAACGACTTGGTACTGTCCAGAACTCAATTATCGAGTTGGGTCAGATCGCCTCGTTTAGCCTGGAATCGGCCCTTGAGTTCAATGCTGATGATTCAAGCGCTTCCTCTCCCGGTGAAGTTGCTTCTGAAGGGCTGAGCCGTTCCCTTGAACGGTTGGATGAAATCAAAAAATCGCTTGTAAGTATTGATAAATTATGGGAAAACGAATTGGCTTCAGGGCTTCAAACCTTCAGCAAAAGCCTTATCAAACTAACGGATAATAATAATATTCTGGAACTCAGGGTACGTATTGCGAAAGGAAAAGCGCTTAAACGAGGCCGTTTAATTCAAAAACAATTTGCACATAAAGTCAGGAATTTATTTCCTTTGGTAACACAGGGGTTGATTAGTTTCTATCATGAGTCGCGGCAGTTTGTTAAAGGCACGTTTAAAAAATATGGAATTGCCTCAAAATCAGATATCATAACTACTGAAATGGCTGATTTTCTGGCAGAAACCCAACAATCTGTCCACAAATTACCCTTTGTTTATCAACGATTATTCAAAATAGAATCTCTCTCTGATTCAAATTTTTTCATTGGAAGAGAAATAGAGTTGCAATCCCTTAAACATGCTTACGACAATTGGTTAAAGGGACGATTTGCTGCTGTTGTTATTGTTGGTGAACAGGGTAGTGGTGTAACCTCGCTGTTAAACATGTTTCTCAAAGAGTATTCCGATGCTGTTCCTTGTCTTCGGTTAAAGGCCGAACATCGCATCAGCACAACCACTGAACTGATTCATTTTATCAATGATGGGTTTCAGCAGAAAATGAACACGATTGATGAGTTGGCTGATTATCTTAATTCACAGAAAAGACAACTGGTGATGATTGAAGATATTCAGCGTTTCTACCTGAAAAAAGTGAATGGATTTGATGCCTTGAAAGAGTTGAGCGAACTCATTTCCCGAACCAGTAAAACTATTTTCTGGGTGATAACCTGTACGGAATATGCATTCAGGTACCTGGATAAAACAATATTACTTTCTGACCAATTCAGTTATCTGATCAATCTTGAATTATTTGATGATGCTACCATGGTTGACATCATTAACAGAAGACACACGGTAAGTGGTTATAATATCAGGTATGAGCCGGCCCTTTCTGATCTCACCAGTAAAAAGTACAGAAAGCTGACAGATGAGGAGAAACAATCCCTGTTAAAACAGGAATATTTCAGTGACCTGAATAAAACTATTAAAAGCAATATCAGCCTGGCGCTTATCTACTGGCTTCGATCGGTTAGTGAAGTTTCCGGAAATACCATTGTAATCAGATCCATGAAGGATATGAACCTGTCGTTTCTGAATAGTTTGTCAGCAACGAAACTGTTTGTCTTATGCGCTTTCATTCTACACGAACGGCTCACCGAAGAGAATCTGGGTTTGGTGATGAATATAAAACCTGTTGAAGCCAGAAGGCTCATGCAGCCATTATGTGAAGATGGCATCCTTGTTTCCAGCGGAAGCTACTTCAGTGTGAATCCATTGCTGTACATGAAAACAATCTCATTATTAAAAAATAAGAATATCATTCATTAAGAAAAACCAACGTGAAAAAAGGACTCTTTTTCATCATTTTTCTTGGTCTTATTTCCTCCGTTTCTGCACAGGAAAAAGACACCACGACAAATAAGCCAGGTTACACAACTGTTGCCGATTCATCCTCAGCCAATCGTCAGGATACCATCGCAGCAGCAGGAGACACCACGGTTGCTGAGATCGCTCTTAAGGTTGAATCAAACCTGAAGCCTCCTTCCATGTCTGAAATATTTTCCGTGGGTGTTATCGTATGGTCTGTCATTTTTTTAATTATTGGTTATCTGGGAATTCGGTTCATCAGCTTTATCCTGGAATCCATTGCCGAAAAAACAACGAAATACCGGATTACCATCAAAGGACTCGTCCCCATCGTCAAGATCCTTGGCTGGGTGTTTGTTCTTTTTATCATCATCGCCGGGATTATTCAGCCACCCATTTCGACAGTTATCGCTGTAACTGCCTCCATTGCTATCGCGGTGGGTTTTGCTGCCCAGGATATTCTTAAAAATGTTTTTGGCGGAATCATGATTTTAATAGACAGGCCCTTTCAAGTTGGCGATAAGATTGAAGCTGGCAACTACTATGGCGAGGTGGTTGAGATCGGGCTTCGCTCCATCAGACTAGTAACTCCTGACGATTCACTGGTAAGTGTCCCTTGTGGGGAGTTGATGACACAATCGGTTTCAAACGCGAATGTCGGGGAACTCAACTGCCAGGTGGTGGCAGAAATTTACCTTCCTATAACAGTCGACACGGAGCGGGTCAGGCAAATAGCCATCGAGGCTGCTCAGGTATCGAAGTACATTTACCTGAATAAGCCCATTGTCGTTTTATTTTTCAATGAAGTAAAGGAGCGAAGATCCTATCTAAAGATGAGACTGAAGGCTTATGTAGCAGATATCAGGTATGAGTTTACCTTTAAAAGCGATATGACTGAATTGGTAATGAAGACTCTTCTGCAGGAGAAAATTATCTCCCCCGAAGATTTCAAATAAACCACAAGAACTGATTTATTTGTCTAATCGATTTCATGGGTTTATCAATGTAAATAATTCCATGAATATGGTTTGGCATCACAATAAAATCATCCAGAATAACAAATGGGAAATATGATACATCTCCATGTAAGATTATCTGGGAGTTGATCGAAAAAATTTGTCCATTCACGAATTTTATCTGATTTTCGTAACGAAACTTTAACCTTAAATAGCATGAATGCATTTATGCAAACAACCCTGCCTTCCATAACCCTCAGGATATCTATTCTATCAATGTTGCTTGGGATCATCTTTCCATTGATTTCCATATCACAGAATACCTCTCAATGGCGTGGATCGGAGAGGCACGGGATCTATCCCGACAAGGAGTTGCTCGAAAGCTGGCCCGCGGAAGGGCCTGCCCTCGTAAGGACCTATACTGAAATCGGAAACGGATACGGGTCACCTACCATCACCGATACTATGTTATTTATTACCGGCGAAATTGACTCCACCGCTTACCTTTTGGCATACGACCCTGAGGGGAACCTGCTCTGGAAATCAGACTTCGGCCAGGAGTGGATCGTTAACTACCAGGGATCACGCTGTGCCCCAACAGTGGTAGATAACCTGGTTTATGTTACATCAGGACTGGGCGCCCTGGCCTGTTTCGAAGCTAAAACAGGCAAGAAGATATGGTCGACAGAGTTGGTAAAGAATCTGCACGGAGCCTCTCCCCTGTTCGGATACGCGGAAGCGCCCCTGGTGCATGGAAACCTGGTCTTTGCAACACCTGGCGGCCCCGACACAAATGTAGTGGCTCTCGACAGGTTTACCGGAAAGGTCAGATGGGTGTGTAAGGGCAACGGGGAGGTTCCCGGCTACAACTCCCCCATCCTGATCAACCTGCCAACACGGGATATTGTAGCCCTTTTTACCGCTTATTCATTTCTTGGCATCGATACCCGAACCGGAAAACTTCTCTGGAGCCATGATCAGGTTAACACTCCTGCCAACGAAAGAAAATCCGGAAACGGAGATACTCACAGCAATTCAGCATGGTATGAGGATGGGTTTATCTATTACATTGCAGGAGATGGAAACGGAGCAGTGAAATTAGAGCTTTCAGCTGATGGAAGTACGATCAGGCAGGTATGGCGAAACAAAGGAATCGACAATTACATGGGAGGATTTGTGATCAGAAATGGTCAGGTTTACACCTGTACCAGCTCCGGCAAAAGCCTCGTTAGCCTCGACACCAAAACAGGTGAAATCACCAACACCCTGAAAATAGGAACAGGCTCCCTCATCTGGGCTGATGAAAAGATCTTCTATTACACGCAGGGCGGAAAGATCTACCTCGTTGATCCGGCAAAAATGGAAGCCAGGAGTTCATTTGCGATTGTCAAAGGAACCAAAGAGCATTTTTCACACCCGGTGATCCACAAGGGTGTGTTGTATGTCCGCCACGGGAATGTGATGAT
Source organism: uncultured Prolixibacteraceae bacterium (assembly GCA_964449285.1). GTDB lineage: Bacteria > Bacteroidota > Bacteroidia > Bacteroidales > FEN-979 > QYOJ01. The sequence continues at coordinate 4,862 of CAYUZX010000089.1, forward strand.
GGCCTATGATATAGCCGGAAGTCTTAGGTGAGGGTTGATTATTGTCTGTCGGAATGAAATTCCGCCACCCTGGCGATCATCCAGTTTTGTGCTGCGTCGCACATCTCCTGCACTGATTCAAGATCAACCCGCTGGCCTTCTTTAATAAGTATACGGGGGTAAATAGGCTCCCCGATAACGGAAGTAGTGGAAAGGATATTTTTTGACCGTACTTTACCGAAAATCTTCCTGGGCTTGAACAGGTGTACGATAGGCACTACCGGGCAATTTGCATGATGAGCCAGGTAAAAGGGACCTTTCTGGAAAAAATCAATATCCTGATACAGGTGCCATAGCTCCGCCTCCGGGAAAAAATGGACGATTTTCCCATGTTTAACAGCCTCCACAACCGGTTTTGTGATCCTCCTGAGCCCGATAGGGCCATTGGGGATCGGGAAACCCCTTAGAATGCGGAACATCTTCCGGAAATAGGGGGCCTCAAAATTTCGTTGCACGGATGCGTACCAGGGTCGGCGTGGAAGTACGGACAGACCTGTCAGCACGGTGTCGAAAATATGACAGTGGTTGGCTACTGTGATGAATCCCTGTTTCTTAAGGGAGCGGAGGTTGTTTTTCCCTTTGACCCGATAGCGGCCGAGGAGCTGAAAAAATCCAATCCCCAGAACCAGGTGAAAAGCCGTGTAGGCGATATGAGAGAAAAAGAGGTAGCTGAAGTTGGTCTTGATGAACGTATAGTCGGAGGTGATCGTTATGGGATAGACCGACTCCATCGGAACCTGTTGCTCCCGAACCTTGTCCGGTTTCATGACCGGTTCGCTTTTCGGACAGAACCAGGTTTTCTGACAGAAACAGAGGGAATCCGCTTCACAGCCGGAGGGGTAACAACGTTCCTGATGAAGGTTTCATAATTGTCCACAGCTTTGTCGAAGCGGTAAGCAGCTGCCTCTTGAAGCACCTTTTCCTTCAATGCAGCGCTCCTCAATTCATCCCGGTGCTCATACCAGTAATCAAGTTTGTCAGCCAGATGATCGGGATCATCAGAGGTGAATAAGAACCGGTCATCGAGGGCAAACTGGGGAGCCGCAGAGTAATTTGAATCACTAACCAAACAAGGCAGGCCACACCCGATGGCCTCCAGACAGGATAAACTCTCAAGTTCAACAATTGATCCATGAACAAAGAGATCGGCCGTATTCAGATACCTGAGTTTGTCTTCAAAACTGATGTATTCAATGAATGGCTCTACCGGTAATTCTTTCCCCTTAACTTTGAGTTCTTCCGTTCGTTCCCCTCTCCCGGCAAGGATAAGTTGAATGTTGTCTGCGTATTTTGACCGTCGGACCCCTTCCATGAGGAGCATCTGCCTCTTTTCATATGCATGCCGCCCAATGTTCAATAAAACCAGTTTATCACCAAACCAATCAGGTCTTTCGTATGAACCTGGTGTGTACTCGACAGGGATGCCATTGGAAATTGGGAACATAATGGCATTGATCCCTTCCGATTCCAGGAGATTTGCAGCAAATTGGGAAGGGCAGGTTATGGTGTCAACCCGCTTAAAAAGAAAGAACTTAAAGAAGAGCCAGAGAGTCCACTCCAGGAGTTTGCTCGTTTTACCCATCGCCGCCATGATGTTTTGCGGCTGCACATGGAAGGCCCCTACAACAGGTTTGCCCAGTCGTTTTGCGGCTTTTACAGCGCCCCTGGCCATCAGGAAAGGAAACTGAATCTGAACGATATCGGCATCTTTCATCGCCTTTTCATAGACTTTCTGATCATTCCGGCCAAAAAGGAATTTCATGTTTTCAAGTGATGCCTCTGTGCCAGGCAGCACAAAACCGGGAACCTGGTAGAAATCCGGATCCGAAGGATCTTCATGAATGGCAGTGATAATGGTGGCTTTATGGCCACGTTTCCGAAGTTCATCCACCAACCGTTTCGTTGCAATGGTGCCTCCATTGGCATCGTTGTAAGAATCAATAACAAAAGCAATGTTCATGGTGTTTATTGGTTTGATTAATTGGGGTCAACATCAAAAGCATTAAAGGCTATTGAGGGCTTTGGTTGCTTTGTCCTCAATGTACTCGTAGTAATCACTTTTATAGAGTTTGATAGATTTTTTATACCATTCACCTGCAAGTGATTTTTGTCCCATCTCCTGGTAGACCTTCCCCAACCTCAATGCAGCCTCACAGGCAAAATAATAATCCTGACCATTACCAAGTTCAATCACTTTCTTGAATTCTGCGATGGCTAAATTATTGTTTTTCAACGTAACTTCATACCTCCCTTTAAGGAAATGGTATTCAATTTCGTAGGCCAATACCTTTCCATGGCTGGCTTCAAACGATTTCATGGCTTTTTTGAATTCCTCCAGATATCCGCCATCAATCGATAGCCGGGCTTTGACCAGGTTCAGATCCGGGCTGTAATCCAGGCTGGCATCATACAGGGCCTCACGGTCACGTTCGTTCAGGTCCATCCCTTGCTTTTTCACGATCTCACATTGCCTCAGGTATTTTTCCCGGTTCCCCTGCAGAAGATAGAAGATCCCCAGGTTGTAATTCATCTCTTTCAGGTACTCCTTCTTCTCCAGGTGACTCAGGTATCTTGTCAGGTAATATTCGGCACGGGGATCCAGTTTCCGGAGCAGGATTTTTCCCATCAGGTAGCTGTAGATGACATCCGCGATGCCATGTTCATCGTGATCAATCTGCTGCAGGATCTTCAGGGCCTCCTCGTTTCTTCCGGTCCGGTAGGCGATATTCGCCCTGAAATAGCCATGGATAAATGTATTTGCAATAGTGGTATCGAGTGATTTCGTGAACTCGTAAATCTTTTCGGGTGTTTTGTTAATCTTGGCTGCCAGGATGATATAGAGGGCCGCCTCGGCATTGATCCCCTCCACATTTTTCTGTGAAAGGTAGTTCTCATTCAGCACCCTGAAGCCGTAATCCATGTTTACCTTGACGCCAAAGAAGGAGATGGCCCACTTGACGAAAGGAGGTAAGTTGGCAATGGCCACATTGAAGAAGCCGTCGAGTTTGCGGTTTGGCTGGAACGTTGGAAACTTTTCAATGTTCCGGTACACATTTTTGTAGGCTGAATAACCTTTGGTCAGGCCACTCCACTGGGCTCCATGCATGACACTGAAAACAGCAACCTGCAATTCCATTTCCGCATAGCAGGAGAGGTAATAGGGTGAGCTTTCATCCTTCCCGTTCATGATCTCCCGCTTTTTCTCAAAATTTCTGACAAATGCGTTGTATTCGGCATCCGTGGAGTTGATCAGCAACCTGAATACATCGCATGTTTGGTCGAGGTAGTAAGCGTAATAGTTTTGGGGGTTTGCCCTGATCTCATCAGCCAACAGTTTTTTTGCCTGATCTACCTGGAGGTCCATCACCAGCATCCAGGCCTTTCGGCAGTTTTCGTTCACATCGTAGTTGGCGACCGCATCCAGGCTAAGGCAACAGAGGAGGAGAAAAGAAAAAATGACTCTTATCATTTTTTGCCGGGAAAAATTTCGGACAAAAGTATAAAATCAGGCCCATAGAATGGGAATAAATAGCCCAAAACGGTTGATTTGTCAGGTTATTGCATTCTTTAACAATATTAATTGAGGGCTTTGGCAGGTAATGTAAAATAGAAGGTGCTTCCCTTCCCCTCTTCGCTTTCCACCCATAACCTCCCGCCGTGCTTTTCGACGAACTCCTTGCAGATGATTAATCCCAACCCTGTAGATGGTTCACTGTTGGTGCCTTTGCGGCTTGTATTAATGTCCTCCTGGAATAGGTTCTCCATCATTTCCTGGTTCATCCCGATGCCCGAATCCTTCACAGAGGCTTCAACCCAATTGTCATCCAATGACTTTGCCGTGATGGTGATCGTTCCCTCCTGTGGCGTGAATTTTATGGCGTTGGATACCAGGTTGCGAATAATGCATTCAA
>CAYUZX010000090.1:0-8705 GCA_964449285.1 uncultured Prolixibacteraceae bacterium
CTAATTATTTAAAATCATTCAAAATAATTATTCATATCGCAAGTTTATAATATATTTGTAGTCCCATATCTAAATACTTTCAACTTATGCAGGCCCGGATCTGGCAGTTCAATATCATGATGATAGCCACCTTAATGCTTTTCAGCACTATGGGTGTTGCAATCTATCATCATATCTGCGGATGTCCTGTCCCCATGGTTCAGTCCGCAAAGATATCTGATGACGGACACTCCTGCTGTGGGACACAAGCGACTTTCCCCGTTGCAAAAGGATGCAACGACAAGGACCATGCAACATGTGATTCAAAGCACCACAAGGGATGCAAAAACGAGGTAAAATATCTTAAGGCACCCATTATTTCTACGATGCCGGTCGAAGAACTGGCTGTTGCTGAAGTGTCGTTTGAGATGCCGGATTACCTGATGCCTGATGCCGGAATATCCGATGAATCCCTTTGTCCAAAGCCACTGATCCATTCCTATGTTTTACCTCCGCGTGCGGGTGGGTCCCTCGTAATCCTCCTTAATTCCATCAAAATTCCCTTCCCGGAAGATCTTGCTTAAGTCACACTGATTTCTCGGTGTGATCCCTTTGTCGCCTTTGCGCCTTCGCTGAAGCATCAGCGCAAGCGTTGTGGGTACTTAGTCGCCGTTGTGGTTAATTCTTTTACCACGAAGGTCACGAAAGATGCCACAAAGGATGCCAAGAAAATATAATCAGTTCTGCAATTTAATCGAGTGAATATGAGTATAATACGATTTGCCTTAGTCGCCTTTTTAAGCGTTGGATATTGGTTTGCCCCCCATCTTTCGGCTCAACCTATCCGTGGATTTGTTTATGAGAAGAGTGAACAGAAGAAAAAACAGCCGTTAGTGGGAGTTAACGTTTACTGGGAGAGAACCACACAGGGAACTGTCACGGATGCCAGCGGAAATTTTTCCATAGATAAAAGTGGAATTAACACCCCGCGTCTTATCTTTAGCCTTCTTGGATATGCCAGGGATACTATTTTAATTACGTCAACGAAAAAAAACCTTGACATGGAGATGTATCCAAACGAGCAATTGCTCGGAGAGGTCGTCATTCAGGGAAAACGTGATGATTCCTTTGTTTCCAAACTGAACCCGAGATATACACAGGTTATTACAACTGGTGAGTTGCAGCGGGCTGCCTGCTGCAATCTTGCAGAGAGTTTTGAAACCAACGCCTCCGTTGATGTCTCCTACAGCGATGCTATAACGGGAGCGAAACAGATCAGCCTCCTGGGGCTTTCCGGACTTTACAGCCAGGTCATGACCGAGAACATCCCCCTCATCCGGGGACTCGCCTCTTCCTATGGCCTTAGTTATATTCCGGGTCCCTGGATGGAGTCGATCCAGGTGGCAAAGGGTTCTTCCTCGGTGGTTCAGGGATATGAGTCCATCACCGGTCAGATCAATGTCGAATACAAGAAGCCGGAGAACAGCGAGAAGCTTTATCTGAATGCTTATGGCAACAGCAACCTGCGTTTTGAACTAAATGGAAACGGCGCTATCAAGATCAACGACAAATTGAGTACAATGCTACTAATCCACGGAAGCAATCTTTCGCATAAATTCGACAGGAATGCCGACGGATTTATGGATACTCCGCTTTCGACAACCCTCATGGCGATGAACCGCTGGGACTATATTAACAATGGAAAATACATTTCACGATTGGCAATAAAGTACCTGTATGAAGAGAGAAATGGGGGCCAGATGGCTTTTGACCGGGATCATTTTGAATTTGATACTGCCGGAATTTCCAACGGCAGCAAGGCATATGGCGTAAACATCACAACCAACAGACTCGAAGGATTCTGGAAAAACGGCTTTTTTATCGGATCCTCGGGAAACACCAGCATCGGGTTGATCGTTTCAGGCATCCACCACGACCAGGATGGATTTTATGGCATCAACAGGTATAACGGGCGGGAGCAAATGCTCTATTCCAACCTGATCCTCACCACCCTGTTCAGGGATAACCGGCACCGCATCTCGACCGGATTGAGCTATTCCCTCGATGATTACAGGGAGTCCTATGCTCAGAACCAGCTGACCTATTTGTACCAGGTTACCTCCGATACCAGTAACGGAGCATTATTCAGGCTGGTTGACGATACCCTGGTCCATTACAACCAGAACAGGTCGGAGCAGGTAGCAGGTGGTTTCTTCGAGTATACTCTCGATCTGCATGAGAAGTTTGTGATGATTGCAGGGATCCGTGCCGATTACAACAACCTTTACGGATGGCTGGTCACTCCGCGGCTTCATCTTCGGGCGCAGATCAATAAAAAAACGATTTTAAGGGGGTCAATCGGAAAGGGATACAGAACACCTAACATTTTGGCTGAAAATACCAACCTTTTTATGAGTCAGCGAAAGCTGCACATTGCTCCAGATCTGAAGCAGGAAGCCGCATGGAACTACGGATTGAATTTTTCGTCAGAATTTCAACTTTTCGGACGGAAAGCCGATTTTGCGTTTGACATGTACTATACCACCTTCCAGCATCAGGTCATTGTGGATGTGGACAGCATTCCAACCGATGTTTTCTTCTACAACCTCGATGGAAGGTCGTTTGCCTTCTCTGCACAGGCACAGCTAACGGTAAGGCCTCTGGAACGTCTTTCGGCATTGCTTGCGTTCCGGATGAATGATGTACGGGTAACGGAAGGAGGGCAGCTGAAACAGAAGGCAATGGTGAATGCTTTCAAGGGATTGATCAGTCTCTCCTATGCAACGAAGTTTGAAAAGTGGAAGTTCGATCTCACAGGCCAGATCAATGGACCGGCACGGCTTCCCGATACCCAGCAGATGCCTCTATCTCTGCGGCGACCCGGATACTCTCCGGCATGGTTTAACCTTCTCGCGCAGGTGACGAAAAAATTCAAGCGATTTGAAATCTATCTCGGTGGGGAGAACCTGACAAATTTCCGCCAGTTAGACCCGATCGTGGAATACTGGCTCCCATACCATACACACTTTGACGGCTCCATGGCCTGGGGACCTGTCACAGGGATCATGATCTATGCAGGGGTGAGGTATACCCTTAAGTAATTACGAATGACGATATATGAGATCTATGATGTAAAAATGCAGGATGCAAGATGCAGAATAATTGCGATGGACGCAGTAAATAAAATAACGGGAACTAAACATGGAAATGCTATGAAAATAATTATGAAAATCGTGTTAACAGGATTAATCCTGTTTTTTGTCTCACTGCAGGAAGGAATGGGACAGGAGAATAAGAAGCTCGATACCATCACGATCCAGACATCGGCAGTTTGCGGCCAGTGCAAGGACCGAATAGAGCAAGGCCTCGCATTTGAAAAAGGAGTCAAAAGTGCTACCCTGGATGAAAAGACCAAAAAGGTGAAGGTCACGTTTAATCCGGCAAAAACGAACCTGGATACTATCCGGATCGCCATTTCAAAACTTGGATATGATGCCGATGAGATATCTGCGGATCCGAAAGCTTACGCAAAACTGCCTCCCTGCTGCAAGAAAGACCAGACGCCGCATTGAGGTAAGACGTAAGACGTAAGACGTAAGACGTAAGTGGTGAGATGCCTGATACCGGATTCCTTATTCCTTATTCCTCATCCTTAAGGGTTTGGTTGTGAGAAATTTCTTCCGATCCTTTTTGCAGATCTTTTTTAAGGCCATCCTTCCGGTAATCAAACCGGAGGGGAGGCCTCCTCCGGGAGCTGCCCAGTGGCCCACCTGGTAAAAATTACTTAATCCGGGAAGGGTCATCAGGTTTCGTTGGCTGAGGGATTTACGGTCCATCAGCCATCCCTCATAGGAGCCACACCAGTTTCCGGTATACCGGACGAATGTGTTGGGTGTAGCTACATCGATCACCTCAATCTGTTCCCTGAAACCAGGATAGAATTCGTTGATGTTTTCGATGACGGCATCCGCTATCCGCTTTTTCTCTGCAGCATAGGCTCCCTGGTCATTCTTGAGTTCCTGCCAGTACTCAAAATTCGTATTGAGCATGAAGGTAAAGATAGATTTCCCATGAGGCATCAGCGTAGGGTCCATCGTATAATTGCGGAGGTATAGTGATGTGACCTCCTCTTTCCCGATGTGGAAGGGTTTTTTAATCTCCAGGTTCAGGCTAAAAGGCTCAGTTGAATAATCGGCTGCAACCCCGAGTGAGATATAGACAAGGGGAGGAAAGAGAATATACTCAGAGTAGGCTTTAACGACAGCCGGACTGGTGTACTTTCCATTCAGCCAGTTGAAGATCGTGGTATGGCCATCGGAGGCAGAGATGACGATATCGCCCCTGTGTTCGGCTCCGTCTGACAACCGGATACCGACAGCCTGGTCATTCTCGACGATGATCCCCGAAACCTTTGACTTAAAATGGATCGATCCGCCTAGTTTAATATATCTCTGCACGATGGATTCAATGAATTCAAGGGATCCGCCGATTGGGTAGCCTGCCTTTTTATTCCCCATAAGGGCCAGTGTCCAGAGAAGGAATGCACTACACATCTCTCCCCAATCGAGGCCTTTGATAAAGAAGTTCTTAAGGACAGGATTGGTGAATTTTTCAGCGAGTTCACGGATAGGTTGTCTGTATTTATAGATCATCAGGATGCTGCGTATGGCTGGGAATATATCCTTCAGGGTAAATTCAGGGGGCATTTCGTTATTCATCAGGACCTTGATATCCCGGACAATGCGGTTGATCTGCTTTTTGTCTTCAGGAGCAATTGCCATCATCTCCTCTCTTAAGCGGGCGGGATCGGTAAAGACCGTAAAGGTTCTGCCGGCTTTATCTATGACTTTTGTAAAGTAGTCATAGGTGACCATCTTCTTCCCCTGCACTGCACCGATCTCTTCCCAGAGCGGGTAGTAGCTGGAAGAAGGATCGCTACCAACAAGCCAGTGGAGGCATCCATCAAATGTATAACCTTTCCGTTTCCATCCTGTACAAAGACCTCCAGCGATGGTATTCATCTCGAAGATCTCCGATGTGTATCCATTCATCTGGGCATAACAGCCCGCCGAAAGGCCTCCGATACCTCCGCCGATGATCAGGATTTTTTTGGACATAGTGTTGTTATTTTTTGGTCGGCTTCTTTGCCGCTTTTGCCCTCACCACAGCCTGCGCAGCTGCCAGGCGGGCAATCGGTACGCGGAATGGGGAACAGCTTACATAGTTGAAACCCTGCTGGTAGCAGAACTCAACTGATGCTGGTTCTCCACCATGTTCTCCGCAGATTCCGATCTTCAGGTCTTTACGGGTTTTGCGACCTTTCTCAACGGCGATCTTAATCAGCTCACCTACTCCTTCGAAATCGATTACCTGGAACGGGTCAACCGGGAGAATCTTTTTCTCCAGGTAGTCGGGGAGGAAGCCACCGATGTCATCCCGTGAGAAGCCAAAGCTCATCTGGGTGAGGTCGTTGGTGCCGAATGAGAAGAATTGTGCTGTTTTGGCAATCTGATCGGCCGTGAGACAAGCCCGGGGGATCTCGATCATGGTTCCAACCAAATGGGGAATCTCCTTGATCTTCATCTTAGTACAAACTTCCTTGTAAATTCTGTCGATCAGAGCAAATTGATCCTTCAGCTCATTCGCAGAGCAGGTAACCGGGATCATGATCTCGGGGAAAGGTTTTTTCTTCTCTCTCAGCAGCTCTGCAGTCGCTTCGAAGATAGCTCTTACCTGCATCTCACTGATCTCCGGGTAGGTAATCCCCAGGCGTACTCCACGATGTCCCATCATCGGGTTGGTTTCATGAAGCGCTTCGGCACGGCGGTCAAATTCGGTGCTCGAAATGCCGAGACTTTCTGCCAGTTGTTTTCTGCCAGCCGAGCTGTGCGGAATAAACTCATGCAGCGGCGGATCAAGCGTACGGATGGTTACAGGATACCCATCCATGGCTTCCATCGTACCTTTCATATCGGCTTTAACATAGGGATAGAGCTCATTCAACGCTTTGCGGCGTTCCGCTTCAGTTTTTGATGCGATCATCTTCCGTAGGAGGAAGAGGGGCTTCTCAGCATTTTTTCCATAGAACATATGCTCTGTTCGGAAGAGGCCGATCCCTTCTGCTCCAAATGCTCTTGCTTTAGTAGCGTCTTCAGGTGTATCGGCATTGGTACGGACCTTCATGGTACGAACAGCATCGCAGATCTTCATGAATGCCTGGAAATCGGAATTTTCTTCGGCCGCTTTGATCATCGGCATATCATAGTCATAAATATACCCTTTTGATCCGTTGAGAGAGATGAAATCACCCTCCTTAAGAATCTTATCACCGATGGTAAGTGTCTTTTTAGCCGCTTCAATTTTGAGTCCGCCGGCTCCAACGATGCAGCATTTCCCCCATCCACGGGCTACAAGTGCGGCATGGCTTGTCATCCCGCCCCGTGCGGTGAGAATAGCAATGGCAGCGCGCATCCCTTCGATATCTTCGGGGTTGGTCTCTTCCCTGACGAGGATGACCAGAATTCCTTTTTTAGCCCACTCAACAGCGGCTTCCGAAGTAAAGACAATCTTCCCAGTAGCTCCGCCGGGACCAGCAGGAAGGCCTTTGGCAACAGGCTTGGTTACAGCTTCTATAGCAGGGTCCAGGATCGGATGCAGTAACTCATCGAGCTGGCTGGGTTCGACCCGGATGACAGCATCCTCTTTGGAGATTAGTTTCTCGTTGTACATATCGAGGGCCATCTTCACGGCAGCAGGACCATTGCGTTTTCCAACCCGGCACTGTAACATGTATAGCGTCCCCTCCTGGATGGTGAACTCGATATCGAGCATGTTCTTATAGTGCTTCTCCAGGTTCAGCTGAATCTTGTTCAGGGCTTTGTAAACTTTGGGCATCGCTGTTTCGAGCGACTCAAGGTGAATGGTATGTTCGTTCTTGCCCACCTCATTGATCGGATTTGGGGTGCGGATACCGGCTACGACATCTTCACCCTGTGCGTTAGCCAGCCACTCTCCATAAAAGTAGTTCTCTCCTGTGGCCGGATTTCGTGTAAAGGCAACCCCTGTTGCAGAACTCTCGCCCATGTTTCCAAAGACCATTGATTGCACGTTGACAGCCGTTCCCCATTCGTGGGGAATCCCCTCGAACCGACGGTAAGAGATAGCGCGTTTCCCGTTCCAGCTTTGGAACACAGCGCCAATGGCTCCCCAGAGCTGCTCCATCGGATCTTCAGGGAAAGGTTTTCCGAGAACATCCTGCACCTTCTTCTTATAAATATCAATCAGCTTCTTCAGGTCATCTGCCGTAAGTTGTGTATCGGTGAGGTACCCTTTGCTCTCCTTCATTTTGTGCAATTCGCGTTCGAGCTGGACACGCACACCTTTGCCCTCTTTCGGTTCGATGCCGGCAGCCTTTTCCATTACCACGTCGGAATACATCTGGATCAACCGGCGTTGCGAATCGTAAACAAACCGTGGATTGCCTGTCTTTTTGATCAAACCATCACGGGTTGCATCATTCAACCCAACATTCAGTACTGTCTCCATCATCCCCGGCATCGAAGCCCGGGCGCCTGAGCGGACGGATACCAGCAACGGATTCTTTTTATCGCCAAAGATGGCTCCCATCTCGGCTTCCATCTTTTTCAGGGATAAAGCTACCTGTTTCTTAAGCTCGGGAGGATATTTCTTTCCGTTGTCGTTGAAGTAGGTACAAACTTCTGTTGTGATGGTAAACCCGGCAGGTACCGGCAGTCCAATATTTACCATTTCAGCCAGATTAGCGCCTTTTCCGCCAAGCAGGTTCTTCATTTTCGCAGTGCCATCGGCTTTCTTGCCACCAAAAAAGTACGCGTATTTTTTCTCTTTCATATCTTTTGCCATAATCGTAAGGGTTTAGCGTAAAACTTAAGGGGGCAAAAATACAAAGAATTTCGCCATCTCCGATATATGAAAAGGGTTATTTCAGTACTCGATCTTCCCGATGTTGTTCATATTCCAGAGGATCCATTGCTGTCGTTCGAGCAGGTAGGCCGAGGGGTTTAAGGGACTTCTCCTGCGCGGATCAGGCAGGATGGCAGCAATCATTGCGGCTTCTCCCCGGGAAAGTTTGGAAGCCGGTTTGTGATAGTAAGATTGGGCTGCGGCCTCGGCGCCGTAGATCCCTTTTCCCATCTCAATCACGTTGAGGTAAACCTCCATAATCCGGCGCTTGCTCCAGGTTAGTTCAATGAGGAAGGTGAAATAGACTTCAAGCCCTTTCCTTACCCAGGATCGTTGAGGCCAGAGGAATACATTTTTTGCGGTTTGCTGGGAGATCGTGCTGGCTCCATGAAGCCGTTTCCCCTTTTGTTTTTCGTTGTATTCCTGTGCATCTTGTATAGCATTCATGTCAAATCCGAAATGATCCAGGAAACGGTTGTCTTCTGAGGCTACAACCGCTGTCTGAAGGTTTAGAGAGATCTCTGATAGAGGTACCCAATCCTTGTAAAGTCTTTGTGTTTGCCCTTTCACCGGCTCCTCCAGCAGCCTGACCACCATCAGAGGTGTGATGGGTGGAGGAACGAATTTGTACAACAGGACAAAGAAAATGGTTGAGCCAAAGAAACCGATGATCAGGTATAAAAGAATTTTGAGAATCCGTTTACGAATTTTTTGGGATTTGCTCATGGAGATTGAAATTTCGTTACAAAGGTACAAGGAATTGAAAAATGGTGATGAAGGGATGA
>CAYUZX010000091.1:0-8076 GCA_964449285.1 uncultured Prolixibacteraceae bacterium
CCCACGTCTCACCTCCTTCGTAGCTTACTGTGTCTTACGCCAAAGGTAAAATAAATCGCCAAACCGATCACCAGCCAGCCGGCAAATCGCAGCCAGTTGGTGGTTCCGAGCTGCGCCATCAGGTAAAGGTTGGTCAGTAACCCCAGAACCGGAATCAGTGACCATTTTTTCCATATACTGAACACCGTGATCAGGATGGCGATAACAGCGAAGATCAGGATGGGTATGTCATGCTGCGAGATCTGCGATCCAAGATTCACGAGATGTGATAAGAGATCTCTGATATGCAGTTGCCCACTGCCCACTGCCCACTGCTCACGGTCCACTGAAAAGTAGATCAGCACAAATATCCCCACCCAGATTACTGGCAAAAAATAGCGGCTATTCAGAAAGGGAATGTGGAACTCTTTCTTATCCGGAGGTGCGATGCGTCCTTTCCCACGTTCGTCGAGGATCAGTACGCCACCTGAAACGAGGACAAAGGCGAACAGGGTGCCGATACTGCAAAGGTCGGTCACTTCGGTGAGGTTCATAAAGAGAGCCGGGATGGCAACAAAAATACCTGCCACGATCGTAGCAAAGGCAGGGGTGCGGAATCGTTTGTGAATTTTTCCAAATCGTTTTGGGAGAAGGCCGTCGCGACTCATACTCATCCAGATCCGGGGCTGGCCAACCTGGAAGACAAGCAGTACGCCCGCCATCGCAATTACTGCGCTGATGGCAATGATACCGGAAAGTTTGGTCAGGTGGAGCTGGTTAAATGCAAAGGCGAGCGGGTCGCCAACCGCCAGTTCGCTGTAGTTTACCATGCCGGTAAGCACCAGGCTGATCGCTACATAGAGGATGGTGGTAACGATTAGGGCCGCGATGATTGCCCTGGGGAGGTCCCGTCGCGGATTCCGGCACTCCTCGGCTGTGGTGGAGATAGCATCAAAACCAATGTAGGCGAAAAAGACACCACTAACCCCTTTCAGTACGCCGGTGATGCCGTTTGGGGCAAAGGGACTCCAGTTCTCGGTATTTATATAAAAGGAACCAACGGAGATGATCATCAGCAGGATACCAATTTTCAGAAGAACCATCGTGTTACTGGCTACTTTCGTTTCATAGATGCCGATGTAGACAAGGGTACAGATGATCACTACGATAGAGAAAGCCGGGATGTCGGCAATCAGGCGAACGCTCCCCAGCATCGGAGCGCTGGTCCACGCCAGGTAAGCCTCCCTCATGGAGAAACTTAGCTGATCAATGGAGATACCGCTGGCCAGTTCTGTCAGAGCTGCCTGGTATCCACGGGCGGCACTCAGGTAGTCAACGATCATATATTCAGGGAGATGTACACCGATGCCACTCATCAGCCCCGAGAAATAATCGGACCATGAGATCGCTACAGCGATATTTCCAATCGCATATTCCATGATCAGATCCCAACCGATAATCCATGCTACAAGCTCCCCGAAACTCGCATAGGCGTAAGTGTAAGCGCTTCCGCTGATGGGTATCACCGAAGCAAAACGGGCGTAGCACATCGCCGAAAAGGCACAGGCAACAGCGGTGAAGAGAAATAAGAGCGAGACAGCTGGCCCGCCGTGTGAAGCGGCGGTTCCGATCGTACTGAAAATCCCGGCTCCCACTACAGCAGCGATACCTAGCGCTGTGAGGTCGACCATCCGGAGATTCCGCTTCAATGAACTCCCCGATGCTTCATGAACCTTCACATCCACCAGGATCTGGTCAATGGATTTCTTGCGGAAAAGATCTGAGAAAGACAAGGAAAAATTTTTGATAAAAGTATGAAAAAATGAAATTCGTACCTTCGCAAAAAAAGTGAATGAAAATAGCTGTTTTCGGAGCCAGTGGAAGAACGGGGATTGTGACGGTTTACCAGGCTCTCGACAAAGGATATGAGGTAAATGCATTCGCCCGGAAAGCTCACAATGTGACAATCCAGCATCCGAAGATCAGGATCATACAGGGAGATATCCTTGAATTCGATAAGGTGAAACAGGCCGTGGAAGGCACCGATGCTGTAATCGTTACCCTTGGACAGGATGGGAACAAGCCGTTGCGGACTCTCTCAGATGGTACAGCCAACATCATCAAAGCGATGAAGGAGACTGGAGTGAAGCGGCTTATCGTCATGTCGTCGGCTGGGATCCTTGGCAACGACACCCATCCGATGTTTGGGAAGGTCATTGTTCCGCTGTTTCTGAACAATGTTTACAAAGATAAGAAGAGGCAGATGAAGATTATCAGGGAGAGTGGTTTGGAGTGGATCATCATCCGGCCGCCGAGACTCACGCAGTCGCCTAAGTCGTGGAAATACCAGGTTACAGAGAGGCGGCCGGGAACAAGGTCGGTGCCTCGTGCCGATGTGGCCGACTTCATGCTGAAACTGCTGAAAGACAAATCCTACGACGGAAAGATGCCGGCCATCGCTTCCTATTAATCCGCAATAAGTATGAAGGTTTCTGACAACCTTTATTCCTCACTGGTACAATTCAATCTGCTGATAACAAAACCCTGAAACCATGAACCCTGACCTCCGCGATCTTTTCCTGAAGAAATGGAAAACCTACTTCGGAAATGCCGAGTTACCTATCGTATTTTATTACACGGAAGATCCCGGAACCATTCCCAGGGCCGGATTGGCAAAAGACTGGAGCTGCATTATCTGTGAGCTGAACCTGGTGCGACAAGGCAAGCCCAGGGCATGGAACGCCAAATCGCTCGGCTGTGGCGGGGCCAGGCGCTATTTTGGCTATGAAAAAGGGATGCGGCCCAACTTCGAGTACTTCCTCTCGCATGGCATCCCGGGCGAAATGGAAGGCGAGCGTTACATCCGCACCCCTGAGATGGTGAAGGATCTCATGGCAGGGATGAGTTGCATCCCGGCCGAAGGGAAATATATCGTATTTAAACGGATCGACCAGGTGGTACTGAGCGACGAGGCCATTGCAGCGATCTTTTTCGCGACCCCGGATGTGCTCTCCGGGTTGTTCACGCTGGCAAACTTTGACCGGACCGATGGGCTGGGGGTCATCTCTCCTTTTGGTTCCGGATGCTCCTCCATCGTGTATCATCCTTACTTTGAAAACGAAAAAGAGGATCCCAAAGCGGTAATCGGGATGTTTGACGTGTCGGCCCGACCCTGTGTGTCCCAGAACACGTTGACGTTTTCCATTCCCTTGAAGAAATTCGAAAAGATGGTTTCCTATATGGATGAAAGTTTCCTCATCACTCCCTCCTGGGAGACGGTGAAAAAGCGACTATAGAACCGTGAAATTTGCAACAGGCCATGGCAATTTACACGGTTAGTCAGTAAAATTCCCTGGATATTTTCATTTTGCACGGGTACGCTTTGCAGGAATATCGCCTGTTTACGAATGCTATGTAAAAATCTTCCAGGTATCCTTGAAGTTAATAAACTCAACGGTTGAGTTAGAAACATGCATCTCTCCGGCATAGATTAAATACCCGTTAGACGCCTTTTTTGTGATGCGCTGAAAAAATTCAATTCCCTTTGCCAGCTTACGTTGGTATGTCATGGCCGATTTGATCTCGATTGGAATAAGATCCTGGTGTTTTTTGTAGATGATATCCACTTCATTCCCATTATTATCCCTGAAAAAATAAATAGCTGGATCCATCCCTCTGTTCAGCCTTGTTTTCAACGCTTCCACGACGACCAGGTTTTCAAACAGGTTCCCGATCAGCGGATCCCTCGACACCTGTTCAGGGGTTTCAATCCCAAGTAAATAGGAAACCAATCCAGTATCTGAAAAATAGAGCTTGGGAGATTTAATCTGCCGTTTACCGAAATTTTCATAATAGGGGTAGATCCTGAAAACGATAAACGAAGCTTCAAGAAGAGAAACCCATTCCGAAAGGGTCGTCGATGAAACGCCAAGATCATTTGAAATAGAGCTCAGATTGAGTATCTGGCCAATGCGCCCGGCAAGGACACGCATAAATCGTTCAAAATTCGTAAGATTGCGTATGTGCGATAATTGCTTCAGATCCCTTTCAACATAGGTTTGAAAATAGTTTCTGTTCGCTTTGAAAGGATCCAACCCCTTGTCATAAATGCCCGGAAGAAATCCGGTGTGAATGATCTGGTCACGGTCAATGACAAAACCGGCATCAGATAATTCCACCATGGACAGAGGAAGAAGGGTCAACAGCGCCGTTCTGCCTGCCAATGATTGTGTTATTGCCTCATTCATAGAGAATTGCTGACTCCCTGTTAACAAGTAAAGCCCATGGTCATGCCGTTCATCAACAAGCCCCTGAATGAAAGAAAGCAGGGCAGGCACACGTTGTATTTCATCAATGATCAACGGTGTTCTGAACTGCCTGAAAAAAGCATTTGGATCTTCCATTGCCAGATTTCTGATCTCAGGATTTTCCAGGTTGCAGTAATGATAATCCGGATAGGTCATCCTGGCCAGGGTTGTTTTACCTGATTGCCTCGGACCTGTGATCGTAACAACAGGGTAATGAAGCATCAGGTCAACAAGTTCTTTCTGTATGGTCCGTGTAATAAGCATGGGTTAAAGATACACTGAATTTATACATATTTCAAGTTTTACTTGAAAATTACATAATTTATTTTCGGTTATTTCCCGAATTCGTATCTTTGAAAAAGGAAATTGGAAATTGGAAATTAGAAATTCGAAAATCAAAAATCCCTAATCGCTAATCCCTAATCACTAATCCCTGAATCATGCCTGATCTGAAAACTCAAATCACAGACCTCGCCTCCCGCTATTTCCCGGAGATCTGCGAACTTCGCCATCACCTCCACCAGCATCCGGAACTTTCGAAGGAGGAGGAGAAAACGGCAGAGTTTATCTGCCAAACGCTGGATAACTATGGGATCCCTTACCAGAAGGGAGTTGCAGGTCATGGTGTGGTAGCATTAATTCAGGGTTCTGACCCCGGAAGCCGTTGCGTGGCATTGCGGGCTGATATGGATGCCTTACCAGTGACGGAACTGAATGAGGTCCCTTATGTCTCCACGGAGAAAGGCAAAATGCATGCCTGCGGCCACGATGTCCATATGGCTTGTCTATTGGGCGCCGCCGTCATCCTGAGCGAAGCGAAGGATCTCCTGACCGGAACGGTGAAACTGATATTTCAGCCGTCAGAAGAGACCTATCCCGGCGGCGC
Organism: uncultured Prolixibacteraceae bacterium; assembly: GCA_964449285.1. Taxonomy (GTDB): domain Bacteria; phylum Bacteroidota; class Bacteroidia; order Bacteroidales; family FEN-979; genus QYOJ01. The sequence continues at coordinate 5,173 of CAYUZX010000091.1, forward strand.
GATCGGGATGATCAAGGCAGGTGTGCTGGAGAATCCCGATGTGTGGGTGGTACTCGGACAGCATGTCCTTCCCATCCTTGATGCCGGCAAAGTGGGATTCAGTCCCGGACCCGCTATGGCTTCAACGGATGAGATCTACCTGACCGTAAAGGGAACCGGGGGTCATGCGGCTGCCCCCAACATGGTCGTTGATCCGGTATTGATCGCTGCCCACATCCTTGTCGCCCTCCAGCAGATCGTAAGCAGGCATGCCGATCCATTGACCCCAACAGTGCTCTCTTTCGGCCGCATCATCGGCGAAGGCCGTACCAATGTCATTCCCAACGTGGTTAAGATAGACGGAACAGTAAGGACATACGATGAAGACTGGCGGAAAGAGATGCATCAGCGGATAGAGAAAATGGCAACTTCGATTGCATCGGGCATGGGAGGAAGCTGCGAAGTGAAGATTGCTCACGGATACCCTTACCTTCATAACGATGAAGAGCTGACCGGAAGATTACAGGCCCTTGCCACAGACTTTTTGGGCTCGGATCACGTTGTTACACTGGAGCCCCGGATGACGGCCGAAGATTTTGCCTACTACGCCCAGCGTGTCCCATCCTGCCTCTACAGGCTCGGAGTGAGAAACGAAAGCAGGGGGATCACTTCATTCCTGCATTCGCCTACCTTTGACGTGGATGAGGCAGCGTTGGAAACCGGATCCGGCCTCATGGCCTGGCTCGCCATAAACCTGCTGAACAAGGGTGACTGAATTACTATGAAATACGTATTTTTTATCCTGATCATTCTTCTCACGTCTCACGTCTCACGTCTCACGTCTTACGCTCAAACCGAACCCAGCACCGCCCCGAAACCTCTGCCATTCCAGCAACAGGCCCAGCCTCCCGTGAGTGAACCGCAACTGGCCATACAGTTTTTCCAGGCAAGGGATTATGAGAAGGCAGTTGGGCTGTTCGAGAAGCTCTACCAAGAGCAGCCATCCTCATTTTACTACATGTATTACCTGCAATGCCTGGTTGAGTTGAAGGATTACAAGAGGGCCGAAAAGCTGATCAAAGGACAGCGAAAAAGTGATCCCAGAAGTACAAAATACCTGGTTGACCTGGGGTATCTTTATTACCGCGAAGGGGAAGGAGAAAAAGCCCGGAAACTCTATGAAGATGCTATGAAAGAGCTGGGTCCCGATCAACAGCAGGTGTTTGACCTGGCCAATGCGTTCATCCTTAAAGGAGAGACCGCATACGCTATCGAGGTCTACCTGAAAGGGAGGGAACTACTGAAAGGGGCTTATCCATTCAGTTTCGAGCTGGCAAATGTCTATCAACGGACGGGAAATTTCGCCGGCATGTTTGAGGAGTATCTCAATTTGCTGGAGGTGAATGAATCATACTTGAATACAGTTCAGGACAGGCTGCAGAATATCCTGATTGATGATCCGGAAAACGCCAAAAATGAGCAGTTCAGGTTGGCCTTGCTAACGCGTGTTCAGCGAAATCCTGATCATCCGGCTTATGCCGACCTGCTATGGTGGTACGCCATTCAGCAGAAAGATTTTGAATTGGCCCTGATCCAGTCGAAAGCCCTGGACCGCCGTCGGCAGGAGCAGGGAGGCCGCATCTTGCAGCTGGCCCAGTTGGCAGTAGCCAACGATCAGTACCCGATTGCCCTCGATGCCTACGCTTACCTTACCGGGAAAGGGGAAGCCTATCCCTACTACGACATCAGCCGGGTGGAGTGGGTAAATACGAAATTTCTTCAGGTTACTTCGCGGGGAATACCTTCGGCGAAAGAGTTGGGCGAATTGGAGAAAGCGTTTTTACAGGTTTTGGCGTGGGTAGGAGAGAACCACACGTCGGTAACCCTGATGCAGAATCTCGCTCACCTGGAAGCCTTTTACATGGCCAGGCCCGAAGAGGCCCAGGAAATTCTGTACCGGGCAATCGACATGAAAGATATCGGCCCGAAAGAGAAAGCCTTCTGTAAACTGGAGTTGGGCGATATACTTCTTCTTTTCGGGGATGTTTGGGAGGCGACACTCCTCTATCAGCAGGTTTACCAGGATTTTAAATATGATGTGCTGGGGCAGACAGCCAAGTTCAAAAACACAAAGCTTTCGTTCTACATCGGAGAGTTCGGATGGGCCAAAGCTCAGGCCGATATTTTGAAAGCGGCCACCGACAAGCTGATCGCCAACGATGCCCTGGCGCTCTCGATCCTGATCGCAGAGAATTACGACCCCGACTCCACCACCATCGGCCTCTTTATGTATGCCCGGGCCGATCTGCTCTCATATAAAAATCAGGACCGGAGAGCCCTTCAACTGCTCGACTCCATTCCGCTCCTCTTCGGATACCACCCCTTGCTTGATGATGTGCTCCTGAAAAAGGCCGGCATCTACATGAAACTTGGTGAATATACTATCGCCGACAGCCTGCTTCATAAGGTCACCACCGATTATCCGGATGACGTAACGGCCGATCGCGCACTCTTTCTTCAGGCTGGCTTACGGGAAAAAGAGATGAATGACACCACTGCCGCAATGGGACTCTACGCCCGGCTGCTGGAGCGATACCCGTCGAGTATCTATTTGATTGATGCGAGGAAAAGGTACAGGATACTTCGGGGCGATAAGGTGGAGAAGGAGAATTGAATTCAACTGACCAATAATCAAGCATCAAATAACAAATAAATTCCAACTACAAAATTCCAATGATCAAAACTCTAAAGAACAAAGCTTCTTTTTTAAATGTTTGTGAGTTTGAATATTGATGGATTGATTATTAATTGTTAGTTGGAATTTGTTTCTTGATACTTTAACATATTATGACCCTCCGCCCCAAAAAATCCCTCGGCCAGCATTTCCTGAACGATGAAAACATCGCCCGGAAGATCGTCGATGCT
>CAYUZX010000092.1:0-7606 GCA_964449285.1 uncultured Prolixibacteraceae bacterium
CGGCTCCGGACTTTTTATCCTGATCGATCAACAATCAATCCCTGACATTGATCCCTCCCATTGACCTACCCGTTGACTTAACACTTCTTTCACTAACTCCACCCGATTTCCCTACCTGATAGTAAAAGTCAACCCTTCCATCTCAATAGACATCAGGTCGTATGTTATTAATTAATAATGATTTGCTGAGATTTTAGGTAATTCCGGTACGGATTTGGCAATCCTCTTGTCAAAACCCGAAACCATGGATCCAAACAACCTATCAGGTCATCCTGAAGTCAATCACCCGCAAGAGATTACCTATTATCCGGTATTCCTGGATGTTGCGGAGTTGAAAGCTGCCGCCGAAATTGAAGAGAAAGAGGTGTATCATGCCGAAGAGCTGCTGGAAATGGCGATCCAATACGATTGTTCAGAATTGCAAACGGTAGTCCTCCTGCTGAAAAATGCCTTTGAAGGCCATCTCTTTCTGACATTCGGAATCAGCGCGAGGAATATGTTGGAACAAGGAACCCTGCGAATCGATCCTGCAAAAGAGAATCCGCTGGAGTTGAGCCTCCATTTCATCGATCACCTGGATGAATATTCAGCTGGACTCAAACAGATCTGGCAGCAACTTCAGGATATCTCTCCACACCTAAAAAATGTTTACTTTGATTCCTTAGTGCTTTTTCTTCTCTCCTCAAAACTCTATAAACTTCCGGTCTCTTCGTTGGAGTCCATTAATATCAAAAGGTTTCAAAACCTGACAGAAAGAAGAAAACGGTTTTACCGCTGCTACTTTGAGATCAGTATCCATATGCAACAGGCGGTTGCCGAACTGAGGGTGATTGAACATGTCAATGAATTGTATCAGGACCGTTACAATCCATATATTTCAAAACTATCCGCCAGGGAAAATCTGCTCTTTCAGCTTGGAACCAAACTCTTCTATGCCAACGACCCAACAATCACGACAGAAGAGGAACTCGAAAAGAAATATTTCGCTTTTTTGATCGAAAAAGAGATTAAAAAAGATTCCGGGAGACTGCAGGTGAACTATTCCGCATGGGACGATGAACAGGATGACCTGGAGAACCCCTCCGGGTTAAAAGTAACTATCAAGCATTTGTTCCGGGCAATTTCGAAAAACTGCCGGGAACTATTTACGCTTTCTGACGAGGCTGCACAACCCGTCGATTTAAAAAAGTTCTTTATGGATTCAAACTCCATTTACAATGAAATGAATTTTGATTTCAGTGATCAACTGATTCAATATCATCGACTAATTAATTTATACATTCAAGTATTCAACATCCGTAAAATTCATGATCTGCCGGTGACGTTTATTGATTACACAGCTATTGAACGAGATAAACTATTGATAAAATTGAATGAAGAGACCATCCAAAAACTGAAGATAAACATCGGAAATAAATTATTGGGATTAAAGGAGCACAACCATACTGCATTCAAAAGTAAACATGTTTCCGATGAGGAACTGTCGAAGTTTCATGAAGAGTATCTGAAGATGCGGATTCAGTTCCTGGATCAGAGAATTGCAGATATTTTAACCAAAATTAACAATATAATGCAGGAGAAGACCCTCATAGCATCAACGCTTTAACCTATTAAAAACAGATATCATGTTGCCTGTTCCTTCACCTGATCAAAATCGTGCCCTGGTTTCCTATCAGAATGATTTTCTCTTGTCCCTGATGGAAGATTATCAGGTTCAAATCAAAAACAACATTCCCCTGTTGGGTACAAGAAGCCTTTGGTATGACGAAAACGAACACACCCTCCTAATTTCTAATATTTCTACCCGGCGGGTTCACCTGATCAACCTGACAACAGGAGCGTTGAGATGGTATGACCACCATGAAACAACAGTGAGACATATCGTCAGATATCAAAACGAAATCATCACTTCCAGTTGGGACGGGACGGTGAGGGTAGTCAACTTCCACACCCTTACGGAACGACTCATGCTGACACACCGATATATGGGCCGGAGTCCGTTTGTCATCCCATCCCCGGATGGCTGCCACCTGTATTCCTTCAGCTATGATGTAGAGAAAGATCCGCTGATCCAGACAAATATTGTGCGGAAATGGTCTTTCATGGATGGGAAAATGCTCCAGGTTTTCGCAGCTACCGGTTTTCATAAAAGCGGTACCAGGAGCGGTATTTGTATTCCAATTGGCGATCGGATGTACATAATCTCTAATAGTGGATACCTCAATGTTTTTCACCTTCATTCGGGAAGGTTGTTAAAGGAAAATTCCATTACTGGGGATTTCAGAACCATGTGTCTGATTCCCGCTTTTAACCTGATCATCGCATCCGATACCGTAGGTTCTGTTTATTTGTATAATCTTTTCACCGACCGGTTCTTCTCATATTACAGGATTCATCAGGATGATATCACCTGCATCAAGGTTCATCCCGCAAAACCCGATATTTTATTCACCTGTAGCTACGACGGCTATGTTAAGATCTGGAAGATGCCGGATTTACACTTCATCAAAGCCATTCAAATTGATCGTCACGAGCTTTGGACGTTTACATTTATCAAAGATTTATTGGTGGTTGGAAGTACTTCAGGTTACATCTATTTTTATGATATATCGAACCTTTCAACCGCATATTTAAAAGCTAAACTGTTCCTTTCAGTAAACGCGTACTCGCTATTCCTGACAGACTCAAAGAAGTACTACACCAATGACACATCAATTTTTACAATCTCTCGAAAACAGGATAACGAAATCATTAACGGTAAACAAGCCGCGTATTTGTTAAATTTATTTAATTCAAAATCGGTATTATCCGGGTTATTCGGAGAAGAGAATGAATCCTCGGAATCACGAAAAAACCATATTGAGGTGATCAGGCAAATTCCTGGAATTATGTCATAAAAAAATGAATATCAATACAATACATAGTAGCTATATCCGTTTATTAGAAATCAAACAGAAGTCTATGAAAACTGCAAGGATGATCATTTCCGGGATTTTAATTCTTCTCTCATGGTCGGTCGTCGCTCAAATCGATCCTGATCATCAAGCCGGGATTCTCCATATCAGCCTGAAAAGCGAATCGAACCAGCCCCTTCCATCCGCCGTGATTCGACTGACCGACCGGGCAACAAATACATTCCGGACCGTCATGTCCGATGCAGCAGGGAAGATTGTAATCCCAGTGGTTCCAGGGCATGAATACCTGGTCACGGATCACGAAGGAAGCGTGTTAAAAGAAATCAGAATCCCTGAGAAGCTTACTACTCCATTGGTTAAAACCATCCATCTCAAAGAACCACTGGAACATGCTGAAATTCCCTACGATACGGTTGATCAGGGAATCGGAACCTTTTCCCTCAAAGGAAATTTACTGGAAGGCCTGGTGACTATCAGGATCAGGGATGTGAATGGTGTATCGATAAAAAATTGTCCGGTCCGGTTGGTTTGTCCGAAGTACAGAAGAGTCCTTAAATCGACAACCAATGCATCCGGGGTGGTGCGTTTTCAGGTTTTACTTTACGGAGATTACCATTTGGGAATACTCGAATCGGATAATGTGAAGACTTTACGGATCCCAGGCTTTTCGGGATATACGCTGAATGCCGAAATCGCTTATCAGCCAACCGATATCACCGAATGGAGTAGAAATGATACGGTGCATCAGGATCTCATTCCACGGAAAGGAGCTACATCTTTGAGGGCTTTTCTGGAAGTAACCGTGAAAGATTACCAGCAATTACCATTATCCGACGAAGCGGTTTATCTGGATGTTGTCGGAAAAAGCATGGTATACACTACAGCTACAAATGATCAAGGGAAAGCTTACTTTCTTCTTCCGTACGGCCAGGATTACACCCTTCATCTGACCTATGAACGTGATATTTATCTGTACAGGTACCCCGAGAAAAAAGGCTACCTTCTGGAAGATGAGGCATTCATAACATACAGGGGGACAGCACAGATTGAAGATTTCTTTATAAAGGCCCGGAGGGATAAGAATGGTTTCATCACCGAGTTCATGCCAGTCAAAGTGAAAAAGATTGGATTTGATCCATCGAATGTAATACAAACGGAACACGGATATCATGTAAATTTCCCTTCAAAAACCGAGACTCCGACTCCGGCTGTTTTTAACAACGATGACGTGATACAGGGAGGAGGATATTACAGCAAAGAGGTGTACTCCTTCAATAACAGAACTGGACAATTTAATTGGGGGTTGAAATTAGGAGATAACGGAGTTTCTGCATCGGTATGTGATGCGGATTTCCTGATTATCACGACAGAATCCTGTACCCTTTATGCGATTGATGCAAGAACCGGCGAACTGGCATGGTCGAAGTGGTTGGGGCCTGAAATAAATTCAACACCAACGATCGCCGACGGAAAAGTTTATGCCGTATATCCCACCGAATTAGGAAATAGGGTGAAGGGGACCAAACCCTACGCGGTGATCTGTTTCGAATTGAAAACAGGGACAATCCTCTGGCAAAACTGGATAGATTCAGAGCCGCTTGGTTCTCCGGTGGCAAGCGGACAGTCGGTTTTTATCACCTCATCCAAAGGTAATCTTCACCAATTCAACAACACATCGGGAGTGTTACAAGGAACCTTGACAGATGGCGATTTCACCTCCCCTCCTACTATCTCAGGGGATATTGTATACCTGACTCGAAAAAGTGCGGAGAAGCCCGGAGAAGAGCAGATTGAAGCCTATCACGCTAATTCCCTGCTTCCAAGCGGATCGTTTCCTGCCATTAAAAACCAGTCGGGAGTTTCCATCTCAAGGCTGACTCCTTCCGAACTGATGAATTATAGTGGTGGCCGGCCTCTGTTCTTCCGGGGGAAGCTATATGCAGTTTCCGGCAAATCGTTGATCTGCTTCGACCCGGGCCGGTTTTCTTCTGAATGGATCATTGATCTTTCCAAGGTAGCTGGTATGGAGGAGGAGGAATTTGTGTCGATGCCGGTAGCGGTCAATCAAAAAATCATTGCATCCACCCGTTCGGGGAAAGTGCTGGTTGTCGATCCCCGAAAAGGTGTCATTGAAACAATATACGACCTGGAGGTCCCGGTAACATTTCAACCCGTCATACATGCAGGATGGATCTATGCAGGATCAAAGGAAGGAAAGCTGATTTCCTACAATACAGGTAATCCGGCGCTAACAGGCTGGCCGATGTGGACGCTGAATGCAACGCATAATCCGGTGGTGGAGTAAATTCTATACTACAATCCCTAATCCTAATCCTACTCCGGCTGCAAACCCCACAATATCAATCACCAACAGTACCCATCTGTCTCGGCAATGTAACCGGTTGGTTTTGCGGAAATAAAACCACAGAATGATCACCATTCCAATGAATGGGAAGAGGGTTAAAAAATCTAAAAATCGAATTTTGGGAAGCTTCCTTCTGGATGGAAACTTATGTCCATCCGTAGTAAGATCGGTTTTGATTGGGTAGGGCCAACGTTCACTGAAGAACGGCTGATACCTTCCATCCACATAAGACCTAAGATGTCGTATCTCGACGAAACCATCGAAAGAAACAAAGTTCCATATCCAATCATTTGGAGACCATATCCTAGGGAGCCGGGTGTTTTTTGCTATCCGACCGATCTTCAGGCAATTATTTTTCACACGTATGTTCTCATCCTGAACCAAAAGCCATTCGTCTCCCAGGTTAAAGATGTGTTTGTAATAGATCCAGGCGTAGATCCTGATCCGGATCCTGTTGGAATCAATGATAAAGGGCCTTGTCAGGTAAACAACTCCGCCCGAGGGATACAAGGTTCCTACAGGATGATGAACTGTGTCGAAAAGGAGCGTTGTATCGGTTGCAAATACTGGAATAGAGGCGTGCGTATCAACCAGCAATTTAGGGGCATACTTATCAGGGCGTTGAAAGTTAAAAGCCGCGACCAGAAAAAATCCGGTCAGAAAAAACATAATAAACTCTCCGATTCGTCTTCTCATTGCTCCTCAATTTCATCCAGGAAAAGTTCATAACAACTTCCATCACCCCGCTCGACACAATCACAAAGGGTTACGGTTGTTTCAGGATCTTTCGGATAGGGTTTATAGTGTTTAATGGTCTTTACATGCGTATGTCCAACCATTTGATGCAACCCTGCCAACGGCTTCTTGATTAACAGGGAAGCATCAAGCCAGAAGGGTCCGCCTACATCATATTGTGCGCCGCCGCGTGCCCAGCCGATCTCAAAAAGGGGAGGATACCGTTCGATGAATAATCGTTCCAGGGTATCCGCCAGATTCCTGTCTGTCTCTTCAACCTTTTCCTTCAGTTTATAGTAATACCAACCCTTATGGATCCCGGCATGTGTCCATAAATACTTCCGGTACTGGAAAGCAATCCTGAAATAGTCAAAGTTTTTCCAGAACAAGGTCAGGATCTCCTGAGCAATCGATGCCCTGTAACCAGTGGCACAGTATTGTGGCATAAGATAACTGATCTCGTGGTTTCCGATCAGAAGCACAACCTTGTCAGGATACTGCTTTTTAAAGTCAATAACCTCCGTAAACGTTCGGATTATCGTCTGATCATCCAGGAAGAACGAGTCCACATAATCTCCAAGGAAGATAATCTTGTCATAGCGATCGACATCGGCCTTTTTCCAGATATCCTGACCATGCAGATCGCCCCAGGTTAAAATGTTCAATTGCTTCTCAGTTTATAATTTCGTTGATAAATATTCTTAAAATATGTCAGTCCACCAGCCAGTAGTGTGTGTAAAAGAACATAAAAAAGACAACAAGAGCTATTCCAAATAGGATCACAGCTTTTCGATTTGGTTTGATAATAAAAGAAACAATTGTTAAACATATTGAGAGAAATTGCATAACAAATATATACCAGAAAGCATTCCGAAGATTGTAACTGTGCCTCCATGGACCGTGATTTCCTATTTTTATTCCCCAAGGAGTTTCTGGGACATAATCATGCATAAATGCATAAACCCACATCCAGGCAAATAAAAAGAAAGAGATAAATAGTAAGACTAGTGAGATGATGTAAAAGATTTGAGATACAGTTCGCAGGAGTTTGGCAAATCTAGAGAGTGTTGTTGTCTTAAATGTTATTATCATATACAAATTTACTTTTTTCTTTACCGAGATCTGCTACCTATTGGATTTTACCTCTTGGTCGCTACCTCCAAAGCAAATTGATAGCGAATGGGGAGGTAGTGTAGCAAACTGAATATGCCGACAAACTAGACCACTTCACGCCGATATAATCTGACCACCTCATATAACTGATTTTAGGACATCCAAACTAGTCTATTGCGATCGACTTAGGGTTGTCAACACCGTCGGCTTGTCTATTTCAGGCGATAGCATTAAAATAATATTTTTTAGGAACGGCACGATCAGTACTGGCTGCATTTATGTTTAGCTATTGGTCGAGTAGGGTAGAATCATTACAATAGTGTATATAGAACCCAGTGTGACATAAAAACCAGGGATTACTCCCTTTGGTCGTGATCCCGGAGGGGGAGTCGTCAAAAATGGAAATGCCGGGCACTCGGTGCCTGCATTTTTTCTCCGCTTCACTGCGGCATTTCCATTTTGCGGAGAGACAGGGATT
>CAYUZX010000093.1:0-7511 GCA_964449285.1 uncultured Prolixibacteraceae bacterium
ATAAGGCTGATGAACCTGAAAACAAAGATTGATGAATTTCATAATACTGTTTTATATACTTCAACAATGTTGAATGCCGCATTTTCCCATTTCAGGTTATCAACCTCCTCTTTTCCGTACCTGGCGAACATTTTCTGTAATCCCTGGTAATGCAGGATCCCATAAATGGCATCCGCCATGGCATCAATATCCCAGAAATCGACTTTGATTGCGTGCTGCAACACTTCGGAAACACCTGATTGCTTCGAGATTACCACAGGAACATTGGAGCGCATAGCTTCCAGAGGTGAGATTCCAAAAGGTTCAGAAACAGAAGGCATCACATACACATCGCTCATGGCAAACATCGTTTCCACTTCAGATCCTGCCAGGAATCCTGTGAAGTGAAACCGTGTTCCCATTTTTAATTTCGCTATCCGGCGAACCATGCGATTTAACAGGTCTCCTGATCCAGCCATGACAAATCGTACGTTCTTGTCTCTTTTCAGTACTTTATGAGCTGCTTCTACAAAATAATCAGGGCCTTTCTGATAGGTAACCCGTCCAAGGAAGGTGACAACTTTCTCTTTTACATGTCTTTGAACGCCCGTTAATTCGGGGCGATCAGAGGGTTCCACTGCATTGTGGACAGTAAAGACTTTGGCGGGATCAATCCCATATTTTTCAATGACGATCTGCCGTGTCAGATTGCTAACTGTAATAATCCGGTCGGCCTCCTCCATCCCCTTTTTCTCAATCTCATAAACCGAGGGATTAACATTCTCTCCTGATCTGTCAAATTCCGTAGCATGCACGTGGATTACCAGTGGTTTGCCACTGATGTGTTTTGCTGCAATTCCTGCAGGATACGTTAACCAATCGTGGGCATGAATAATATCAAAGCTGTGCTGACTTGCGATGGAAGAGGCAATTAATGCATAACGGGAGACCTCTTGCATCAGGTTTTTGCCATATTTCCCCGAGAAAGTAAATTGCCTTGAGAATACCGATTTATTTTGCTCCAGTTGATGACGTTCATCCATATCAATCAACTCCTCAAACTCCTCCTCTCCCACGTATGGTATCAGGTTTGATCCAATCTCCATGTATTTGATCTTGTTCCAGAACTCCTGGTGTTCACTCTCCATAAAGTCCATGGTAACATCGCTGGCGTTTATTAGCCTGAAGCCCTTATGTGTTTCATCTCCATAAGCTTTCGGCACCACAAAGATAACCTCGGTACCCAATATTACGAGTCCTTTGGTTAACCCGAAACAAGCGGTTCCCAACCCTCCTGTGATATGGGGAGGAAACTCCCAGCCGAACATTAAAACACGCATATTCAATTAAGAATTAAGAATGAGGAATTACGAATTAGTATAATTTTCATGTTTCTTTTCTTGTGCCTGTGCCCTAATCATTTTCACTTTCATATTTTTGAATCAGCTGATACACCCTCAGGATTTCTGCTACCGACCAGGCTTGCGAGATTGCACCCTTGGGGGTATGTGGGGGGTCCCCATCATAGATTTCTGAGATTGTCCCAACGCCGCACTCCGTCATTGTTTGGCTAAACTCTTCATAGTATCCTTTGATAAATGAAAGACCGCTTTTGCCATGGATTCTCAGATAGCCCTCCGCAAAATGGCCGAAAAGCCATGGCCAGACAGTTCCCTGGTGGTAGGCCAGATCGCGTTGCTCCTGATTACCAAAGTAGGTTCCCTTATAGGCCGCACTTACCGGAGTAAGGGTTCTCAATCCTCTGGTTGTCAACAACTCCTGTTTAATCTTACTAAGCACCTGTTTCCGTATCTCTTCACTTACCGGGCTATATTGAAGGGATGTGGCAAATACCATATTTGGACGAACTGACCAGTCATTGTAATCCCCGTCGACATAATCAGCCAGGTAACCTTTCTCCTCATTCCAGAATGTTTGCAGGAAAGCCTCTGGAATCTTATCTGCAATCTCAGCCCACCTGGCAATAAATTGGGTGTCTCCAGCTTTTTCGGCAAGTTCTAAACTGAAACGAATGGCATTGTACCACAACGCATTGACTTCAACAACCAGTCCAATCCTGGGGGTAACCGGCTTCCCGTATACGATAGCATCCATCCAGGTGAGCGCCTTGCCTGGGACTCCCGCGTAAATCAATCCATTGGGCTCCATATGGATATTGAATGCTGTCCCTTCATGGTATCCATCCAGTATTTGCTTCATGCTGCGGTTGTACTCTTTCCACACTTCCTTGTACTGACCTGTTTTCATAGCATATTGCTGAAGCGTCCAGAAAAACCATAACGGAGTATCCACGCTGTTGTACTCTGATTGACTACCCGACCCATTATTGGGAAAGAGCGGCCCGTCAAGATCTTTCAACATGGTGTCAATAACCGCTTTGCATGTTTTTACATCCCCATTGGTAAGAGTGAGGCCCGGCAATGAAACAAACGTATCGCGTCCCCATCGTCCGAACCACGGAAAACCGGCAATGACGTCGGTTTTTGATCCGCGTTTTACGATAAACTGTTGTGCTGCATTGATCAGGCAGTTTTCAAAGCTATCCCTGGGAATCCTCCCTTTAAGTTCTGCATTATAAAGCCGCTTGATACGGGCAGACGCAATTGCTGAAATGCCGGCGGAAAAACAGACAGATTCGCCTGGTTTTATATCAAATTCAAAAAATCCGGGAACTAGAAGATCTTCCAGATATTCATAGCCCCGGTCCATCTCCTCCTGATATTCAATATTATAATACCAATCAGGGGCATGTGTGTATTCATTTTGCTTGGAGATTTGCATGAAAAGATCCGTATATCCGTGATAAAGTTTCATCCGGATACCACCATCGACCTTTTCATATTTTTTATCGGCGTAAATATTCTCTTTACTAAGGTTGTGTGCATTACGGAAAGCCAGAAATGGTCTGAGTCTTATCCTGGTCAGGGAGTTTGCCGCCTCAAGCGTATAGCGCATGATGATCCGGTCTTCACTCGAGGAGAATATCATCTCTTTGGAGAGGATAACCCCTCCTACCCGGTATAATAGCCGGGGTACTTCCAGGGCAGAGAAGTCCCGGATATATTTATGGCCTTTGGGATTGTATGTCCCCCCTTTATACTTGTGAATGCCAAGATTGAACTCAGCATCCTGTTGAATGATCGTTTCGTCAAGGGAAGAGAGTAAGACATGGTTTTCATGATCAATGCCTGGTTGGGGTGTAACCAGCATGCCATGGTACTTTCGTGTATTACAGTTTATAATTGTTGAACTGGCATAAGATCCTCCCCGATTCGAACGGATCATCTCCCGGCGAAGTGAATATTCGAGGTTTACCAGTTGATTTTTATCGAAATTGATATAACTCATAATATATGGTACATGAAAGGAAATGCAAATTTACAATAATAGCAGCATTTTACGTTCTAATTATTGTCACTGAATATAACTACTTTTGCGGCATGATATTGATTCGGAAACATTTGCTCTTCATCCTGCTTGCTGGAACGATGTCGATCTTCTTCTCTTGCAAGAAGAAGGATAAGATCGATAACGACTCCTCTTTGAAGCTCTCTTTCTCTACAGATACTATCTTTTTTGACACCGTATTTTCGACCATTGGCTCTATAACGCAGAGGCTGGTTGTTTACAATGACAATGACGGCATGCTCAGCGTTACACAGATCAGGCTGGCTGGCGGAGATGCATCCAACTACAGGATTAATATTGACGGGGATCCATCGCTTGCTGTCAACGATGTTGAGATACCAGGCCATGACAGCATTTTTATCTTTGTCCGCGTTACCATTGATCCCAATAATCAGAACACGCCTTTTGTCGTTGCCGATTCAATTCTTTTCTCAGTGAACGGGAATCTCCAGGATATCGACCTCGTCTCATGGGGCCAAAACGCGAGGTTCTTCAAACAGGCCACCCTGCGGGGTAATATTGTTTGGGACAGTCTTCTTCCCTATGTCATCTTTGGTTCCATTCGCATCGACACCTCCTCATCCCTTCTGATAATGCCTGGGTGTAAACTTTTCTTCCACAAAAGCGCATATCTGGCTGTCTCCTATGACGCTTCCCTACAAGTTTATGGTAACCTGGAACATCCTGTCCGGTTTCAAGGCGACAGGCTGGATCCATTTTACAGGGATCTTCCGGGACAATGGACAGGGATTCTGATGGAGAGTGGTTCGAAGGAACATGTGATCAATTATGGTATCATCAAGAATGGGGTGTTCGGTATCCTGATTGATGAACCTCGTAACCAAATGAATCCGATGCTGATTCTTGATAACACCATCATACAGAATACCACTGCTGATGGAATCTTCGCCTATGCCACATCCATCACATCAACAAACTGTGTACTGGCCAATTGCGGAGGATCAGCTTTGTGGGTTGAGAATGGTGGAAGCTATGATTTCAGGCAACTTACCATTGGAAATTACTGGGGAAGTTCCGTCAGGTTTGCCCCATCTCTATATATCAGAAACCACTCGTTTGACACAACAGGCGGACAATCTCCCGGACCATTAACCAACACGTTTTTCGGAAATACGATTATCTATGGATCCGATGTAAATGAGATTCAGTTTGATGAGATGGAGGGAGTTCCGTTTGAGATTGTCTTTGACCACTGCCTGCTGCGTACACAATCTCCAATAACTGATCCTCAGCGCTTCATCAGCTGCTTTGCAAACGAAGATCCACTTTTCGTAGATACTCAACTATTTGATTTAAGGATTGACTCCCTCTCCCCTGCTATTGGGAAGGGTGTGCAAATGGGAGTGCCTTTTGATATTGAAGGTGTGGACAGAGGGACAGCGCCCGATCTAGGGGCGTATCAATGGGTTCCTGTCAGGTAGATTTCCGTTATTCTTTTTTCAGCGCTTTCAACAATGTAGCGCCGATGTCGGCTGGAGAATCGACAACAAAGACTCCGCATTCATTTAAGATCTCCTTTTTGGCTTGAGCAGTATCGGCTTTCCCTCCAACAATAGCTCCTGCATGGCCCATTGTCCGGCCTTTCGGAGCGGTGGCCCCGGCGATGAAGCTGACCACCGGTTTGGTACTATGCTCTTTGATCCAGTAGGCTGCATCGGTCTCCATATTACCACCGATCTCTCCTATCATCACGATTGCTTCTGTCCCTGGGTCATTCATGAAAAGTTTCACTGCATCGCAAATCGTAGTTCCCGGAATTGGGTCACCTCCGATACCGATCACTGTGGATTGTCCCAGTCCCGCTTTGGTCACCTGGTCTACTGCTTCGTAGGCAAGGGTTCCACTCCTGGAGACAACTCCAACGGTTCCCGGCTTATGTATAAACCCTGGCATGATGCCAATTTTCGTATCCGGTGGAGTGATAATGCCTGGGCAATTGGGTCCAATCAAATGGATTCCCTTTTTGGTTATATAGTCCTTTACCGGGATCATATCCAGCACCGGGATTCCTTCGGTAATACATACAATCACGTTGATCCCTGCTTCGGCAGCTTCAGCGATGGCATCAGCAGCAAATGGGGGCGGCACAAAAATGACCGAAACATCTGCACCTGTTGCCTTTACAGCTTCGGCAACGGTGTTGAAGACAGGTCTGTCGAGGTGCATCAGTCCACCTTTTCCGGGTGTCACACCTCCTACGATATTAGTTCCATATTCAATCATCTGTGCGGCATGGAAGGAGCCTTCACTGCCAGTGAAACCCTGGACGATAACGCGGGAATCTTTGTTAACTAAAACACTCATGTTAAATTACGAATTACGAATGAAGAATTACGAATGAAAGTTAGAAGTTAGAAGTTAGAAGTTCTTCTTCTGGCATCAAAGATATGGGATTCTAAAGAAATAGGAAAGAATTTTCTTCTTTCCCGATTGTAATCCACCATGATGATATTCTATCCTTATTGCATGAGCTGCAATGAAGGTTTGCATTCTCTGATGAATGAGCCGCCATGGGCATATTCCATTTTAAACCGCCATTCATGGCGGCTCAAGATTGCGATATGGGAATTGCTTCCCCATTCATGGCGGCTCAGGAAAACAATCAGGGAAGAATCAATGCCACTTATTGCAGACCTATCAATATTTCGTAAATCGTAATTCTTAATTCGTAATTTTGCCCTATGTCCCTATACGATATCACCAACACCATCTGCGCACTCTCTACCGCACCGGGAACAGGAGCCATTGCGGTGATTAGGTTATCCGGGCATGAGGCTTATTCTATTTGCAGTAAGCTTTTTCAGGCTTCAAGCCCTGTTTTCTCCTGGACTGATGCCCTTCCCTACTCGATCCATCATGGGTTTGCCATTTGTGACGAACAGGTAATCGACGAAGTACTTATCAGCCTTTTCAAGGCTCCCCACTCCTATACCGGAGAAGATGTTATTGAAATATCCTGTCACGGCTCTGAGTTTATCCAGCAACAGATCCTGGATGTGCTGATTCAAACCGGATGCCGTTTGGCCAAACCCGGAGAATTTACACTTCGCGCTTTTCTGAATGGCAAGTTTGACCTCTCCCAGGCTGAAGCCGTTGGCGACCTTATCTCATCCTCATCCCAATCGGCCCACGATCTGGCCCTGGCCCAGATGCGCGGTGGATTCTCAAAAAAGATCAGGGAGTTGCGTCAGAAACTCGTGGATTTCACATCCCTGATCGAGCTGGAGCTGGACTTCAGTGAAGAGGAGGTGAAATTTGCATCCCGATCCGGACTTATCCGGTTATTGGATGAACTGAAGACCGAACTTACAACACTGGTTCAGTCTTTCTCTGTCGGAAATGTGATCAAAAAAGGGATTCCGGTCGCCATCATCGGCAAGCCAAATGTAGGAAAATCAACCCTGCTGAACACCTTGCTGAATGAAGAGAAGGCAATCGTCTCAGAAATTCCCGGAACAACCAGGGATGCCATTGAGGATACGATTGTTCTGGAGGGTTTTAGTTTTCGGTTCATTGATACAGCCGGGCTTAGGGCTTCCGAAGATCAGATCGAATCGATGGGAATCGACCGCACTTGGACAAAGATTGAAGAGGCTTCTGTCATCCTGTACCTGTTTGATGCTACAAGGGATTCTTACAAAGATGTTGTCGATGCTCTGGCTGAATTCGGGAATATCCTTGAAGACCCAAAAAAACGTCTGATTCTGATAGGCAATAAGATGGATTTGCTTGCCGAGCTGCCTCAGGGATTCCAGAAGTTTGTTGAACATGAAACGATATTTGTCTCGGCCAAACGCAAAGAGAACATCCACATGATTTCCGAGAGTCTCCGCCACACTGTAAAAGAGCATGATATCTCTGACGGGGCTATTGTTTCGAATACCCGGCACCTGGAAGCCCTTCAACGGGCTCTGGAAGCCATAAAAAATGTCGATGAAGGGCTTCGGAGCGGAATACCTGCCGACCTGACGACTATCGATCTCAGGCAAGCCCTCCACCATCTTGGTGAAATAACGGGTGAGATCACAACCGATGAGATCCTGGACAATATTTTTGGAAGGTTCTGTATCGGAAAGTAACCG
>CAYUZX010000094.1:0-7508 GCA_964449285.1 uncultured Prolixibacteraceae bacterium
ACACTAAGATGATGGTCGATCGAACTCTCTTCATGATTCGATCCCTTTGGGATCATCGGCGTCTGGATAGCCTCAAGGGAGAAAGCAGTTCCATTGCTTATATCCACTACGGCAAGAGATCCGATCTCTATACCCCGCTTCACAGTTTGAGCTGTACCACTCCAGAACCTTCCAATATGGGGCGTTTTTTTACCGCTTTTCGAAAGATAGGAAGGGTCATAGGCCAATATACGCTCCTTAGAGCAGTTTTCTTGAATAAGTTGAGTGTTGAACGTAGCCCAATCAAATGGTTGTTCCATATGGTTCCGGTAGGTCTTTTCGTCGTACCGGCCATATCTGGCCATGTTGATAAAGTTGTATTTGCCGCGAAGTCCCATGAAAAGGATCAAAATGTGATTGATAAACTTTTGAGTAGGTTTGGTGGTTTTGCCAATCTTTGCTATTATTGCATTGATAAGGCTTTCAGCTTTATTGAGAAGCATCTTGTTCTGGAGTTTTGGACAACTACAAAACAGATGCTTTTCTTTTTTGGTTTCATCCCATCCTACAGATTTTTACTAACATATCGTTCTTAATATCATTGTTTAAAATTTACCGGAGTATTGATGGAATCAGAGTTTAAAAATAATTATTTGAGTTCGATATCCACATTCACCGCCCTAATGCTAAGGTTCCTGCTTTTTTGTTAGGCTTCTGCCTTTTTTACTTTTTTTTCTTACATTTGTTGGCTTCGAATATCGTTGGACCGTAAAGATTTTCTTTTTCCAGTGCAACCTTCTTTTGAAACTTTTGTCTTTAAAATCCAGTATAACAACTGTCGGAACAATATATAAATCTCATACATATGTATTATCGATTAATACGCTGCCTGCTGTTATCAATTCTGATAGTTACAGCGACACCTCGGATTTGGGCACAGGATGCTCCGCTGGCTGATTGTTTTGACGCCCAACCCATCATTATTGGACCTGATGTCGTTAGAGAAGGGCAAAGTGTCACATACATGACCAATGCCATCCCTGGACATACCTATTTGTGGAATTTGCCGGCAGGGGGAACGATCATGCCCCCGGCCAATTCAAATCAGATCACTGTTCTATGGGGAAATAATTCAACTCAAACCACACTTTCCGTTACTGAATGGAACACTTCTGACGCTGGCTGTACTGGAGTTGTCGTATCGAAGGATATTACGATTCAACCTCTGTTGCATGCATATTTTTATTATGAGTTCGACCCAACTGGCGGTTGTTATTTCAATGTTGTCAACTTCACTTCCGCTTCTTTTTCTAATCCATCTGACCCAATCACCTCCTATACGTGGGATTTTGGTGATGGGACAGGAAGTCATCCAGGAACTTCATTACAACAATATACTTTTCCAATAACAGGTGCCTTTAGCCCCCCTTATACATTCCCAGTTACATTAACGGTTACAAATTCTTCCGGAACAGATGCAATTATCGACTATGTATACGTTGATCCTGATAAGTTTAAACCTACTGCAGAAGTGACTTCCATTACCCCGCCTACACCAAATTGTTTGTACAACCCATATACCTTTTCTGCTACAGGAAGTTTACCTAAACCAGTCTCTAACCCTGATCTAACGATTAAAATCAAATATTGCGAGTGGTATATTTACGATAATAACAATCAACTCATTGATTATATCTTATCGGGTGATGGTGTTACGATTCCCTGTCCGTTGACTGCAACTTACACCTTCCCTTCACCTGGTACATATACGATCAATCTGGTCATTACTAACACAATTAACTGCGAGAATTCTGCAACTTCGACAGTAGTTGTTGGCAATACGATCCCCGTTGCAGCCTTTACTTTCCTCCAGGCTTGCATGAATGAAGAAACACCTTTTACTGATATCTCACTTGCCAACACAGGCACGATCACAGATTGGTGGTGGTACTGGGGTGATGGATCAGGTACGGAGCATTACAACGATCCAGCCAACTTGCCACCAATTCCGGTAACTCATAGATACACCGATCTCATTCAGCACTTTGTTTCATTGAAGGTGATGAACAGCAACGGCTGTGAAAACATCACTGTTGACATGCCAATACAAGCACAGCCTTCACCTCTTGCTGATTTTACTTATCCGAATGTGAATTGCGAGGGAGATGTGGTTCAGTTTACCGACATGAGTTCCCCGCTTACCGGCAGTCCGATTGCGACATACTTATGGGACTTCGGCGACCCTGCCTCTCCAAGTAATAGTTCAACGGATATAAACCCAACCCATCGTTTTTCTGGACCAGGAAGTTTTATAATAACACTTACCGTGGTCAACCAAAATGGTTGTGCCAACACAAAAATAGTAGACCCCCTTGTTGTTAGTCCCCATCCTGATATTGATTTCAGCATTGCACAGGGAGCCACATCCTATGATCAGATTTTTACATCAATTATCAATCCATCCCAGAATGTAGGTAATAATGTTTACTGGAATTTTGGCGATGGAAATAGTGGTTTCGGATCCCCAATAAACCATACTTACCCTGGACCAGGAATCTATACAGTTACCTGTACGGCCATCGATATGTTATCGGGTTGCTCCAATACGTCAGAGCATCCTGTTATGATTGGAGGACCTCCTGCAGCATGCTTTACCGCTAACCCACCGAATCAGTGCCAGAATGTGCCTATGCTTTTTGTTCCCTGTCCGCCGGGGGGACTGATTACCACTGAAGACTGGGATTTCGGAGATGGAACTTTTCAGCATTTTGATTTTCCTAATGTTCCTGCCTCACCTACACATTCATATTTAGCCCCAGGACCTTTTCACGTTATCAGAGTTCTTAACCTGGGAACACCTCTTGAGGCAACATTTGATTTATGGGTTACGATTTTTGATGCGCCAACAGCAGATTTCAAATGGTACAGCGATCCGGCACATCTTTACGAATTCCAGGCATGCGATGGACAGAAAGTCTATTTCGAGGATCAGTCTTATTCAAACAATACTCCTCAATCGACTATTTACCAGTGGTTATGGAATTTTGACGACCCGCTTTCAGGGGCCAACAATACTTCAGCATTGCAGAACCCATCCCACACATTTATGAGTGGGAAGACCTCCTATAATGTGACATTAATAGCATGGGAAAATTCACAAAGCTGTCCGAGCCCAATCACTACAAAAGTTGTGAATATTAACACCCCAATACCAGTTGATTTCTCATACACCAATAACATTTGCATTAACCAGAATGTTGATTTTACTACCGATCCATTGGTTTTACCCCCGGCTAACTATACCTGGCTCTGGGATTTTGGAGATGGGTTTACATCCTCCTCGCCTGGTAGCGTATCACACCCTTATGCCGGCGTTGGTAATTTCACGGTGACACTAACACTTACCGATGTGAACGGTTGTACCAAATCAAAGGTTCACGTTGTAAGCATTGTTCCTCAACCCGTAGCTAATTTTACATTTACTTCACCAAGTTGCTTCGGTACGGCGATTCAGTTTACCGACCTCTCCTTTGTACCGTTGCCTTATAATGATGTGATTGTAGCCTGGAATTGGGATTTTGGTGACGGGGGTACCGCCACTATTCAAAATCCTTCCTATACCTATACGACATTTAGCTCAAGCGGGTATGATGTAACACTTACTGTTACAACTAATCGGGGGTGTACACAAACCAAGACCATACATGTACAGCAGATAGCGGCTCCGGTAGCTAATTTCCAAGTCACTGCCGGAACCTTCTCTTGTATTTCCCCCCAGTCTGTTCGATTCACTGACCTTTCACAAACAAATGGCGGTGGGAATATCCTATACTGGTATTGGGACTTTGGTGATATTGCTTCCGGAACAAGCAACTATTCAACTGCGCAAAATCCCTCTCATACATATACTACTCCAGGAACCAAAACTGTCACACTTACGGTGACAAATTCTAACTACTGCAATCATACCTTCAGCCAGGATATCGAAGTTAACGGCTTACCTTCTCCCGATTTTAGCTGGAGTACAACATGCCTTAATGACCCGACTACCTTCACTGACCTTTCTGTTCCGAATGCATCGGGAATATTAACCTGGAGCTGGAATTTTGGCGATGGAGGAACCTCCACTGACGCAAACCCTATTCACACCTTCTTTAGCGCTGGGATTCATCAGGTAACACTTACAGTGACCAATACAAATGGGTGTGTCAACTCGACTACTATCGATGTAACAATTTTCCCGCTGCCAGTTCCGGAATTCAGTTTCAGCTCCCCGAATTGTTTTGGTGCCGCGGTGACTTTTACCAACCAGTCTACCACAGTTCCCGGATTCCTTGATAATATTGTAACCTGGCAATGGGACTTTGGGGATGGAGTCACTCAACCACCTATCAACTGGCCGGCTAATCCAAATATGACCTATACATTTGCCGGAACTGCCCTTTCTCATACCGTGACATTGACAGTAACAACAAGCAATGGTTGTTCCAAATCTATTCAACATATTGTTAATAGTATTCCAGCTCCAATAGCTAACTTCTCTTTTCCGGCAGCTCCATGTGAAGGAAACCTGGTACCATTTACTGACCTTTCTCAAGCTAATGGCGGAGGAACTATTGTTGGATGGGCCTGGGACTTCGGTGATCCGGGATCAGGTGCAAGCAATACGTCGAATGGACAGAACCCGTCACATACCTTCTCTGCTTCAGGTTCGTTTGATGTCACTCTTACAGTAACAAATACCAACGGATGTTCAAATGAAATCACCTATCCTGTTACAATCAATGCTAAACCGGTTGCTGATTTCTCGGCCGATGAAGCGTGTATGGGGATGCTGACTCAATTCACTGACGAATCAACCACCTCTTCTGGAACTATTGCCAGCCGTTTCTGGGAATTTGGAGATGGTGGAACAGGTACTGGTGCTACCCCTTCGCACCTTTACGCCAATTCCGGAAACTATTCGGTAAAATTGACTGTAACAACCTCCAACGGATGCGTGAAAGATACCACAAAGCAGGTTATTGTTTACCCTGCTCTCGTTGCTGCGTTTAGCTACAATTCTCCTGCATGTGCTGATGATTCTGTTCATTTTACCGATCTCTCTAACTCTCCCCATGGTTACATTGAAACGTGGTTATGGAACTTTGGGGATGGAACACCTGCAATAACTGTTAATTTTCCTGCCAATCCAAATGTTGCTCACTTATATGCCAATGGAGGAACATATACGGTTACATTGACAATTACAAACAGCGACGGGTGTGCAAATACAAAAACGAATGTGGTTTCAATCAATAACTCCCCATTAGCAAACTTTTCTGTGGATGCTGGAGGCTGCGAACAGACGGAACTCCAATTTACAGACCTGTCCCAGCAAAATGGTGGGGGCACCATCATCGGCTGGAATTGGGATTTCAGGGACCCCGGTTCCGGAACCAACAATACCTCCATGCTTAAGAATCCCACACATGCCTTTTCTACTAGTGGAACATTTAATGTTCTGCTCGTTATCACTAATATAAACGGATGTGTTAGTGCCGACTCAATGGACGTTACGATTAACGCCGCTCCTATGGCTGATTTTACGGCAGATACCGCCTGCTTCGAAATGCCGACTAACTTCACGGATGAATCCACAACTCCTTCAGGGACGGTCGTTGCCTGGCTATGGAATTTTGATGACCCTTCTTCAGGTACCAATAATTCTTCCACACTGCAAAATCCATCGCATTTATTCACCAATATTGGAAACTATAATGTTGTATTGACCGTTACCAACTCTTTTGGATGTATCCACGATACAACCTTTGAAATAGCGGTTAACCCTATTCCCTATGCAATGTTCGAATACTCCTCTGCCTGTATCGGGAGCCCCACTGTATTTACTGATCTTTCCATTGCCCCGGGAAGCACCATTACCAATTGGTACTGGGATTTTGGTGATGGTACAGGAACTGCGACCATTCAGAACCCGACTTATACTTATGCTACAGCCGGCACATACAACGTTCAGCTGACAGTGACAAATATGCAGAATTGTACCGATTCAGTTATTGTTCCGGTTATTGTCAGAAATAATCCTACAGCCGACTTCTCCTACCAGAACTTCTTCTGTCCTGCCGGACAGGTGAATTTCCAGGATATGTCGATCGGAGCAGGATCTACTATTATTGACCGCCAATGGTTCTTTGAGCCTGGATATACGGCAACCGGACCTAACCCAATTCATACTTTTACTCAAACAGATACGACGTATGCTATCACACTGATCGTTACCGACAACTTCGGCTGTATGGACACAATTATCGACAGTGTTTTTGTGAAACCTGGTTTTGCGTTCACCTACAGTAACGATACTGTTTGCTTTGGATATCCAACGCATTTCCAAACGCAGAACCTGGCTGAGGGAGACTCGCTCTATTCTGTGGCATGGAACTTCGGAGATCCGGCATCCGTGCCAAACAATACATCATTCCTTTACAAGCCATCTCATGTGTTTTCAGCTCCAGGTACCTATATTGTGAAACTGAAAGCATGGAATTCAGATAACTGTGTGGATAGCATTTACCAGGAGGTGATTGTCTATGACCTGCCTCAACCCGTATTCAGCTTCGTTTCTGAACCGTGCGATAGTATTGTCGATTTCACGGATCTGAGTCTTGCCGGAGGAAACTCAATAGCCAGCTGGGAGTGGCACTTTGGAGACGGAACCCCACCGGAGACCATTCTTGCTCCAGGTCCGGGCAGTACAACACACCTTTATCCCAACCTGGGAATATACAATGTAACCCTGGTGATAACCAATGATAATGGATGTGTTGATTCCATAACGGAAAGTGTGGAACGTTATGCATGCATCAGTGCCATTTTTACCTCCGATACCTTATTGTGTGCAAGGAACCCTATACTATTTGCTGACAACTCTTTCCCTGTTACAAGCATAACCCAATGGCAATGGATTTTTGGAGATGGAGTGGACACTACCTATTCCAGCTATACTGATACCGTTGCTCATGAGTACTTGAATGCCGGAGATTATGTGGTGAAGCTCATAATCAATGCCATCGTTAGCGGTGTTTCTTTTACCGACAGCTCCTACCAGATAATCAGCATACGGCCTACACCGGAAGCTTATTTCTCAAACAGATCAGTTTGCTTTAACCAAAGCACCCTGTTCATTGATACATCAAACACCTTCGGTGATCCTAACACTTCATGGTACTGGAATTTCGGTGAACCAACTTCAGGAATTTTGGATACATCAACGTTTGAGAATCCATCACACAACTACATGAATACGGGTTATTATAATGTTCAAATGATCGTCGAAAACCAATGGGGATGTACCGATTCTATCACCAAGCCAACACGGGTGTTTGATATCCCGATTGCCGGTTTTGAGAGTACTGCTCCATGTTTGGGAGATCCAACAGAATTTACGGACCTCTCTACCGCAACAGACACGACATTTGGCATCTGGAGATGGAACTTTGGTGTGCCAGGGACAAAGAAAGATACCTCTAATT
>CAYUZX010000095.1:0-4102 GCA_964449285.1 uncultured Prolixibacteraceae bacterium
AGACGTAAGACGTAAGACGTAAGACGTAAGACGTAAGACGTGAGAGGTGAGAGGTGAGAGGTGAGAGATGAAATGAGAAGGGAAATACGAAATCCGGAATACGTTTGGAATTATGGTGACCATGCTGTTCGGGTGAATGGACAAAATTGCAAAAATTCCGGCAAATATGCTAATTTTGTGTCTGCAAATCACTTTTCTGAAAAACGATAAAAAACACTATAAATTTCAATCTCAATGAAAAAAGACACAGCAATCTTTAGCATCATTAAAAAAGAGTTACATCGTCAGACCAGTGGACTGGAGTTGATTGCTTCCGAGAATTTTGTCAGCGAACAAGTGTTGAAAGCAATGGGGTCATGTTTGACTAATAAATATGCAGAGGGCTATCCAGGGAAAAGATATTATGGCGGATGTCAGTATGTTGACGAATCCGAAGAGTTAGCGATCCAGCGGGCCAAGGAGTTGTTCAACGCCGAATGGGCCAATGTACAACCCCATTCCGGTGCCCAGGCAAACATGGCGGTGTTGATGACTGTGTTAAATCCGGGTGATACGTTTATGGGGCTGGACCTTGCACACGGTGGGCATCTCTCTCACGGCTCTCCTGTAAACTCATCCGGGATTTTATACAAAGCTGTAGGGTACCAGGTTGAGGAGTCGACGGGGTTGATCAATTATGACAAGATGGAGGCGAAGGCATTGGAGATCAAGCCAAAGATGATCATTGCCGGAGCTTCTGCCTATTCCCGTGACTGGGACTACAAGCGGATGCGTGAAATCGCCGATAAGATTGGCGCCATCCTGTTAGCCGACATTGCCCATCCAGCAGGCTTGATTGCCCGTGGCTTATTGAACGATCCACTTCCCTGGTGTCATGTGGTTACGACAACGACGCACAAAACCCTCCGTGGCCCACGAGGCGGAATGATCATGGTAGGGAAAGATTTTCCGAACCCTTGGGGCGTTACAACTCTTAAAGGTGAAGTAAAGATGTTTACACAGATGCTCGACTCGGCTGTATTCCCGGGCATTCAGGGCGGACCACTTGAGCATGTGATTGCCGCAAAGGCTGTCTCCTTCTTTGAAGCACTGTCGGACGAATACATGGACTACGTGATCCAGGTGAAGCGGAATGCTGCCGTGATGGCAAAGGCTTTTGTTGACAAAGGATACCATGTCATATCAGGCGGGACTGATAATCATCTGATGTTGATCGATCTACGGAAGAAATTCCCGGATATTACTGGCAAAAAAGTGGAAAACATCCTGGTACAAGCCGATATCACAGTCAATAAAAACATGGTTCCATTTGACAGTCGTTCTCCATTTCAGACGTCAGGTTTGCGTGTGGGGACATCAGCCATCACCACCCGTGGGATGGCAGAAAAGCATATGAAACCAATTGTCGACTTGATCGATGACGTGATCAGTAATATTGATAATGAAGATAAGGTCCGGAAAGTAAGGAAACAGGTGAATGAAATGATGGATGAATTTCCACTGTTTGCCTACTGACCTCACCCCCTCACCTCAATGAAAACCTTATACCTGGTACGGCATGCAAAATCTTCCTGGGACCATCCCGGGTTAAGTGATTTTGAACGACCATTGATGATGAAGGGCATTGAGAGGAGCTACCATATCATCCGATTTCTTAAGGACCGTGGTATCCTTCCCCACCTATTCATCAGCAGTCCGGCAATACGAGCCATAGAGACTGCAAAGCTTTTTGCCAGCGGTCTTGAGTACCCCCTGTCCGATATTTTAATTGAACAAAAGATTTATGATGGTTATTATGACCGGATCCTGGATATCATTTATGGTATCTCAAACGATGTTGATTCATTAATGATGTTCGGTCACAACCCCACAATCACCAATCTGGCGAATCTCTTCCTTCATCCGAGCATTGAAGATATGCCAACGTCGACTGTTGTGGCTATTGGATTTGACACCCTGAAATGGGAAGAGGTGCCTAATGCCAACGCTCGTCAACAGTTTATTGTCTCACCAAAAATGCTAAAGTAGATCGATGGCACCCCGGATCAAACCTAAAATGCTGAACAGAGAGATAGGCTGGCTCTATTTCAATGGCCGGGTATTGCAGGAGGCTGCAGACAAACAAAATCCACTGATCGAACGATTGAAGTTCCTTGGGATATTTTCCAATAACCGTGATGAGTTTTTCCGCGTCAGGGTTGCGACCTTGAACAGGTTGCTGGAAGTGGAGAAAGGACTCTACGATACCGAAATCAATCCCAAAAAGCTGCTTCATGAGATCGGGGAGATTGTGATGGCACAGGAGAAGGAGTTCCAGCACATCTTTGAGTCAATTGTAGAGGAGTTTACTGAACACGACATTCATATCATCAATGAGAAGCAGCTGACACCAAAGCAAGGGGAATTTGTCAGGAAATATTTCCAGGAGCAGGTGCGCGTTTTTCTGTTTCCATTAATAATCAGTAGTTTTAAAGATATCTCTACTCTAATTGACAAGTCGATCTACCTGGCTGTATGCCTCGAAAGCAGTGCCAAGGAGACAACCCCGGACTATGCCCTGATCGAGGTTCCCACAAAATCGGTCTCCCGATTCCTCATCCTGCCAAAAGAGGGGAAGAGAGAGTATGTGATGTTGCTTGATGATGTGATCCGCTTCTGTTTGTCGGAGATTTTCTTCCTGTTTGGGTACGACACATACAATGCCTATACCGTTAAAGTAACAAGGGATGCCGAGTTGGATATTGACATTGATATTTCGAAGAGTTTCCTGGAAGTGATGGCTGAAAGCATAAAACAGCGAAAACAAGGAAATCCGGTTCGATTTGTCTATGACAACTCGATGCCGAAAGAGCTGCTGAAGATGCTCAGAAAGAAACTGAACATACGGAAAGACGACCCCATCCGGGGCGGTGGCAGGTATCATAACTTCAAGGATTTCACGAGCTTTCCCGACCTGGACCATCCAGAGCTGGAGTACCGGTCATTACCTCCTAAACGGCATCCGGAGATCAATCCCAATACCAGCATCATCTCCCTGATGAAGCAGAAAGACATCATGCTCCATTTCCCTTACCAGACATTCCGGCATGTCATCGATCTTCTCCGGGAGGCATCAATCGATCCCTGTGTCCGGTCAATCAAAATGACCATCTACAGGGCGGCTAAAAATTCGAGTGTGATCAACGCATTGATCAATGCTGCCCGGAATGGGAAATATGTGACTGTCTATATGGAGTTACAGGCGAGATTCGATGAGGAGGCGAATATCTACTGGGCAGAGAGGCTTCATGAGGAGGGGGTGAAGGTAATTCACAGCATCCCGGGTTTCAAGGTACACTCCAAGTTACTCTTAATCAGGAGAAAAGAGAGTTCGAAGAATGTTTTCTACTCCATGATAAGTACCGGGAATTTCAATGAAGACACCGCCCGGATTTATGCCGATGACAGCCTGCTTACTTCAGATCCAAGGATATGCCATGATGTCGACACCGCTTTCCACCAGATGGAATCAGCCTATAAACCTTACCATTACAAATCACTGATTCTCTCTCCTTTCAGCATGCGTAACCACTTCATCCGTCTGGTGAACCAGGAGATAAAAAACGCCAAAGCCGGCAAGGATGCATGGGCGATCATCAAATTGAACAACCTGGTTGATGAGACGATTGTTAAGAAGCTATACAGAGCCAGCCAGGCAGGGGTCAACATCAACCTTATTATCCGGGGGATCTGCGTTCCAATTCCGGGGATCCTGGGAATGAGTGAGAACATGGAAGGCATCAGCATCGTAGACAGGTTTCTGGAACACTCGAGGGTGCTTGTATTTTGTAATAACAACGATCCCAGGTACTACATCACTTCGGCCGACTGGATGATACGCAATTTCGATAACCGTATAGAGGTTGCCTGCCCTATTTACGATGAAGCGGTCAAGAAGGATCTCTGGGAGATGCTGCAAATTCAGCTGGCCGACAACACCAAAGCACGGATCCTTGGTAAAGGGAAACCCAATGCCTACAGGAAAACCAAAGGGCCAAAGATAAGGTCTCAGGAAGCGATCTACGACTACCTGACCGAACGGGAGACGTAAGACGTGGGACGT
>CAYUZX010000095.1:4202-7451 GCA_964449285.1 uncultured Prolixibacteraceae bacterium
GGGTTTGAAGGTGTGATGGTTATAGATCCCTAATCGCTAATCGCTATTTCATTTTTTGAAGTTTCGCAGGCCTTATCGATTTCCCCGAGGGTGAGGTTTTTATCACAACAGAAGGCTTCATCCTTACTGATGACTCCTACCGTTTTTGGTTTATGATATCTTTATAAACATACCGTGTGGCGATGATATTTTTCACCATCTTATCATGCACAATCCCCAATCCTGTTTCTTCATGCGCCATTTCAGCCAGTTTCCAGCGGCTTGAAAAACCCGCTGATGAAGTAGCGGGAAGCAAGAAGCGGGGTAGAGAGGAAGCGAGGCAGCGAAATAGTGAAAATATTTTGATTTTCTAATACCTGGTTGTAACTTTGTTTTCGGAAATACGTATACTTCAACCCTTGACACTCGACTCCCGACCCTGAAAAAGCATGTGGAAAAAAGTTTCAAATATCCTCTTCAATAAATATTTCCTGACCTCGGTAGCTTTCCTGGTGTGGTTATTCTTTTTTGACAGCAACAACATTATTCTCAGGTTTCGTCTGAAAAATCAGCTGAATGAGTTGAAGCGGGAAAAACAGTTTTATCTGGACGAAATTCATAAAGACTCCACCCTCACCCAGAAACTTTTGAATGATACCGCTGAACTTGAGCGATTCGCCCGGGAAAAATACCTGATGAAAAAGGAGGGGGAGGATGTGTTTCTGGTTGTCGATACTACACCGGATCCACATCAATAATCAACCTCACTCCCGGGAACTCGCTGCTCCTGTAGAACTCTTTCAGGACTTCCTGCAGTTTTTCCTTCATGGCCTTTACATCCCCTCCTCTTTCCATTTTAATCATGATCTGTTTGATATAGAGGTTCATGATTCGTGAGACCATCGGATATTCGGGACCCAGGATGCGTTTTCCAAAAGCAGCACGAAGGTTGGAGGCCAGGCTGGAGGCGGCGTTGTTAAGCACATCGGGCTTCCGGTGTTTTAATCGCAGGATGATCAGCCGGTGAAACGGGGGGTATTTGAACTGTTTGCGTTCATTTAGCTGCCCCATGTACATCGATTGAAAGTCGTTGTTAACAACGTCACGGATGATGGCATTGGAGGGCTGCCATGTCTGTATGATCACCTCACCCCGTCTCTTTTTGCGACCCGACCGTCCGCCGACCTGTGCCATTAGCTGGTAACTCCTCTCTCCCGAACGGAAGTCAGGATAGCTCAGCAAATTGTCAGCATTGAGTATGCATACAGTGCTAACATGGTCGAAATCAAGTCCTTTAGTCACCATTTGAGTACCTATCAGGATGTCTATTTTTCTCTCCTCAAAATCGGTTAGTATTTTCTGAAGGCCGTGTTTTGACCGTGTAGTATCGAGATCCATCCGGGCTACCCTGGCATCTGGTAAAAGGATCTGAAGGTCCTCTTCCACTCGTTCAGTACCAAATCCCTTCATTCGGATCTTCACACCATTGCACTCAGGGCATGTTTCCGGAACCCGGGATACAAATCCGCAATAGTGGCATCGAAGCTGGTTTATCTTTTTATGGTAAACCAGCGTCACATCACAGTTTTTACAGTTAGGCATCCAATGACATGTTTCACATTCAAGGCGAAGCGAAAACCCTCTGCGGTTTTGAAAGAGAATGATCTGCTCCCGGTTCTCCAGCGCCTTTTCCATCTTTTCCAGAAGCACAGATGAAAAGTGTGCTTTCATCTTTCCTGTCCGCAGCTCCTGCTTGATGTCCACCACCTTGATCTCCGGCAGTTCCATCTCTCGGTACCGGGTCATCAGTTCCACCAGACCGTACTTCTCATGCCTGGCGTTGAAATAGCTCTCTACGGCAGGCGTTGCCGAACCAAGGAGAACCCGGGCTTTATGCAACTTGCCAAGGATTATAGCGGCATCCCTGCCATTGTACCGGGGAGCCGGATCATTTTGCTTGAAGGAGGAGTCGTGCTCTTCATCCACAATCACAAGTCCAAGATTGGTGAAGGGAGCAAAGATGGCCGACCTTGCCCCGAGCATCACATCATACTGATGGTCGACAGTACGGTTCCATATCTCTGCTTTCTCCTGCTCATTAAAGCGGGAATGATAGACACCAATCCGGTCGCCGAAATATTTCTTCAGGCGGTTTATGATCTGTGTGGTTAGCGCAATCTCCGGGAGTAGATAGAGCGCCTGTTTCCCGGCATCGAGAGTCTCCTGGATCATATTAATATAGATCTCCGTTTTCCCGCTTGAAGTAACTCCATGCAGCAGGACCACCTCTTTCTTGTCCCACTCACTTCTGATATGATCAAGAGCTTTCTGTTGGTCTCCCGTTAATTTGATCGTATCGGCCGCGACTGGTTGATCTCCTGAACGCATCCGGCTCACCTGTTTTTCCGAGACCACAAAAGCCCCTTTTTTGATCAGAGCATTCAGAGCTCCATCTCCGCCGTTAAGCTTTTCCATCAATAAAGCACGTGAGATTGAGACAGGATCTCCCGGTTTGTATTTTGTAAGATGGATAAACGTCATCAATACCCCCAGCTGTTTTGGCGCTCTCCTCTCTAGCGCATCAAACAGATTCCTGAGCTCCTCCTCACTGGCCGCAAGGTCGTTTGAAAGGCTAACAAATTTCTCTCTTCTCGGCCGGTATTTATCAGTCAACTCCTCCTCCAGCAAGACGATCCCTTTATCTATCATTGTCTTAATCACCGGGATCACTTTTTGCTGGTCGAGGATCCTGACTACGTCGGAGATAGCGATCGTTTTCCGATGGCCCAGCGCTTCCAAAAGCAGCATCTCCTTCTCATTCATCTCACCGAAATCGCCAGAAAATGACGGATTAATCACCACCTTTGATTCACTGGCCAGCTTCATTACAGAAGGCAATGCCGCATTCATGACCTCCCCCAGGTGGCACATGTAGTAGGATGAGATCCAATCCCAGAAAGAGAACTGGATATCCGATACAATCGGGGTATCGTCGAGGACCGAAAGGATGTATTTGGGCAGATGTTTTACTGGAGGTTTCTGATGGATATTGCGGACAAGGGCAGTATAGATCTTCCTGGATCCAAACTGGACGACAACCCGGGCTCCCTTGGTTACGGCATCATTCAGGTCATAGGGCACCCGATAAGTGAAAGTGCCGCTGATTGGGAGCGGGAGAATAACGTCGGCGAAGAGGGTCAGGCGGTCCAATTTATATCAATGAATAAAATGAATCAATGCAGGAATGCAGGAATGCAGGAATGCAGGAAT
>CAYUZX010000096.1:0-3277 GCA_964449285.1 uncultured Prolixibacteraceae bacterium
GTACCCCGGGAGGGACTTGAACCCTCACGACCTTGCGGTCACAGGATTTTAAGTCCTGCGTGTCTACCAATTCCACCACCAGGGCATTAAGATTATCCGTAAAGACGCAATTCATCGCATCTCAGGCACGGATAAAAAAGCCCTCATTTGAGGGCTTACGAGTGAGCAGAAGACGAGACTCGAACTCGCGACCCTAACCTTGGCAAGGTTATGCTCTACCAACTGAGCTACTTCTGCGATTCAGGGGTACAAAAATAAATAAATTTCAGAACAAGCCTACTTTTTTTCCAGCAATTTTTTAATCTCATTCAGCTTCATCAACGCCTCCACCGGAGTTAAGGTATTAATCTCGGTATTGAGGATATCCTGTTTGATCTGCTCCAGTAGCGGATCGTCGAGCTGGATAAAGGATAGCTGGAAGCCACTTTCATCGATGCCTGATGCCTGATGCCTGATGCCCGATGGTTTCTTCGATCCGGTATCCGGCATCTGGAATCCGGCATCTGCTTGCTGGCCATGAGAGGACTCGAGCTGAGTGAGCATCTCCTCCGCCCTCTCCAGCACGCCGGCCGGCATGCCGGCCATCTTTGCCACATGGATGCCGAAGCTGTGCTCGCTTCCGCCGGGAAGGATCTTCCGGAGAAAAAGCACCTGGTTGCCAATCTCCTTGATCGAGACGTGGAAATTGCGGATCCTGCCGAAGATAGCTGCCATCTCGTTCAACTCATGGTAATGGGTGGCGAATAGAACTTTGGGATTGAACAGCGGATGCTGATGCAGGTACTCAGCAATCGCCCAGGCGATGCTGATGCCATCGTACGTGCTGGTCCCACGGCCGATCTCGTCCAGCAGAATCAGGCTGCGGTTGGAGATGTTATTCAGAATGCTGGCGGTTTCATTCATCTCTACCATAAAAGTTGATTCGCCCGATGAGATGTTGTCGGAAGCGCCAACACGGGTAAAGATCTTATCGGTCAGGCCAAGATCGGCCGATTCGGCCGCGACAAAGCACCCCATCTGGGCCATCAGCACGATGAGGGCAGTTTGCCTTAACAGGGCCGACTTCCCCGACATGTTCGGGCCAGTAAGCATGATGATCTGCTGGATCTTTTCATCCAGGTACACATCGTTGGCGATGTACTCTTCGCCCGGCTTCATTTGTCGCTCAATCACGGCATGCCTTCCCCCTTTGATGTCAATGACGTAGCTGTCGTTAAAGAGGGGCCTGCTGTAATTATTCTGCCTGGAGATGTATGCGAAGTTCACAAGGACATCCAGTTTGGCAACGGCGTTGCTGTTTACCTGGATAGGCTGGATATAGTCATTCAGGAAAAGGATCAGTTCCTGATAAATCATCATCTCCAGCACCATGATCCGCTCTTCGGCTCCAAGGATCTTCTCTTCGTA
Source organism: uncultured Prolixibacteraceae bacterium (assembly GCA_964449285.1). Classification (GTDB taxonomy): domain Bacteria; phylum Bacteroidota; class Bacteroidia; order Bacteroidales; family FEN-979; genus QYOJ01. Next base: position 1,408 of record CAYUZX010000096.1, read on the forward strand.
AATTTTCAGCTCATCGGTGATATAGCGTTCCGAATTGACCAGCGTCTGTTTCCGGTGCCACTCTTCCGGCACCTTCTCCTTGTGGGCATTGGTCACTTCGAGGTAGTACCCGAATACATTGTTGAAGCCAATTTTCAGGGAGCTGATGCCGGTTCGTTCCTGCTCCCTTTGTTGGATCTTCACCAGGAAATCTTTTCCCGAAAAAGCCAGCGACCTGAGCTCGTCCAGCTCTTCAGAAACGCATTCACGGATGATATTTCCTTTTATCGCCAGTGCCGGAGGATCGGGGTTGATCTCTTTTTCAATCCGTTCACTTACAAGCGCCAGGTGGGTCAGCAGTTCCCCCGCTTTCTTCAGTCCGGTGCAATCGGTTGTCATGCACATCTCCTTCAACCGTTCGATGGCATCGATGGCCCGTTTCAGGTGGATCATCTCGCGGGGGTTAACCTTCCCCACCGCCACCTTTGAAATCAGTCGTTCCAGGTCGCCGATCTCGTTGAACTCCTTCCGGAACAGATCTACCAGGTCGGGCTTCCGGGTAAAGAACTCCACCACATCCAGCCGCTCCTCAATCGGTTGCCGGTTCTTCAGCGGCAGCACGATCCACCGGCGCAAAAGTCGCGATGCCATGGGAGAGACCGTCTGGTCGAGCACCTCATTCAGGGTTTTGGCATGTTCGTGAGGTGTTTGCAGAAGCTCCAGGTTGCGGATGGTGAAGCGGTCGAGCCACATGTAGTGATCCTCTTCGATGCGGCTGAGTTTACAGATATGCTGAACCTTGTGGTGTTGTGTCTCCGACAGGTAATGCAGGGCCGACCCGGCAGCGATAATCGACTGCTCCATGTTCTCAACCCCAAAACCCTTCAACGATTTTGTGCCAAAATGTTTCAACAGAAGATCCTGGGAAAAGTCGGTGGTGAAGACCCAGTCATCAAAGGTGTTGATGTAAAATTTATCCCCGAACAGTTCGGTGAACTTCTGCCGCTTGCTCTTCTGGACCACCACTTCACTGGGACGGAAACTCTGCACAAGTTTGTCGATATACTCCATCGACCCTTGAGCTACGTAAAATTCTCCTGTAGAGATATCCAGAAATGCCACTCCCGATATCTTTGGCTCCAAATGGATCCCAGCGAGGAAGTTATTCTCTTTCTGCTCCAGAATTTTATCATGGTATGAAACCCCGGGTGTCACCAGTTCAGTAACGCCTCGTTTTACGATGGTTTTGGTCAACTTCGGATCTTCCAACTGGTCGCAGATTGCTACCCTGAAGCCGGCCTTCACCAGCTTCGGAAGGTAGATGTCCAGCGAGTGATGCGGAAATCCGGCCAGCTCAACATACGACGCGGCTCCGTTTGCCCGGCGGGTGAGCACAATTCCAAGTATCTTAGAGCTCTTGATCGCATCCTCACCGAACGTTTCATAAAAATCACCAACCCTGAACAGCAACAACGCATCCGGATACTTCGCCTTGATCGAAGCATACTGGCGCATTAAAGGGGTATCTGCAATCTCATTTCCGGATTTCTGGCTCATAGAGAGTAACCTGGTGGATACCAGATGCCAGATGCCAGATTCATTTATCCGGGATCCGGGATCTGATTTTCTTTCAAAAGTACTACTCTCAATCTGTTCTCTCAAATTATGTTGATAACTCGGTAAAAAAGCGGAAAATTCCTAATTTTGAGGCCGGAGGTCGGAGGCCGGATTATCAATTGCCGTCAGTTTTAACTGACGGAATCTGAGGAGTGCTGGAATATTCAGGACTTCAGTCCAAAAATCTGGGGCTAAAGCCCAAAAATGACCGGATTTCCCAATCCGTCGGCTAAAGCCGACGGCAATTAAAACCCACAACCGACAACCGACAACC
>CAYUZX010000096.1:3377-7449 GCA_964449285.1 uncultured Prolixibacteraceae bacterium
GACAACCGACAACCGACAACCGACAACCGACAACTTTCATGTATGCGCAAACTAACGATGTCCGAACTCAACCGCCCCTCCCTGGCCAACTTCAAAGCGAGTCCAAAGTTGCCTGTAGTGATTGTGCTTGACAACATTCGCAGCCTGCACAATGTAGGATCGATCTTCCGTACTGCAGATGCCTTCAACCTGGAAGCCATCTACCTGTGTGGTATCACCGCCACACCACCTCACCGGGAGATCCACCGGACTGCCCTTGGAGCCACTGAATCGGTCGAGTGGAAATACGTTGAGAGCACGTTGGAAGCGGTTTCCCAGCTGAAAGGCAGAAACTACAAGGTGGTCGCTGTGGAGCAGACAGATATGAGTATCACGCTGTCTGAATTCGCTTCCACAGAAGCTACACCTCTCGCGCTTGTTTTTGGAAATGAGGTTCAGGGGGTCGCAGATGAAGTACTGAAAGAGATTGGACAAGCAATTGAAATTCCGCAACATGGAACAAAACACTCGCTCAATGTTGCTGTTTCAGCAGGAATCGTGATATGGGAAGTTTGCAGAGCCTGGGAGAAAATTTGTCATAAAAAGTGAAACTCTGGAGGAAACCATACGTAGAATATACTAAAACTTTTATTATTTTTACAGTTTGAAACAGAAAAATTAGAATCAAACGATTACAAATCAGTTAATTAACATTTGCTATTGGATTAAATTTTCATGAAGGATGTTTTTGTTTGGTTTTTTTTTTAATATATTTGTGAATCAGTAAACACTATTTTAATAAAATCTAAAATTCAGAAGTATGAAAAAGTTCTATCGAAACTTATCCAAGGTACTGGTCGTCCTCCTCGTGGCGCTCATACCTGCCCTCGCTTTCAGTCAGGACGCAACCACGGATGCTAAAAAGGTCAGGAACACTGCTCCTTCATATAGCTACTGGTCGGTTCAGGCTTTTGGCGGGATCATGCAATTCAACGGCGACCTCTCCAAAAACCTGTTGCTCAACCTGGGCGACAACTCCATGGGTTACAACTATGGTCTCGTGTTCACCAAACAGTTTACCCGCGTCATCGGCGTTCGCGCCCGGATCGCTCACGGGAAACTCCAGAGTGAGATTAAAGGGAAATTTGTCTACGATTACGACAACGGAGAACCCACCAACCCTACACCACATTACCTCCACAAATCATTCGTCGCCTATCCATGGGAGACCGACCTGCAGGTAACGGTCAACTGGCTCAACTGGATCCTCGGTTACAAACCCGAACGGGTATTCAGCTCCTATGCCATCTTTGGCGTTGGCGCCGACCAAACCATCGGTCACCGGACAGACCTGCTGCTTGCCCAAAATGATGCATGGATCGGGAGAAATACTGATGACTTTAATCCAGTTATGGGAAACACCAGCGGCCTCTTTAAACACAACCTCGAGTTCAAGGTTGGCGCCGGTATTGGTTTCGATATCAACATCCATAAAAACTGGTCAATCAACCCCGAGTTTTACTGGCGTTGGAGAGATGGCGACATCCTCGACATGACCAAAGGGGGCGCCAAGCAGATCAAGAATGACATGTATAGCTCACTTACTCTCGGTCTTACATACAAGTTCGGCTACCGCGGAGGCAACCTGAAGGAGATGGAGAAAAGATATGGAGAGGTGAAGTACGAAGTAACACCTGCCGTCCTCTCCGAAAAGGGGGATTCAGTAATGGTTACCATCAAAGGCATTTTCCCCGAAAAGTATTTCGCACAGAAAGCAGCCATGTACTTCCAGCCCACCTTGGCTTACGCCGGTGGTCAGTATGATCTGAAACCAATGAACCTGATGGGAGAAAAGATTACAGGCGATGGCACCATGATCAAATACAAAGAGGGTGGCACATTTACCTACACCACTGTATTCCCATACACTCCTGAGATGAATACCTCGGAACTGGTGGTTGCTCCAATCATCTATGAAACAAAAGAGACCCTCATCCCGAAGAAAGATGAGATCAAGGTGAAGGCCAAGTTCATCGAACTTCCATCACGCTCACTCGCTCCTGGAGTCATCTACACACCAACCCGGATCAGTAACGAACTCACTACCCTGATCGCTGATCATGGCTATCAAAAAGAGGTGATCGTATCCAAATCCTCTGATCTCTACTTCCCGAAAAATCTCTTCAAGCTCAATTTGAAATTCGGGTTGAACAAGGATGCAGCTTCTATCCTGGCGCTAACCGGCATGGATGCGTTCCTGCAGCAAGGTTGGAAACTGAAGAATATTGAGATCGACGGATGGGCTTCCCCCGAAGGAGAAGAGACATTCAACGTAGGCCTTTCCGAGAAACGTTCAGTGACAGGAAATACCTATGTTGTTAACCAATATAAAGCATGGGTTAAGGCAGCCAACAAAGCCAACAAAGACAAGAAAGCCGTAAAAGCCGCTGTTGAAGCTGCTGCCGCTGATGTCAACTTTGTGCTGAACCACCATGGTCCCGACTGGAACGGATTTATGAAGGAGATTCAGAACAGCAACATCAAGGATAAAGACAAGATTCTCAATGTTGTCAACTCACAGGTGAGTGAAGCTCAGAAAGAGCAGAAACTCCGCGACATGATCCTGATCTATCCTGAGATTGAAGAAAACCTCCTTCCTCCTTTGAGAAGGGCTGTGATTAAGGCTAACCTCTACGAACCCCGTTTGCTCGATGAAGAGATCGCCAGACTGGCTGTCAATGATCCTGGCAAACTGAAGGTGGAAGAGATCCTTTATGCAGGTACCATGACAACCGATGTTGCCGTACAGGTGAAAGTTTACGAAAATGCAGCGAAAATTTACAAGGATAACTGGAAAGCCCTGAGCAATGCAGGTGTTGCCAATATCGCAGCCGGCAACTACAAAGATGCTCTGAATTATCTCCAGGACGCCAATGCACTTGCCCCGAACAACGGTATCATTATGAACAACCTTGGTGTTGCTTATGCCAAGTCGGGTGATCTGAAGAAAGCTGAAGAGTATTTCAACAAAGCCAAACAACTTGGCGAGAATGAAAACTACAACCTCGGCGTACTGATGATCCCGAAAGGCGATTACCAGAAAGCTTCACAACTGCTTGGCAGTGCAACCTGCGACTATAACCTCGGTCTGCTCCAGCTGGTTTCAGGCAACACATCAGCCGCTGAGACCACACTGAAGTGCGCTCCCCAAACAGCAGAGACGTTCTACCTGCTGGCAATTGTCGGAGCAAAGAAAGCCGACACGGGAATGCTCTATGAATACCTGATGAAAGCTTGTCAGAATAACGATCTGAAAGCTCAGGCCAAAGGCGACCGCGAATTTTACAACTACGCAAATACTCCTGAATTCCAGAATATCGTGAAGTAAGGTTTACTGATGACCAAAAAAGGCTGATCCGGACGCGGGTCAGCCTTTTTTATCTCTTCACCCGGGTGATGCCGGATGGGTACTCTTTGAAAATGAGATCGGTTATCCAGTGGTAATCCTCGTCCCGGTTCACAAAATCCACCCTGGAAGTCTCAATCAGCAATATCTTCCAGTCAGACTGCTGCTTCATAAACTCCAGATACCCTTGCTGTATCTTTTCAAGATACTCAATTGAAATCTTCAATTCATAACTTCTGCCCCGGTGAAGGATATTCTTTTTTAGGTTCTCCGGTGTCAGGTAAAGAAAGACCAGTAGGTCCGGTTTTGGAACGACGGATGAGACGATGGAAAAAAGCCGGTTGTAGAGTGTCATCTCAGCCGGCTCCAGGTTCTGCCCGGCAAAGATCAGCGACTTATAAATTAAATAATCGGCAATCGTCACCGGCTTGAACAGGTCGGGCCTGCCAAAATGATCTTTGAGCTGCTGGTAACGATCAGCCAGGAACGACAACTCCAGAGGAAACGCATACCTGGACGGATCTTCATAAAACTTCGGTAAAAACGAATTCTCTTCAAACTGCTCCAGGATCAACGAAGCCTGCCGCTCCTCAGCCAGCCTGGTAGCCAGAGAAGTCTTCCCCGCTCCGATATTACCCTCAATGACGATGTAGTTGTACAAAAGGAATGAAGAATTACGAATTACGA
>CAYUZX010000097.1:0-7109 GCA_964449285.1 uncultured Prolixibacteraceae bacterium
TCTCACGTCTCACGTCTCACGTCTCACGTCTCACGTCTCACGTCTCACGTCTCACGTCTCACGTCTCACGTCTCACGTCTCACGTCTCACAACTCTTAACACCACTGACTTCCTATGAAAAAAATTCTGATTCTTGGCTCCGGTCTTGTTGCCCGTCCGATTATCCGTTACTTGCTGAAAAAAAATTTCTTCCTTACCGTTGCTTCTAACACGCCCGACCGTGCGTTGGAGATGATTGACGGTAATCAGAATGGAGAAGTGGTCAACTGGGATGCCTCCGAGGAGAGCAGCCTGGATTCCATGATAGCGGCGCATGATATTACCGTCAGCTTACTTCCATTCGGGTTTCATGTGGGTGTTGCCACGCTTTGCCTGAAACATCGTAAGAGTATGGTTACCACTTCGTATGTCAAACCCGAGATGAAGGCATTGGATGCAGCTGCCCGTGAAGCCGGAGTGATTTTACTGAATGAGCTGGGGCTTGATCCAGGTATTGACCACATGTCGGCCATGCGTATCATCGACTATATTCATAATCGTGAAGGGGCGGTGATCGAGTTCTACTCATTTTGTGGCGCTCTTCCTGCACCTGAAGCAGCAGATAATCCGTTTAAATATAAATTTACATGGAGTCCTAAGGGCGTTGTGATGGCTGGGAATAACGATGGGGTTTACCTGCGTCATGGTGAGATCATAAACATACCAACACAGGAACTGTTCAAAAATCCGATCCTTGTAGATTGCCCACGAGTCGGGATCCTTGAGGTTTACCCCAACAGGGACTCTCTTACATATAAGGATTTGTATTGCATCCCGGAGACGAGGACCCTGTACCGTGGAACCTTCCGGAACCAGGGGTGGTGTGAGATCCTGGATTACATGAAGCAGCTGAACCTTTTCTCTTACGATCCGATTGATATGACAGGCATGACCTATGCTGACTTCCTCAGTAGGCAGTTGGCAGTGGGCAGTCAGCAGTTGGCAGTGGGTAGTGGGCAGTCCACATCACCCCATTGCCACATCACCCCCTCACCTTCGCACCACTGCACCATGGTACTCCAATGGCTCGGCCTCTATGACAACATTCCCATAAACCGCCAATTGGCTTCGCCGTTTGATGTCGTCTCGGATCTGATGATCAGCAAGATGACCCTGGGAAAGGATGAGCGGGATATGGTTGTGATGCAGCATACTTTTCTAGCAGGATACTCTGATGGCCGGAAGGAGGTGATCAGATCCCGGATGCTGGATTTCGGGATCCCGGGCGGCGATACGGCGATAGCCCGCACAGTTGCCTTTCCGGCTGCGATCGGAACCGAGATGATTCTCAAAGGAGAGATTAAAGCAACAGGTGTTCATATCCCGGTAATTCCTGAAATTTACACTCCCATCCTCAATCAGTTGGAAACCATGGGAATAAAAATGGTAGAGGAGTATGGCCTACCCCTATCGGAAAATATTACCTAGAAAGAATCGTTTGTGTTTCACATTTTTTTTGCATCTTGATCCTCGAACCTTGAACATTGACCTTTGAACTAACATGGATATGGGAACCGTTATCATTGTAATAATCCTTGCCATTTTTGCCTATGCCATCTTTAACATGCTCAAAAAAGGAACGGACGATGCTGACCCGCAAACAAGCCGCCCCAAAAGTTCTCCGTCCGGTAGCAATCCCATGGGAAGGAAGAAACGCGGAGGTTATGGGAAATGGATAGGAGGGGGGCTGGGTTGGGCTTTTGGTGGCCCTATCGGAGCTATCATTGGGTTTTCCCTTGGGTCGATGTTCGAAGGTGTGAGTTCAGCCCAATATGCCTATAGGGGAACTCCCCGGGGTGATTTTGCCATGAGTTTGCTGGTTCTCTCTGCCGCTGTAATGAAGGCTGATCAAAAGGTGATGCGCTCTGAACTGGACTATGTTAAGTCTTTTTTCTATCGTCAGTTCGGAACCAATGAGGGAGCCAGACTCGTCCAGATGCTCAATGAGGTTCTGAAACAGGATATCAACGTGCAAGAGGTCAGTGCACAGGTTGGCCAGTTCATGGATGACTCGTCGAAGTTACAGTTGGTTCATTTTCTGTTTGGCATTGCAGCAGCCGATGGACATTATCATCCCGATGAGGTAGCGGTTATTCAGCAGATCTGTGGATACATGGGTGTTTCGCATGCCGACTACCAGTCGATATATGCGATGTTTGTCAAAGATCCCCACTGGGCATATGATGTCCTTGAGATCACGAAGAATGCTACAGATGAGGAAGTTAAAAAATCCTATCGTGAGCTGGCAAAACGGCATCATCCTGATAAAGTTGCTCATCTTGGGGAAGATATAAAAAAGGCCGCGACAGAGAAATTTCAGAAGATCAATGCTGCTTACGAAGAGATAAAGAAACAAAGGAGAATTGTCTGATTCCCCTCTTAAACCCTATTCCTATTTACAAATCGTATGTTATTTACTTCCCAACAGTTAGGCCCTATTGCGCTGAGAAACAGATCTATCCGTTCCGCTGCATTCGAAGGTATGTCCCCCGCCCACGTGGTTTCTGATGACCTGATCAACTATCACCGGGCGGTTTCTGCCGGTGGCGTAGCTATGACGACGGTCGCCTATGCAGCTGTTTCTCAAAGCGGTTTATCGTTTGAACATCAGTTGTGGTTGAGGAAAGAAGCTCTTCCGGGACTGAGAAAGCTTACCGATGCGGTACATGCGGAGGGTGCTGCGGCCGCCATCCAGATCGGCCATTGCGGCCTAATGGCTAAAAAGTCTGTCTCCGGTGGTGTTTGTTTTGCCCCTTCCGGAAAGTTCAATCTATATGGTCCTACTTGGCCAAAGAGCATAACGAAAGAAGAGATCCGTTCTGTTGTTAGTGATTTTGGTCGGGCTGTCCACCTTTGCCGGGATGCGGGGTTTGATGCTGTTGAGGTGCATGCCGGCCACGGATATTTGATCAGCCAGTTTCTGTCTCCCTATACAAATAAACGTAAGGATGAATATGGTGGGTCGTTCGAAAACCGTTCCAGGTTTATGCTGGAAGTGATCAGGGAGGTGATGAAAACAGCGGAGAATGATATTGCGGTGATTGTAAAAATGAATCTACGTGATGGATTCACCGGAGGTATGGAGATGAATGAGTCGGTTCGTGTAGCCTCTTTGTTGGAAGCGGAAGGTGTCCATGGTCTTGTCCTCAGTGGAGGATTTGTCTGTAAAGCCCCGATGTATGTCATGCGTGGCCGGATGCCAGTAGGGGTGATGGCTGCCTCACTGAAGAAAGATAAATGGATGAAGCCTGCACTGAAGTATTTTGGAAATTTACTGATGAAACCGGAACCTTTCTCAGAGGGGTACTTTTTGGAAGATGCTCTTAAGATCAGGGCGGTTGTCAAGCTGCCATTGATCTATGTGGGAGGGCTGGTTTCTCTCGAAAAGATTGAAGAAGTTCTCGGCAAAGGGTTTGAATTCGTCCAGATTGCACGAGCCCTAATCAATGATACGGCTTTCATCAACAAACTGAAATCAGGAGAGATCACCCACTCCGCTTGCCAGCATTCAAACTACTGCATTGCTGTGATGTACTCGGATAAAATGAGATGCTACCAGTTTGAGGAGAATCTGACACCGAAGTGGAGGAGAAAGTTGGAGTCTCGTAAGGTGTGATGGTGGGATTTACATGATTTAGCTGGCTAGCTTGCTTTCTTCGATAAGGTAAACCTGAAAATACTACCTTCACCAGGAGTGCTCTCCGCCCAGATTCTTCCTCCGTTTCTTTCAACAAACTCACGGCAAAGCTTCAGGCCGAGTCCGCTTCCCTGTCCGAATCCAGCACCGGATGCAGAGAAGGATGTACCATTTTTAAAGATCATTCGGGCATCCTCAATTTTCATTCCAACTCCGTCATCTCTTACTTCAACCAGAATGGAATTTTCTGGGTCTTCCTTGAACGTATCCACGTTGATCTTAACGTGGCCTCCTTCCCTTGTAAATTTTATCGCATTGTTGGTCAGATTTCTCATCACAACGCTCATCATATTGGAGTCGAACCAGGCAGGCTCATCCGTCAGGATTTCACTTGTTAGCCGAATGTTTTTTGAGGATGCACTTGCTGTCATCAGCTTGATGGAATCATCTACGATTTTACTCACAACATGCATCTCCGGTTCGAACAAGATGTCGCCGCGCTGGTTGCGTGCCCAGAATAGGAGGTTCTCCACAAGGGTGTAGGATGACTCAATGCTGTCGCGGATACTCTCGAGTGATTCATGCAGTTTCTGATGATCCAGGTCGTCATAGTTTGACATGATGAAGTCGAGGATCTCTTTCAATGTACCCATTGGAGCCCGTAGATCATGACTGATGATGGAGAGGAGTTTATCTTTTGTCGCATTCAGGAGTGAGAGCTGGTCGTTCCTATCTGCCAGAACCAGGTTGTTTTGTTTCAGTTCATCCTTAGCAGCCTTCAGCTGAAGGTGAACCCTCACTCTCGCAAGTAGTTCAGCGGGTTTAAATGGTTTAGAAACATAATCTGCTGCTCCCATCTCAAGCCCTTTTACAATTTCGCTGGACTGGCTTAAAACGGTGAGGAAGATGACTGGGATTTGAAATGTCTCCTTACTCGACTTTAACCTTCGACACACTTCGAAACCATCCATTATCGGCATTTTAACATCCAGCAGGATCAGATCAGGCAGAGCCGACTCAGCTAACTCAAGAGCCATGGCCCCATTCGTAGCTGTTAGGATCGTATATCCTTCATACTTCAGAAGCCCTTTTAAGGTGGCAATGTTGGAGTCATTGTCATCAACAACCAATACTTTCAACTCAGACTTTTCAGGGGGTGCGGTTGTGACCATTATAGGAAATTTTTATAATCTATCACAAATATAAATGAATTTTTGTGCTTCCCGTTAAAAACAGGTGAATTTTCAAATGTTATGGTTCTACCCTAAAAGATGATCTGCGAAAAAGTGTCTAATCGTGAAACCGCCAGCTCACACCGAATTTGAATGCCGCATCTTTCATAGGGTAGTTTGGTACCATGAAGTAGGTACGCCCCATGAAGCTGGCGTTGAAGTGCGAATAAGCTACAAAAAGACGGGCCCGCTGGATTTTTACATTCAGGAAGACATCCATATAGAGATAATTTCCGATCTCTTTCTGGTCTTGCAGGAAGAACATACGGGTTGCCGGCATATAACTATCGGCATAGTACTTGGTGTTGTAGAAGAAATTCAGTCCCGGTTGGATCACGGCAGCCCCTTTGAAGAGTGGCTGTGTAAAGTAGATCGTCAGGTTTCCAATGAATGCCGGTATTCTGATTACATTTGGACCCTGTATGGTCTGGTAGGCAAACTCACCTTTGAATTTGAAGCGCCACACGTCAATATCTGTGTTGAGCCAGCTTCGGATATAACCGATTCCGGCGCTTTCCTGCTGCGGTAATGCTGCTGTATCAAGGTAAACATAGTTGGAAATCCGGCTCATACTCGCCCCAAGTGAAAAATATTTATTCGTATAGCTGGCCGCGGCGGAGATGAGGCCCTCTTTTTCCCAGGCATTGTTCCATTGGAAGTTATTGCTTTGGTAATGCTGAAAAAACCAATCAGGTTCATGGTAGCGGTAGTATCCGGCAAGAGATAGAACTCCGAGGTTTCGTTTCAACGATCCCAGGATCTGTGACACCTTGGCGTTGAAGCTGATGTCCCCTTCATTGTAAGTGCCTAGTACATAGTCGGCATAGGCCTCCAGTGTGAAGGTTCTAAATGGCCTGAAAGCGATCCAGGCCGATGGAATGATTTGGTTTAAATAATATTTTTTATGGGGGTGTACCAATTCTATCGCGGCCCATGCCGGATCAAAATAGAGATTATAATACTGGATATCAGGGTATGACACCTCTACATACTGGTGTTTCAATTTGAATTCAAGCTGGATGCGCCGGTACTTTCTGGAAGGATCAAAGCTTGGGTTGGTCCAGGTAACAACATTTTCGATTTTTTGAATGGTAATTGAGTCGGTTGTTTGAATTGTGTCAAAATAGAAATTGGTATAGAATCCTGCCATGGGGTCATCATCTATATAATTAAAGATCTGACGAGTATATTGAAATGAATAAGTAATCCTGCCCAATTCGATCCGTTTTCGCTTGCGTTCGAGCGAGTCGAGCTTATAAAGGTCATGCCGGGTAAGATCAAAGAACTGTTTTACATAGAAACCCGACTCTTTAATCCGGTTTTGGGCATTAGGCAGGTTGACTGCTAAGATCTGGCGGTTGCTTTCAAGGTTTTGTTCAAAAACACTATCGTATTTTATTCCCCCGTTCTCCTCGTTTTTTATCCGGTTAACGATAAAATTGGCAATCAATCCGTACCGTTTTGTTTTAGACAAGAATTGAGCAGTAAGGATAAAGTTGACCAGGTTGGTCTTCTGTCTTTGGTAAGCGCCTGGCGAACTTGATACATGAAAATTAAAGCCGAGGTTAAACCCACGGTAGATATTGCGGCTAAACCTGGCGATGAAGTTGAGCTCTTTTTTTGCCCCCTGTACATATTCGAGTTCTGTGTATGTTTTGAGGACGCGGTAATATCGTACACTATCGTTTTGAAAGAGATAGTTATCGAACGAATGAATGCCAACGTCGAATCCTCCGGTTTGCCGCATTGGGGTAGGGAAGAGGATGTTGTAAGCTGACCCGATGTTTCCCAGAGTTGCGTAAAAGGGACTGTTTTTGGTAAGCAGGTCGTAGTCTTGAAATCCGGTAATGGCAGTGTCCAATGGGTGGACTTTCAATTTTCCTTCAAGGTCTATATCATTGTAAAAGAAGGATACACGGATGGAGTCTTTTACATGTGATGTAGAATCGGCAGGAACCACCTGTGAAAGGCAAAAGGAGGATGGAATTAGAGAAAGGAGAAGAAATAGCTGCAGTATACGCATATGACACCCAATATTACCTGTAAAAGTACGAATTACCGGGTAATATATTGCCTTTGGAGTACCTTGTACGTATGCAAAAAAAAAGCTCCGGACAAAAGTCCGGAGCTTTAGAAAGATTCGGCGACGACATACTCTCCCACTTGGTGTAGCAGTACCATCTGCGCGAGTGGGCTTAACG
>CAYUZX010000098.1:0-1402 GCA_964449285.1 uncultured Prolixibacteraceae bacterium
TTAAGGATATCATGGCCAGAAAGAGAATTAAAGAAAGGAATGTTTTTTTCATGTTTTTGGTTTTAGTTTCATTTGTAATGAATTGGCGGGCAAAGATATGTAAAAATTAAACTATTTAATTAATTTTTTAAAACAGAGTTTTTATTTTTTAAGACCTGGCGCATGCAATGCAAAGGCGTATGCTCCGATTGAAACTGCCCGGGAGGTTCCCAACCTGGAGATACCCACTCCGACTTTTTTAACCCGGTTATAGATCGCTTCCTGTTTGCTGAAGGGAACCTCAATTGTCAGGGCATCAACCTTATAGAATGGTTGGCTCTGGAGTGGATCTTCCAGGTTGTATGTCTCTACTTCCAGCCTTTCAAGAGGATCACCGGAGAGGGTGTTGAACGGTTGGTTCATCTCTTTAACCAGCGTTGGAAGGAAAAGCGGATAGGCGCCTGACACCCCACCCCCGATAACGATCAGACCATCCACCAGTGTGATAGCATTGGCCAATGCGTCTCCAGCCGCCACGGCAAAAGCTTCATAAGCTTGAACAGCGGCTGCCTGGTTTCCTTTCCGATTCCCTATCCCGATCTCGAAAATTTCTTTGGGTTCGGGACAACTTCGCAGGTTGACTCCGGCATAGTTTGCATATTCGCGCCGGATGCCGCGAATGCTGACACTCTCCTCTGCATCATAATTCTTGAAAGTGCGGTTCCTGATCCGATTGATCTCACTTCCGGCACAATTGTCACCGAGGAGAAGCTCCCCACGGCTGACAATTCCTCCGCCAAATCCTGTACCAAATGTAACTCCCAACAGATTCTGGTAACGTTTTGGGTTTCCGGCTTCCTCCAGTTTTCTATTAACCTCTGGCAGGATGCCTGCGATTGATTCCCCGTATGCAAATAGATCCCCATCATTATTGATGAAGACTGGGATACGGAAATGACCTTCAAGCATAGGACCCAATGCAACTCCACCCCGGAAAAGAGGCAAGTTCTGCAGGTCTCCGATGATTCCATTCAGGTAATCGGCCGGACCTGGAAATGCAAAGCTGATAGCAACCGGATCTTCCTGCAGCATCGATTTTACCTCCTCGAAGCCACGGATGATATTTTTAAGGATGATCTCAAGAGACTCCCCTGTTGCCTTGATGAAGACCGGTGAAACAATCTCCTGGTTTGCCCTGATGGCATTAAAGACGAAATTCGTCCCCCCGGCATCCAGGGTAAGGACAGTGCGGGGATCGGTGGCGTAACTCATATGGTGAAATGGTGAAATGGTGAGATGGTGAAATAGCGAAATAGTGAAATAGCGAAAAGCGAAATTAAAAGTTTCATTCGTAATTCGAAAATCGTAATTCGTAATTCGTAATTGTCAATGTGCTTCCAGCCAATTCTTCCCCGTGTTCATG
>CAYUZX010000098.1:1502-6860 GCA_964449285.1 uncultured Prolixibacteraceae bacterium
ATTCGTAATTCGTAATTGTCAATGTGCTTCCAGCCAATTCTTCCCCGTGTTCATGTCGATAGCTACCGGAACATCCAACGGGATAGCTGCCGGCATCTTATCGAGAAGGATCACCTGCACGGTCTCTACCTCTTCAAGCAGGGTGTCAAACACAAGTTCGTCATGTACCTGCAGGATCATCTTCGACTTAAGTTTTCGTTTTTCGAACTCATTGAAGATGTTGATCATGGCTATCTTGATCATGTCGGCTGCCGTTCCCTGGATCGGTGCATTGATGGCGTTGCGCTCGGCAAATCCTCTTACGTTGCCATTCCCCGAATTGATGTCGCGAAGGTAACGGCGGCGGAGCATCATTGTCTCAACATACCCATGCTTCCTGGCAAAATCAATCGTTTCATCCATGTATTTCCGGATACCGGGGTATTCAGTAAAATACTGCCGGATGATTTCGGCACCCTCCTGACGCGGGATATTCAACCGCTCGGCTAATCCAAAAGCCGACATTCCATAGGCGATCCCGAAATTCACAGCTTTGGCTTTTCCACGCATCTCCCGGGTCACCTGATCGATCTGAACCCCGTATATTTTTGCAGCGGTTGCAGAATGGATATCTTTTCCCTCCCTGAAATCCTGCATCATGGTGGGATCCTGGCTGAGGTGGGCGATGATTCGTAATTCAATCTGGGAATAATCGGCCGAAAGAAGGGTATAGTGATCGTTCCTGGGTACAAATGCTTTTCTGATCTCACGTCCGCGTTCTGTCCTGATGGGGATGTTCTGGAGATTGGGGTTGTTGGAACTTAACCGGCCCGTGGCTGCTACTGCCTGATTATAAGAGGTGTGAATCCTGCCGTCGCGGGGGTTAACCAGGGTTGGCAAGACATCCACGTAAGTGGACTTCAATTTCGTGAAGGAGCGGTACGCAAGAATTTTTGAGATGATGGGATGTTTGTTGACCAGCTTAGAAAGCACATCTTCACCGGTGGAGTACTGTTTGGTTTTGGTTTTTTTCGGTTTATCCATGATCACAAGGCGGTCGAACAGTACTTCGCCAAGCTGTTTTGGCGATGAGATATTGAACTCAACTCCGGCATCAGAATATATCTCCTGCTCCACCTTGTGTATCTCCTGAGCCAGCTCCACCGAGTAACTCTCCAAGGCACTACTGTCGATCCTTACCCCTTCTGCCTCCATGGAGGCCAACACCGGGATCAGAGGAACTTCGATCTCATCAAAGAGCTTCCGTGTGCCGGTCTCGGCGAGCATCGGCTCGAATACCTCCTTCAGCTGCCATGTGATATCGGCATCCTCGGCTGCGTAATCCTTGACGGCACCTGTATCAATCATACGCATACTTAACTGGTTGCTACCCTTCTTTCCGATCAGCGATTCAATCGGGACCGGGGAGTAGCTGAGGTAACTTTCAGCCAGAAAATTCATATTATGCCGCATATCAGGCTGCAGCAGGTAGTGAGCCAGCATGGTATCAAACAGAGGCCCTTGAACCGACACATCGTACCATTTCAGGATGGCAATATCGAATTTCAGGTTCTGTCCGGTTTTGCCAACGGATTGATCTTCAAACACTGGTTTGAAGCAGGAAAGAAGCTGCTGTGCTTCATGGTAGTTTCCAGGCATCGGGAGGTACCATGCCTGATGAGGATACCAGGAGAAGGAGATCCCAACCAACTCCGAGTCGTTTGGATCAAGCCCGGTCGTTTCGGTGTCAAAACAGAATGACTTCTGTTTCTTTAACAACGAAAGAAGCTCCTGCTGTGGTTCAGGAGAATCAGCCAACAGGTAATCGTGAGGGGTTGTCTCAATTGTGGCAAACGGGGTGAAATCCTGGTCGGAGAAAAGTCCGGTTGCTGGTTGCTGGTTGCTGGTTGCCGGTTGCCAGATAGCGGTTGCCGGAAGCTCAGTACGGGGTTCTTCTTCGTCTCTTGTACTTCGCCCCTCGACTCTTGACCCTCGACCCTCATCCCTTGTTGCCAACGGCTCACTGCCAACTGCATACTGTGTAGACAGCCATGTAAAATACCGCTGTCCAAAGGTCCGGAATTCCAACTCGTTGAGAAGCTCTTTCAGCGCTTCTAAATCAGGAGGCTGCATCTTCAGGGCCTCCTCTTCAAACGCAATGGGGACATCCAGGATGATGGTGGCCAAACCCTTGGAAATCAAAGCCTGTTTCCCATACTCTTTTACCTTCTCTTTCCAGCGGTCATTTGTAATATCGTCGGCATGGTTAATCAGATTCTCCACGGAACCAAAGGCGGCGATCAGCTTTTTGGCGGTCACCTCTCCAAACCCGGGAATTCCTGGGATGTTGTCAGAGGCATCTCCCCATAAACCAAGGATATCTTTGACCTGTTCGGGCCGTTCGATCCCGAATTTCCCGCAAATCTCTTTCACCCCCAGGATCTCTGCCCGGTTTCCGAATTTCGCAGGTTTGAACATCATGGTGTGTTCAGAAACAAGCTGGCCAAAGTCCTTATCGGAAGTCATCATATAGGTCGTGAACCCTTTTTGCTCTGCTTGCTTGGCTAGCGTTCCGATTACATCGTCGGCTTCGTAGCCGTCAACCGCCAGGATCGGAATGTTGAACCCGGCAATCAACCGCTGGATCAAGGGAATGGAAGAGATAATATCTTCCGGCGTCTCCTGACGGTGGGCTTTGTAAAAGTCATACTCTTCATGCCTGACAGTTGGGGCCATGGTATCGAAGGCAACTCCAATGTGCGTTGGCGCCTCGTTTTTGATTACATCGAACAGGGTATTGGCAAAACCAAGGATAGCAGAAGTATTGACCCCTTTAGAGTTGATTCGGGGATTTTTATTCAGAGCATAATAGGCCCTGTAAATCAGGGCCATAGCATCGAGAAGGAATAGTTTCTTTGAATTCATAAAGATGGTTGACTGGACAAAGATAGCGGAAAACGACAACTTTTTTTATCTACAGATTCGATATGTTTATCTTGCAATAATATGTTTTCACATAAAATACAGGTGTTTAAATTGGTTAGAAGAGACCTCCTGCCTATATTTACGGAAAAATCAATCATCATGAAAAAGCTATTCTCTTTACTGACCATCCTGCTTGTAGTCTCAGCTGCCATTGCGTAGCAACAGCGGCTTTCCGTTTCAGCAGAGCTTCAGAACCTTGCTGTCCCTGTTTCACCGGCTTTGGATAACCCGGTTTTACCGCTACAAACCTATAGGGGCCCATCTTCTGCCGACGCTCTTTTCGAAAATATTATTGGCGCCACACGCTACGATATGCAGACGAATGCATCCTGTCAGAACAGGTTTTATCTCTATGCCGATGGCGCCATGGGAGGAATATGGACATATGGGATGAACGATGGAAATGGTTATCAAGATCGGGGGACCGGGTATAATTATTACAACGGATCCACATGGGGGGCCGTTCCTGTGATCCGAATTGAAGGCTTGAGGACGGGCTGGCCTTCTTACGCACCCTGGAATGGCAATGGTGAGATTGTAGTGAGTCACCACTTTGCCACCTTCCCGGCTCTTATGCTAACCAGGGCAGTAAAGGGAACGGGAGCCTGGGATATTGAAGGAGAGATTCTTCCCCAGATGACTGCTGCCGACTACATTGGCTTCAGTGCAGATGACTATGCCTGGATGTCTCCACGGGGAGATACCATTGCTTTTATCCTGGGCGGTCACTGGACCGATACATTTATCATGGCATCTTACGATAACGGAACATCCTGGGAAAAAATCCCGATCCTGAATAACGGAAATAAATTGGTCCCTTCCGGAGATGAAACAGATGTGTTTGCCTGTAGCGATGGATCTGTTGCCCTGGAGATGGATAATAATAGTGTATTTCATGTTGTTTTCGGTAGAATGCGTGCCAAAGGTGATCTCGACGGCCGAAAATATTATCCCGGAACGGCCTCTTTAACAATCTGCTGTTTATATCTTCGTTACATCAACGAAATAATAACACCTTTCTTTTATACATTTAAGGCATATAATAATTAAAACACTTAACTCAACGCCTATGGCAAAAAAGATTGCGAAGGAGAAAAAGATCTTCGTACTAGACACCAGCGTCATCCTGTATAATCACAATGCACTCAATAATTTTGAGGATAACGATGTAGCAATCCCCATCACTGTGCTGGAGGAGCTTGATAACTTCAAAAAAGGAAACGATATCATCAACTTTGAAGCCCGTGAATTTATCCGGATCCTGGATAAGCTTTCGAATCGGTCTACCCTCACCCGGTGGATCTCGCTGAAAAACCAGAAAGGTGGTAAGTTCAAGGTAGTGATGAATGAGAAGAGCGAATTGGACGCCAATAAGGTTTTCGGGGAGCATAAACCCGACCATAACATCCTGAACGCCGCATTGATCATGATCCAGGAGAATCCCGGGAAAAATGTGATTCTGGTCTCCAAAGACATCAATCTCCGGCTGAAAGCAAAAGCCCTCAATATTCAGGCAGAGGATTATCAAACTGGGAAGATCAAAGACCTGGAAACCCTCTATTCGGGGAAAACGTTGATTGAAAATATCGAGAAACCGGTGATTGACATGATCTATGAAAACGGTTTCTGCCTTCCCGAAGATGTTGGTGTTATCAGGCCAATTGCTAACCACTACTTCATCTTGAAGAATGGGAAAAGCTCTGTACTGGCTTATTACAATCCTTTATCAGGGCATATTGAGAAACTAGAGAAACATTCCTGCTACCGGATAACACCCCGCAATGCAGAGCAAGTCTTTGCATTGCATGCCATCCTTAACCCGGAGGTCAAACTGGTTACGCTGCAGGGGATCGCCGGAACTGGCAAAACGCTTCTGGCTCTGGCCGGATCTCTGGAACAGAAACGGAATTTCAAGCAGATCTACCTGGCACGACCCATTGTTCCGCTAAGTAATAAGGATATCGGATACCTTCCGGGAGACATCAAATCGAAGTTGAATCCATACATGGAGCCCCTGTGGGACAACCTGAAGTTCATTCAGAACCAATATGGGGAAAAAGACAAAGAGTATAAAGCAATCACAGATGCAATCGACAAAGAGAAGCTTACGATCACCCCGCTGGCTTATATTCGTGGGCGTAGTATCTCTAATGTCTTCTTCATTGTGGACGAGGCGCAGAACCTCACACCTCATGAAGTAAAAACCATTATCACACGGGCTGGAGAAAACACCAAGATCATTTTTACCGGTGATATTTACCAGATCGACACTCCTTACCTGGATGCCCAGAGTAATGGTCTATCGACACTGATCGACAGGATCAAACACAACCCCATCTATGCACATATCCGACTGGAAAAAGGGGAGCGGTCGGAATTGGCGAACCTGGCAAA
>CAYUZX010000099.1:0-6748 GCA_964449285.1 uncultured Prolixibacteraceae bacterium
AATGCAGGAATGCAGGAATGCAGGAATGCAGGAATTATCAATGCAATGAAAAGTTTCAAGTCTATGTTCCAATTCTCAAGTATCCCATTACATCTCACGTCTCACGTCTTAAGTCCTTCTACAGTGCCAGGACCCGCGACATCTCCAGCAGGTCGAGAATGATTCCTTTGCGATTCTTGATGGCTTCTTCGAATGGTGTGTAGGCAATCTGTTTGTTGATCAGTCCGACCATAACCCCCTGCTGTCCCTCTTTCAAGGCTTTGATCGAAGCATATCCCAGCATGCTAGCCAGCATCCTGTCCCTCGCTGTGGGAGAACCACCCCGTTGAATGTGGCCCAGGATCGTTACGCGGGTCTCCAGTTCCGGAAGCCGCTCTTTCACCTGGGCTGCCACCGACTCTGCATCACCGGCATCATCGCCTTCGGCAACGATAACGATTCCTGATGTTTTGTTCTTCCGGATATCATGTTTCACCAGCCGGGTCAGGTTATCGATATAGGTTTTAGTTTCAGGGATCAGAATAAACTCTGCACCCGAAGCCACACCACTCCAGAGAGCAATATACCCTGAGTCACGACCCATAACCTGGATAAAGAAAAGACGGTCGTGCGAAGTGGCTGTATCACGAATCTTATCGGCAGCTTCGATCACGGTGTTGATAGCCGTATCAAAACCAATGGTATAATCGGTGCCATAGAGATCATTATCAATGGTTCCCGGAAGACCGATCACCGGGATATCAAACTCTTTCGTAAATTCAGCTGCACCCGTAAATGTCCCATTCCCTCCGATTGCCACCAGCGCATGGATGTTGTGCTTCATCAGATGCTCATAAGCTTGAGCTCTTCCCTCAAACGTCATAAACCGTTTGCTGCGGGCTGTTTTCAGGATTGTTCCACCTCGTTGAATGATATTGGACACAGAGTGGCTGAACAGGGGTTCGATCTGCCCGTCGATCATTCCTTCGTACCCGCGATAGATGCCAAACATGTCAAACCCTTCCCAAATGCCGGTGCGGACAACCGCACGAATTGCCGCGTTCATGCCCGGAGAGTCGCCTCCGGAGGTAAAGACCCCGATGTTTTCGATACGTTTCATTGCCGATTGTGAGATTTTAGAAGATATCAAAATTACGGAAATTTAAAAGACTTTTACCGCTAAGACACAAAGACGCTAAGGTCGGAAAATTCGTCAGGAAATATACGTCTCACGTCTCACGTCTTACGTCTCACGTCCTTCGTCCTTCTGTCTTCATCTTTAGCTCCTTCGTATAAATCAAATTTCACAAAACGGCATTCCAATGGTCCGTTGAAGAGAGGGATCTTCCGGGAAGGCTTCAGTCCGAAAAACTTCAGGGCTTTCAGGTCGGATGAGATGATCCAGGCCTGCCAGCCGCTGTAGAGGTGTTTCAGGGTATCACCCAGGCTGCGGTAGAATGCGATTCCGTCGTCAAGTTGAATCCGTTCGTCATAGGGTGGGTTCATGATCATCATACCATGTTCGAATGGTGGTTTTGTTGCATGAAAGTTTGCTACCTGGATCTGCACATCAGGGCCAAGATGGGTTTTCCGGATATTGATCTTGGCTGCGTGGATGGCTTGCCTGGCGGTGTCGGAGCCATGTATTGGGACTGTCACTGGTCGGATATGTGCATTTGCTTCTATTTTAATACGTTCCCAGAGGGCTGCATCAAAGTCGCGCCACTTCATGAATCCAAATTCCTGACGGAAATAGCCTGCAGGAGTGGCTGAAGCCAGCATGGCTGCTTCCATAGGAATGGTACCCGAACCGCACATCGGATCGTATAGCGGAGTTTGCCGGTCCCATCCTGAGAGGCGGATCAATCCTGCCGCCAGCACTTCGCTGATGGGGGCTTCCCAGGTTCGTTTCCGGTAACCTCGTTTATGCAATGAATAGCCTGAACTATCCAGGGAGACTGTACACTGTTCCTTCTGGAGGTGGATGTTGATTCGTAAATCAGGATGTTCCAGGTCAACAGAAGGACGCACGCCATAGATTGTCCGAAACCGGTCGGCAATCGCATCTTTGGCTTTCTGGGCAACGAAAAGGGTATTGGTGAAGGCCGACTGGTTGATCACCGCGTCGATTGCAAAGGATTGGCTTTCGGTAATGAACTCCTCCCAGGCAATGGCTTTTACCTGATCGTAAAGATCCTCTTGTTTTACGACCTCAAAGGAGGCGATGAATTTCAAAAAGCGGAGAGCAAGGCGCGAACAGTAATTTGCCCTGTAAAGGGTCTCATTCGATCCGGTGAAGCTGACTGCACGATGCAGAAGTTCGGCTTTGATCCCCAATTCCTGCAGTTCTGCGGCAAGGGCTTCCTCAAGGCCGGAGAGGGTTTTTGCTATGACGGGAAAGGAGCCAGACATCTATAAGTATTTATACAAAGGTATAACTTGTTATCAACTTCCACTATTTTGCCATTCCGCTATTAAAAATGGAACGCGGATTGCACTGATCATCGCTGATTTCCGCTGATCTCATTGAGTCTTCGTGTCTTCGTGGTGAAGTCTTCGCCGGCAAAGACGTTCACCGCCAAGGCCCTAAGTCGATAAGGACGAAAAGAAAACATCTGGCTTCTCTTTCACTCTCTCGGAAACAGGTAGGTGTAACCGATAGAGATAGCAAATGTTTGGGCATTTACTGTAGCATCAATCTCAGTGTTCTGATGAGGATTGATCAAAGCAAAAGGATCAATCGACAAGTTGGGGCTGAAGGTATATGTGAAACCCAACGAAATGATCTGTTTCTTCCGGTGAATAGAGAGTCCAAGAGAACAATGATAGAGATCCCAACTTCCCCCACGGTTGGCGAACATAAATTCATAGTCAGACTCTTTATAGTTTGAGAAGTCGGTGTGAAATCCTGCGAGCAAGGATAGGTTAGGGAGGAGTTTCTGTTCCAATCCGACAGCCACATTAAATACCGGCCGAACCGTTCGTTTCACCAGCAACAAACTATTTGCAAATGCTTGGATAATGGGGTTCTCCGCATGTTCAGGGGGGTAAATCAGCGGATCACCTTCCGGTGCGATCATATCGTATTGTTTCAGTCCAAAGAAATACTCTCCGGAAATGGAAACCCGGGTTTTAGAACCATCATACTCAACACCAGCGCCAAGAGAGAGTGGTCGCTTATACCGGACCTTTGTCTTGGGGACCCTATCCAGAGTAATAAACGTAAAGGTCGAATCGGTGGGATCATCGGAGATATTATATGCCGAAAATTCATGCTGCAAGTCGGCTCTACCAGCAATTCCAAAAGAGGGAGTTGTAACGGTGAATCCCAACTTCCACCTGCCAGTCTGATAAGCCAGGCCAATCTTAAACAGTCCCGACATACTCCAATACTTAAGGAATTGATCGTCGTTAACAGTAATGATCCAGTTGGCCGAATCGGCTAATTGGATTGTTCGGGTATAACTTGTTTGCTGGTACGTTTGTGCCCGGTAGTTCCCGAAAAAAGTGAGGCCAATACCCAGCCTCTCATTGACTTCATATGTTGCAGCCAAGCCAAACCATTGCTCATTCAGCTGGTTGGTGTAATCAAACGCCCCGATATATGCCTCCACATCAGGTTCGCTGCTGGCAAAATCATGGTTTGTAAACCGGGTTTTTATGAAGATGTTATCAACGTGTCGTGTCATCAGGCAGTAACTCAGTTTTATTCTCGATAGTTTTCGCAAGGTTGTCATTCCGGATATAATCTGCGGGAAGATACTGAGCCTGGCTGAATTCAGATTCACACCCTGACCAGCTCCATCTTTGATCAGTAGTTTATTCAACTGGTAGAGGTTGGCGTTGACAGACAAACTGGGATACTGGATGAATGCAAAGGCTCCAGGGTTGTAAAAAATGGCCGAGTTATCGCGAACTCCCCCTATCATGGCACCACCCATCAGGGTGGACTTGGCTCCAAACTGCTGCGACCAGTAGTGATTATCCTGAGCCATACTACCCAGAAAAGTGAAGAATGTCCATAGGATCAGAAGGGCTGACCTGCGATCCCTCCATATCATGGATCGGTTCTTTAGCTGCCTATTCTCCATATATCGTATTGATTCATTGATAAATAAATTTCTAAGATACTGATAATATCTGTTACGTATATTTTCTTCGTTATTTTGAAACAAAAAAAAGTAAAATCGTCTGATAAACTTAACTTGTCAACATAAACTGATCGAAATCTGATCCCGTTTCGTAAATTTGAAAAAATCTTTTCCATGCGGTTCCGATCCTCTTTCCTCTTTATTTTCCTCCTTTTCTTTCTGACTGAACTCTTTCCACAGGAAACATTCACAATTTCCGGACGGGTTCTTGACTCCAGAACAAAAGAGTCTCTTGCATTTGTCAATATTGTGATCAACCAGGGCAATTACGGCGGGACTACAGACATTGACGGAAAATTCAGGTTCCGCTATCCTACACCTGTTACGTCGCTAAGACTCTCTTATGTCGGATACGATTCCAGGAGTTTTGAGGTTAGCTCAAAAACTCAAAACCTGGTTATTTATCTCGACCGGAAAGAGATAGAACTGCAGGAGGTAGAGATTCTTGCTGGGGTTAACCCGGCTCACCGGATCGTCAGCAATGCCGTCGAGAACCGGGACATGAATGATCCTGAAAAGCTGAAATCGTTCTCGTATACCATGTATGAGAAAACCGTTTTCTCCATCGATGCTGATACCAGTTTGGGGCGTAATCAGACCGACTCAACGGGGAACCGCCGGAGAGCGGGAGTTGGCCTGGTGTACCGTGAGAGCATTGATTCCATTGGTGGCGACAGTCTGGCCATGGATTCGCTGGCAAGCGGAATCGAGAAGCTGATCAGCCAGCAATACCTTTTCCTGATGGAGAATGTGACCAAACGGAAGTTCCTCTATCCCGATAGAAGTTACAACGATGTGGTAGCCACAAAAATGTCGGGATTCAAGGATCCAATTTTTGTCTTTCTTTCTACACAGATCCAGTCTTTCTCATTTTATAAGCCTTTAATCACAATTTTTCAACGCAGTTATGTCAATCCTATCAGCGGAGGGAGCCTTGGGAAGTATTTTTTCAAAATAGAGGATACAACCTATATAGAACACGACACCGTGTACATCATCTCATTCCGACCAAGAAAAGGAACAAACTTCGATGGACTGAAAGGGACAATATCAATCAGTTCAAACAAATGGGCGATTCAGAATGTAATTGCTGAACCAACTGACCAATCAGGATTCCGAATCAAGATCCAGCAGATGTATGAACTGATAGGTGGAGTGAACTGGTTTCCTGTACAGCTCAATACCGATGTATTTTTTGATAACCTGCAAATTGGTAAATACAAGGCGATTGGAAGCGGACGGAGTTATATCCGGGATATCGTTCTAAACCCCGAACTGGTGAAACGCGAATTCAATCATCTCGACATCGAAGTAGACAAGGATGCGACCAAACGTACTGACAGTTATTGGAATCAGTACAGGAATGATAGTCTGACGAGCCGGGATCGGAGAACATATGAAGTTCTGGACAGCATCGGGGAGGCAGAGAATTTTGATAAAATGGCTAAAACATTCAAGACGTTGATTTCGGGACGAATTCCCTGGGGCCCGATCGATTTTGACCTGGATAAGATCCTTGGCTACAACCGTTACGAAGGATTGATTTTGGGGCTTGGAATCCACACCAACGACCGCTTTTCGCGTTGGTTTAGGGTGGGGGGCTTTTACCAGTACTCCTTCGCTATCTCCACGAGCAAATACGGAGCGGATATCAATTTTCTGATCAACCGCCGCAATGATGTAAACATGCATGCAGCCTGGTACTATGATCTGATTGAGTCGGGAGGAGTCCGGTTTTTTGACGACAACCGCTCCACCCTTTCAGGGGACTGGTCTACCCTACTGATCACCAAACTCGACCGGACCCAATCGATGAGCGCAGGGATCACCTTCCGAACCTTGAAATACCTGTTGTGGGATGTGACTCTCTCCCGGCAATTTAAAAAGAGTATGACCTCCGACCTGGCTACGTACGAGGGCAACATCACCCTGCTGGATAATGAATTTGTCTTCACGGAGCTATCAGCAGGGTTCAAATGGGCTTACAAGGAAAAATTCCTTCAAACGGTGGAGGACAAAATGTCGCTGGGAACCAACTATCCGGTGGTTTGGTTGAATTACACACGGGGGATCAAAGGGTTGTTGGGTGGAGAATTCGATTACAACCGGGTTGACCTGAAGGTACGCAAAACATTCAAGCTGAAGTACCTGGGGGATCTCTCCTTTCAGTTCAATGCAGGATATGTGGACCAGCCTATCCCTGCCTGTAACCTATACAATGGAAACGGCACCTACCGGTTGATCACCCTGTTCGCTCCAAACACCTTTGCCACCATGCGATCCAACGAGTTCCTATCAAACCGCTATGTGGCACTTTATCTGTATCATGATTTCAAGTACTTGCTGTTCAAGGGGAAGAAATGGTTTCATCCGGAACCTGCCATTTCACAGAATATTGGTTTTGGCTGGCTGGAGCATCGGGACAGGTACCAATTCTCTACAAACGACTTGCGGGAGATGAACCTGGGTTATTATGAGACAGGATTGCTGATAAACAACCTGGTCAATCTTAAAGTCTACACGATTGGTATTGGTGCCTTTTACCGCTGGGGACCTTATTCGTTTGACAATATAGGGGATAATTTTGCTTATAAGGTGAGTGTGATCTTTCCGTTTTA
>CAYUZX010000100.1:0-6403 GCA_964449285.1 uncultured Prolixibacteraceae bacterium
TAAAAAGCCACACCGGCCTGAATACATTGCTCTTTGATATCCAGAATCCATTCTTCTTTAACAGGACGAGGAGTACGGCCACTCTCTCCACCAACAATCACCCAGTCAATTCCCTTCAGATTTATTTCAGGTAGTGAAGTAAGCAATGGTTCGCACGATAAAAATTTAACCCTGGCGCCGGTTAACCGTAGATTATCAATCCGGTGAGTGACATCCTTGTTCTCTACTGTAACACCCATCCATAGGTTATGTGGCCAGTCGAGCCAACCTTCACTATCGTAGTACCTAAGAATGTCTGCTCTTTTTGTCAGCACCTGAAAAACATGATGAGGATTCTCTTTGATAACGTTGAAGATTTTTTGAATAAATGCAATGGGGACATCTTTGTGAAACAGGTCGCTCATGGAATTTACAAAGATCATTTTTGGTTTCTTCCATGTATAGGGCTCAATCAATACATCAGGATGAAGGGCAAGCTCAAATCCTTTTTTATACTTCTCCTGTCCCATAGCCTGGAGCCGGCGTGTCATCACCTCTGCATAGCAGAACTTGCATCCCGAAGATATCTTGGTGCAGCCTGTTATAGGATTCCAGGTGCTTTCGGTCCATTCAATTTTTGTTGTTGCCATGATTATAACTCCAATTTAAGCTGAGGAGATATTCTGTTTTCGATATGTTTATAATAATCAATTCCTCTTGGATGCTTCGAATAGAATGCTAAATAATAAAGCGGAAGATTCTTTTCATTTGAGCGTATCTGGAACATACGTTTTTCGGGCAAGTATCCAAGTTGTGTCATTTTAGTCTGGTATTGATCTGCCAGGAATTTCACAAAATTAGGAGTATATTCAGTACAATTTTTAAAATAACCATCCCTCCAGTCAGGATTCCCTAAATAATTCGCGATTCTTTCATTTTCCTCCTTAAGGTACTTAGCTAGATTCCTGTTTCCATCCATATGCAAAGCTTGAAGGATCAGAAAATCCATTAGAATTTTACCTCCAAGTGTTTCAACTGTTTTGAAAGAGAGATGTAAAGAATATGGGTCAACGAAGCAAAAAGGGAGAAGTGTGTTGCCTTTTCTAAATGGAGGTATTTCATGAAAAATTTTGTCTATAATCTTATTACTATCACCCTGTATTATTGAAACATTAAGATTAGGGAAGTATTTCTCAACTCTAGCTTTTAGTGCCTCATACCGTTGTGAATCTTCTTCACATAAAATGTATTTTGAAAAAGGATGGGGTATTGACATTGCGATTAATGCTGATGATCGATAAATTTTACCGGTTTCAATGATTTTTGCATAACCAGCTCCTGCAAACAAATCGATATAAACTAGTTGATCCCATTTATCTTTCATTCCGGTGGTAAATATATCGCAATAGCCCCCGACAAGTTTGTATTTTTCAAGAGACCAAAGGCGAACCTCAGGAGTAAACAAACCATCTGATTCAACGGGAATGATTGAATTGAATTTCTTCATTGCTGTATTGGCTAGACTCTGGTCAGTTCATCAATAATTTCACTTGCTTTCTGTTATTGTTTCACCACCTCTTACTTTAGTCACTTTATCTTGTATTTATCAGGTATTTTATCCAGAACATTCTCATTAAACAAAGATAGATTCTTATAGGAGATGTGGTCATCATGTGCAAGTTTCCCTATAACAATGGAAGGATGAACCTGGTAATGAGCAGCACATTCCTTAACTTTCGAAGCAGAGAGATAATTGAGATAGGGAGTTAAGTAGTTAAAAATTTCAGGGTGCCGAAGTTTTTCAGCGGCGAGTTCATTGGCTTCGTCTTCCATTTCATCCCTTTCCCCATCTTTCAGGTTATCCAGGATAAACATGGTCTCATTGTCGAGATGCAACAGGATATGAGCAATCTCATGTGCAACGGTGAACCAGAAATTATCCAATCTCCGGTAGCGTGCCGTATAGACAATGACCGGATTTTCATTTGAATAAAAAGCAGCGCCATCCAGATATGTTTTCTGCAGGTGTGGCAATATGAAAAATTTTACCCCGCTGTTATTCAGTTCGGTCAGAAATTGCTCAACTCCTCTCTCTTTGGAAGAAAAAACATGGATTCTATTAAAAATGGACTGAAGATGATCTCTATTGTATGTATGAACAGTGATTTCGTTTGCAACTTTCCGTGCCATCTGGTACCAGGTATACGCATAGGATGCATTAAACTGGTTGAAAGATTCAGACTTCCTTGACAACCATGGAGCCAATTGTTTGTCAAGTACCGAAAAGTCAAGAACATCCCAATTCCAAAAACGTAGTACCTGCTCTTTCAATTCAGAAGCGCTAGCAAAATGTTCCAGCCAGCCTTTTGCCAACATATCTTTGATGGGCATTCGTTCATAGATCAACCCTTTGATATCTGCCTCAATTTCAGCTTTTGTTTTTTCCTGCTCTAACCACAACCGGTAGCCGGTGTCGATATTGATCCAGTACTGAGCTGTGGTATTAAATACTTCCCCCAACACTCGAGCCATTTCAAGGGACAGTGGCTGCTTGTCCTGTAATACTTTATTCAGATGCTTAACGGTAAAACCTGTTACTGAAGACAGATCATCCTGTGTCCATTCACGCATCTCCATCTGCTCGCGAATGAAGTACCCGGGACCAAATTTTCTGTTTGCCCGTATTTCTTTTACGTTTACCATATGCCTGTGAGTTTAATCACCGTAATGATTTGATATTGTTTGCAGAAATGCTTTGCCGGTAGTGTGCTGTTCATCTTCCCATTTCATCTCCATTTCAAGCCTGTATTTTGCTGAAAGCCTTACTGAATATCTATTTTTAAAACCACTGAGTTTCTCAAAGTTCAATCCTTTATCAGATAGCAAATCGTAAACAGACAGAGCAGCTTCGAATTTCTGGATGGTAGCAAAGAATTTGCCGATTACACATTCAGGGAGTTTTAATTTCTTTGATTTCCCCGTTGTATAGAGCTTTTCCAATTCTCTGTTATCAAGAATAACGTCCAAATCGAATGAATGTTTTGCAAATATACACCTAAAAGGTAAATATGCAAGTAATGATTAACCTCTTAGGTTAATAATAGTTTGAGTTATGCCGCAAGTGCCTCGTTCAACTCATCAATGATTTCCTCTGTCTTTTCCCCAAATAGTTGCCACATCCGGCCAAGACCGCCCAGGGCATTAAAGGGGCTCAGGCTAAAATCATCCCGGTCGATGTGAAACGAGTTGGCGATATAATCTTTCATCATCCGGAGCCATTGCATTTGCTCTTCATTGAATTTCAGGGTTCCGGCCTGTTTCCTGAACACCCAATCCTGGAAGTTCTTATCAACGGATTTATCAAAGTCGGTAAGCGTTGAATCGATGCCACAGACTTTCCGGATCAATGAGACCAGTGCGATAAGTTCATTTTTCGGTGAACCGGTAGCCTGTTCCATCAGTGCGTATGCACGCCACACCTGAAGAGGAGCTAATTGAGGTTTTTCGGAAATCAGGATGTCGAAGACCTCCCTGATCATTCGGTATGTAAGGTCGCGTCGGCGGTAGGGTTGCGCGTAAAAGATCTGCAAAGCAATAATTTCATCTTTGTGGGTTTCAATCCATTCCGAAAAATCCTGAATAAGGGTTGATGCCTTTTCGCGGTTATCTTTATCCCAACCAACATTCAGTATGGCATCGGGGTTGATGTGGTCGATCACCTGAGAATGGATTTTTCGTACGTTATCGATGTACTCGTTCAATTCGCCCGTAAAAACGGTTGACGCTATCTCCTGAAGGGAGTAATGGAGCTTCCTGAATTTCTCCTCTTTCTCCATGGGTGGCGCTCCCGGGTTTTCCTGTTCAACGATTACCCGGAAACCCTCTAACGTATCAGGATTGTATGCATTCAGTAACTCCTTCACAACCTGCGAAACCGTTTTACCCTGGGCTTTTTCGGAAAAAATCTGTCGTTCCTTTTCGGAGATCTGTTTGTCAAGCCGGGCCAGTCGTCCTGCAAGTGTGGTAAAAAGATCTTCATCTTTTGCGCCAACGGCAATGGCTCCAAGCAGCTCTTTCAGCGGAACTCCGGGTTTCTTTTCAAGAGGACGGCTGTCGGTTTTCAGGCTTTTGGAAACACCAATGGCATCCACGATCACAAAATGGTCTTTGGTATATCTGGCAGTGGGAGTGACTTTCTGGAGGTCATCCAAAGAAATGGTACGTGTTCCCCTGCCTTTCATTTGTTCAAAATAGTTCCTGCTTTTTACATCACGCATAAACAACAAACATTCCAGCGGTTTCACATCCGTTCCGGTAGCGATCATATCTACCGTAACGGCGATCCGTGGGTGGTATTCGTTGCGAAACTGTGCCAGTGTTCCCTTTGGATCATCAGCGTTGTAGGTGATCTTTTTGCAAAACCTGTTCTCTTCGGCAAACTCCTCCCGAACGATTTGGATGATATCATCGGCATGTGAATCGGTCTTGGCGAAGATCAGGGTCTTTGGCACTTCGAAATTTCCATGGTCATCAAACCTGTCTGCAAACATCTCAGGCAAATGATCTCTGAAGGTTTGAATGATCAGTCTTATCTGGTTT
Source organism: uncultured Prolixibacteraceae bacterium (assembly GCA_964449285.1). Classification (GTDB taxonomy): domain Bacteria; phylum Bacteroidota; class Bacteroidia; order Bacteroidales; family FEN-979; genus QYOJ01. The sequence continues at coordinate 4,579 of CAYUZX010000100.1, forward strand.
GGATTAACCACCTCATTGTCGAGCTGTTTCCCGAGATATTCTTTATCCTCATCGAGTTGTTCCCACCGTTTTGCCCGGGTAAGTTTCTCTCGCCGGTCAACGTATTCGCCTTTCCAGATGACGCTTCCCTTTTTCGTTATTTTCGTTTCGATATCAAAAATGTTGAATCCCACATTCACGCCATCTGTTACGGCCTCTTCATGCGTGTATTCACTGACGATATTCTGGTTGAAGAATCCGAAAGTCCGGTTGTCGGGAGTCGCAGTAAGGCCTATGAGGAAACTGTCGAAATAGTCAAGCACTTGTTTCCAAAGATTATAGATGCTTCGATGGCACTCATCAATCACCACGAAATCGAAGAATTCAACAGGGATCTTCGGATTGTAAACAACCGGCACAGGTTCCCGTTTATCCCATCTGAATTCTCCGGGATTCGTTTCCTCGGCTGTTTCATCTAACTCTTCCCCTTTCAAGAGGGCATAAAAACGCTGGATGGTACTGATATAAACCTGATTATCTTTAGGCACTGTACTGCTTTTCAATCGATACACCCCGTACAGTTCATTAAACTTCCGGTTGTCGTCAATTGGTATGTAGGACATGAACTCCTGTTCGGCTTGTTCGCCAAGGTTTTTGGTATCCACCAGGAACAGGATCCGCCGGGCATGTGCAAACTTCAGTAAACGGTAAATAAAGGTAACCGCAGCGTATGTCTTCCCGGCGCCGGTAGCCATCTGGATGAGCGCCCTGGGTCGGTTCTGCCTGAATGATTGTTCAAGATTCCTTATGGCTTTGATCTGGCAATCACGAAGTCCATCTGGCGAAAGGGTAGGGAGCTGATCAAACCTGGATCGTAAAGTAGATTGTTGACCAATCCATCTTTGTAGTGTTTCCGGCTTATGAAACCTGAATATCTCTCGTGAGCGTGGTTTTGGATCACGGTAATCGGTAAAATGGGTTAATAATCCGGTACTCTCATATACAAAAGGTAAAGGTTCGTTGTCAAGATATTTCAGTTTGCTGTCGGCATAACCCTTCGACTGATCTTCATGCGTCGTTAACCTGAACCCTTCCTCCTCCTTCTTCGCTTCGATAACTCCCACCGGTTTCCCCTCAACAAACAAAGCATAATCAAGTTCTTTGCCATCTTGCGTGTTAAATTTCCTGACAATTACCCCTGGCCCGGCATTCAGGTTTACCTGTTTTTTATCTTGTATAACCCAACCGCTGGCAATGAGTTGTTTATCGATATGATCTCGGGCTATCTGTTCAGGATCCTGATTGGTCATAAGAGAATGGCATTGGGTCGAAGCAACAGTTGAACCAATAAAATTAGGAATAATATTTGAATTGGCGCGATTCATCTGTTGAATGGTACCAGTTCTAAAAGGGGTTTCACCACTTGCCATCCGATTTCATATATGTTGATAAGGCCGCATGATAGATGGATTGGTATCGTTTCACCTTGATACCATACTTGTTTATCAAGTCGGGATTCGTCATGATGACTTGTGCAAATTTCACAGCTCGTCGAAATTTCTGCATCTGCTCTTTTCTCGCCGGGGTGGGAGGTTTTGTTGATTTTTTTGGCATAGCGGCTATTACACTTGATCGGTTCCGTCGCCGAATCACAAATAAACCGCCAAATTTTCCGCTAACTCCTTTTAAGAGCGCATTATGACCTGCTATCTTCATGTTCAATGTTTTCTCTTAAGACGCTTATGGAAGAGAAAAGGTTGGTTCGCTGTCAAAGCTAACTTAAAGAAAATTAAAGGAAACATAAACTGAAAGACGAACACAAGACGAATACAAGACGAACTTATGA
>CAYUZX010000101.1:0-6363 GCA_964449285.1 uncultured Prolixibacteraceae bacterium
CGGTCTTACTTGATTTTCCGTGATTTTCAGGTTTTTTTGTGTGATCCAGGAAGGAATCGAACCTTCGACCCACAGCTTAGAAGGCTGTTGCTCTATCCCCTGAGCTACTGGACCTGATCAGAAGATGCAAAAGTAAGGAAATTTATTTACAGATTTCTCATATCGAATGCCAGATGCCAGATGCCGGATGCCGAAAAATCGGAATAATTTTTTATGAACAACACTGACAGCTTTCTAGGGAAATGCTAATTTTGTGGTGCGATACGAGATCCGTGATTCATGATACGCGATTCTCGAAACCCGAAACCCGAAACACAAAACCATTGTCGGACGAGCAAATCCTGAACGGCGAACACCCAGAGCTTGAATCGGGGAAACTGGAAGAGGTAATCCACCTGGATGCCATGTATCAGAATTGGTTTCTGGATTACGCCTCCTATGTCATCCTGGAACGGGCTGTGCCGGAAATTCTCGACGGACTGAAACCTGTCCAGCGAAGGCTTCTGCATGCTATGAAGGAGCTGGATGACGGACGTTACAACAAAGTTGCCAACATCATCGGGCATACAATGAAATACCACCCCCATGGGGATGCTTCAATTGGTGATGCCCTGGTTCAGCTTGGTCAGAAGGATCTTTTGGTTGACACTCAGGGCAACTGGGGAAACATTCACACTGGCGATAGCGCTGCAGCCCCGAGATATATAGAAGCAAGACCTTCCAAATTTGCCCTGGATGTAGTCTTTAATCCAAAGACCACCAATTGGAAAGCCTCATACGATGGGAGAAACAAAGAACCAATCACACTTCCAGTTAAATTTCCGTTGTTATTGGCGATGGGGGTGGAGGGAATTGCTGTGGGGCTGGCTTCCAAGATCTTACCCCATAATTTTAACGAGCTGATCGATGCCTCCATAAACGTATTGCAAGGGAAGGAATTTGACCTCTTTCCCGATTTCCCGACAGGTGGATTGGCCGACATCTCAAAATATAACGAAGGGTTACGGGGCGGAAAAATCCGGTTGCGTGCCCGGGTCAGCTTGGTGGATAAAAAGACCCTGGTGATTTCTGAAATCCCTTATGGAACCACAACCGAGTCGGTAATAGAATCCATCCTGACTGCCAACGAAAAAGGCAAAATCAAGATCCGGAAGATCGATGACAATACGGCGAGAAATGTGGAGATCCTGATCCACCTTGCTCCCGGAGTCTCCCCCGATACCACCATGGATGCCCTCTATGCGTTTACGCAATGTGAAATCCCGATATCGGCAAACTGCTGTATCATTGAAAACGGGAAACCCCGATTTGTCGGCATTTCAGAAATTTTGAGAATATCTACCAGCCATACAGTTCATCTTCTGAAAAGGGAACTGGAGATTCGGATGGAGGAGTTGAAAGAACAGCTGCATTACGCATCCATCGAAAAGATCTTCATCGAGAATGAGGTCTATGAAGGTATAAAGAAGTGCAAGACAGATGAGGAGATCGATAAGGCCATTCATAAGGGGATGAAACCGTTTGAACAGGAGTTCATCCGTCCACTGAGTGACGACGATATCAGACGACTCCGGAAGATTCCCATCGAACGGATCTCAAAATTTAACTCAAACAAAGCCGACGATACGATTAATGGCATCCGGAAGGAGATGGAAGAGGTAAGTAATCACCTGGCCCACCTGACCGACTACGCTATTGAACACTTCCGCCAGATCAGGAAGAAGTACGGAAAAACCCGGGAGAGACGCACAGAATTGCGAAGTTTTGAATCTATCGAAGCGGTGAAAGTAGCCGCAGCAAATGAGAAGCTATACATTAACCGGGAGCAGGGATTTGCTGGCACCTCTCTCCGTCGTGACGAATTTGTTTGCGATTGTTCAGATATTGATGACATCATTGTCTTCCGCAGCGATGGGACCTTTATGGTGACCAAGGTTGCCGACAAGATCTTTATCGGTCAAGATGTGATTCACATTCAGATCTTCATGAAAAATGATAACCGGACCATCTATAACCTGATATACAGGGACGGAAAGAATGGGAAAATCATGGTCAAGCGGTTTGCAGTAACGGGAACCACTCGCGACAAGGAGTACTCCATGACCAAGGGAACTCCGGGGTCAAAAGTGCTCTATTTTTCTGCTAACCCTAATGGGGAAGCCGAAATGGTGAGGGTTGACCTGAAGCCGAAACCCCGGATTAAAAAGAGTTCGTTTGATTTCGATTTTACCGATCTTGCTATCAAGGGACGAAGCTCCATGGGGAATACCCTCACGAAGTATGCAATAAAAAAGATTGAGATTCGTCAGGAGGGTGTCTCTACCCTGGGATCCCTGAATATCTGGTATGATGATACCGTGATGCGGCTTAATACCGAGGAGCGGGGGACATTGCTTGGAGCTTTCTCGGGAGCCGATAGGATCATCATCTTCACCCGTTCGTGGCATTACCGGTTTACTTCGTTTGATCTCTCCAACCATTTCGATGAAGATATGTTCAGGATTGAGAGATATGACCCTGAAAGAGTTTACACCATAGTATACCAGGATGGCAAATCCAAATTGTATTTCGTCAAACGATTCATCCCTGAACCTACCGAGAAGAAGCTTGAATTTATCGAAACCGATGATCAGTTTACTTCACTGTCGGTGGACCTTCAGCCTCGCCTGCAGATTCTATTCGACATGAAACAGAAGAGCAAAGGAGCTGAAGAAGAGGAGGTAGATGTCGCAGAATTTATTGGGATCAAAGGCTATAAAGCAAAAGGGAAACGGCTGACAAGTTATCCGGTGAAGAAACTGATCTGGTTGGAACCGGCAGTCTCCAGTGCTCAATTGGCAGTTGACAGTGTGCTATTGCCAAAACTGAAGGAAAAAGGAGGAGAAGAAGGAGGAGAAGAAGGAGGAGGAGAAGAAGGAGAAAGTGAAGGGAAGAGGGAAAAAGAGAAAAAGGAAGAAGAGAAGAGGGAAGAAGAGAAGACCGTGGATCGAGGTGCAAGTGTAGAAGAAAAAGTAGAGGAGAAGGTTGGGGATCAAGAACCAAAGGTTGTAAAAGAGATAAAAAAGCGGGGGAGGAAGGCCAGGCAACCAGCAACCGGAAACCAGCAACCGGGAATCAGCAACCAGAAACCAGAAACCATCAACCTTGTCATTGCGGGGAGTGAATCGACGAAGCAACAGCAACCATCAGCAAAAAGCGACGATCAACTGGAACTGGAATTATAGATGGTGAAATAGCGAAATTCATGGCAATAAATGTGCAATAAATGGCAATTCATGGCAATAGCGTTTTAGCGGTCACGAAAGATGTTTCCTGGATCGGTGTTCTTGATCCTGATCTGATCACATTTGATGTGGTGATGGAGACCCGGTATGGAACAACCTATAACTCCTATTTTATCCAGGCAGAAAAGAAGTGCATCATTGAAACTACGAAAAAGCGTTTCCGCGATACATTTCTGGAGAAAGTGAACTCTCTGACTGATCCTGCTGAGGTTGAGTTCATTGTGATGAATCATACGGAGCCCGATCATTCAGGAACACTACAAGCCCTTCTCGAAGTGGCTCCTTCGGCAAAAGTTGTGGGAAGCGGAAATGCAATCCGTTACCTGAAAGATCAACTTGGGATGGAGATACCACATCTGATTGTCAAAGATGGTGATACACTGGACCTTGGAAATAAAACGCTTCGTTTTATCGGAGCACCCAATCTCCACTGGCCCGACTCAATCTACACTTATCTGGAAGAAGACAAGGTGCTCTTTACTTGCGATTCGTTTGGAAGCCATTATGCCAGCGAAGAGATGTTTGATGATCTGGTAGGCGATTTTGATGATGCCTTCCGTTACTATTTCGATGTGATCATGAAACCATATAGTCGGTTCATGGTTCAGGCGATCAGCCGGATCCGGCCACTTGACATTGACATTGTATGTCCGGGGCACGGTCCGATCCTCCGCAAGAACTGGAAAAAGTATGTCGATCTCTCCGAGAAGTATGCCACAGAGGCTCTTGCCTACCCTTATCCCCACAGGGTCTTTATCGGCTATGTCTCAGCTTATCAGAATACAAAACTCATTGCCTATGAGATCGCTGCAGGTATTCGTTTAGCCGGATCATTTGATGTCGATCTCTGCGACCTGGAAAAGATAGAAATGGGGGAGGTGGAACAGAAGATCATCGAAGCTTCCGGCATCATCCTGGGAAGTCCGACTTTCAACCAAAATGTACTGTTGCATATTTATCAGGTATTTGCATTGATCAACCCAATCAGGGACCGTCACAAAACGGCTGCTTCATTTGGATCATTTGGCTGGAGCGGAGAAGCTGCCAGGATTATCGATTCTGCCCTAAAAATGCTACGGTTAGATGTAATGGAAGGAGGTCCGATGATACGGTTCACACCACACGAAGATACGATCAAACAGTGTCACGAATTTGGAAAATCGTTTGGCGAGAAGATGCTTACTCCCAGGAAAGAATAGAGTATTGTCAATCCTATACTAAAAGTGAAAGAATTGAGTTTATTGAAAATGAGCAGAGTCCTCTCATATATCCTGATCATCCTGGTAGTGGGAGTCACAGCCTGTACTCCCGAGTATAAGCTGGCCAAGGAGTTCCATGCAAATTCCCCGGAGTTTTTCCTCCATGTTACCCCTCCTCAACTGTTGTTTAAATACAATCATAAAGGGGAACTGGTGGAGGATTTGAACCGGATGAACCCTGTTCAGCAGGATTCAGCCCTCTTTTATTCAAGTGGGTTTATACAGTATATAAATGACTCCCTTTTCCTGGAAAATTATGTTAATGGCTTTCTTGAGGAGCTTCGGAACCTGCAATTTTCAGCTTATATCGGTAATGAAGCGGATTCATTCCTTCTGAGCCAGCCGCAATCCTACGAACTTTCAATTGCCCAAATTCAGCTTGATGAATACTTCTATCCTTACGAAGATGAGGAGTTTTTCTATGACACACTCTTTTATAAAAAATTTAACCTGGATGCTATTGATTTTTCTGTGTGGTTGGAGGTGAGTAAGTTAGGTGGCTCAAGTAATGCTAAAACCATCCTTTACTCATCACATATGGCCTCCGATAATCTGGAAGGCGAGTTTCTTTTTGATCCCTTCCGGCAAGATGTTAAATACAGTTATACGATCGACTCCCTTGAAGTTGAAGATGTGAATAATATTGCAACATTTCTGGGGAGAGTGCATGCCAGCTATCTCTACGATTTTTTCCTGAACCAATACATCGCTTTTCATATCCCCAGGGGATTCCAGCCCCAGTCATATTTTCACTACAATCGCTTTCGGAATAGCTTTATCCCGGTGGAAGAGGAGCGGTTTGAATTACTCGATGGCAATTAAGCAACCAGGAATGTTATGAATGAGAACTTTTACCCTGCCTACAACGGGGGCGAGCTGGATCCCCAGGCCCGGCAGTTTCTGACAGCCATTGCTGCCGCTGATCTTCCCCCTTTATCGGAATTGACTCCGCAAATGGCTCGTGAGCGGAACATTGTTAAGGCATTTTCATCTAAACCCGTTTCGGTTGCTTTAATCCAGGATATGTTGATTGATGGACCATTCGGTGAGATCCCGTTGAGAATCTATACGCCGGAGGGAGAAGGTCCATTTCCGGCACTGGTCTATCTCCATGGAGGTGGATGGGTGGTTGGCACGCTTGATGATTTTAATGCTGTTTGCACTATTTTATGCCGCAATTCCAGGAATGTTGTGGTTTCTGTTGGTTATCAGCTCTCTCCGGAAGCCCGTTTTCCAGTTGCTATAGAGGAGGGGTACACGGCATTGGAATGGGTGGCTGACCAGGCTGATGATATTGATGTGAATCCCAGACGTATAGCTGTCGGCGGTGACAGTGCAGGAGGAAATATGGCTGCAGTCATCGCCATGATGGCCCGCGACAGGGAAGGGCCCTCGGTACATTTTCAACTCCTGATTTGTCCGGCCACGAACCTGGCCGAGACGGACACCCTCTCTTATCAGCAGTTTGGTTTTGGTCTCTGGGTACCTGAAGAGTTGATGCAATGGTATACCAATCATTATCTTAAAAGCCAGGAAGATATAAGAGATTTCTATGTTTCTCCGCTACTCGCAAACAACCTATCGGGGCTTCCTCCGGCTTTCATTGTGATTGCCGAATTTGACATCCTCCGGGATGAAGCTGAATCCTATGGCAAACGGTTACAGGAGTCTGGTGTGCATGTGGATATGAAAATTTACCCGGGCCAGATCCACGACTTCGTCATCTTCGGCAAGGTGATGTTAAAAGCCGAAGAGGCGCTGGCGGATTGCTGCAGAGCGCTGAAGGGAAGGGGGACGTAAGACGTAAGACGTAAGACGTA
>CAYUZX010000102.1:0-6070 GCA_964449285.1 uncultured Prolixibacteraceae bacterium
AGGAATGTAGGAATGCAGGAATGTAGGAATGCAGGAATGTAGGAATGCAGGAATGCAGGAATTTAGGAGTTATAGAGGGTAGCCCAGTTGTATTTTTTTCTTTTTTCCCAGTCCCTTTTATGATAAACATAGCTGATAATCAATGGCACAACTGAAGTTGCTTCCGCGTACACCATCTGTTCGTAGGCTGTTTCAACTTTCCCCCAGGATGAGGCCTCTTTAAGCGTTGAACTGGAGCAGGCGCCATCACGCGGATCTGCAACGGTAATCTGGACAGCATATTTATGCATGGGAACATCCTTCCCCAGAACTTCGGCACAAATGACGGTATCCTGAACAAAATTCTTTGGAACACCTCCTCCAATCATGAAGAGTCCGGAACCCTTTGCTGCCATTTTAATCTGAGTCAGCTCCAGAAAATCAGCAACGGAATCGATAGACATATGTTTTTGGGGGTGATCCCATTGATGTTTAACGAGTCCGAAACCGGCACTGCTATCACTGAAGGCGGGACAGAAAATCGGGACATTATGCTCAAAACAGGTTTGAACCAGGGAATTCTTTTTCTTGGCGTGTTTTGTCAGGTATCGTCCCATCTCCCAAATGAATTCCCGGGAAGAATAAGGTCTTGGTTTGAGGGAGTCAGCAATCAGTCTAATCGTCATATCGCACACCTGTAGCTCCTCCTCATCGATGTAAGTATCGTAAATTCTGTCGATATAATGATTTCTCAATTCAGAATCATTCGCATAAGAAGATCCTTTGTAATGCTTAAATCCCAACGCCTCAAAAAAGTCCATATCCACAATCGAGGCCCCGGTCGCAATAATCGCATCTACCATATTATGCTTTACCATATCCACATAGACCTGCATACATCCTCCGGCACTTGTACTGCCAGCAAGTGTAAGGAAAATAGTGCATCCTTGATCCCTGATCATCCTGTTAAGGATATCCGCTGCTGCAGCTGTGTCGCGTGAGGTAAAGGACATGTTGCGCATCGCATCAATGATCTTTGTCGAATCAATTGATTTGATGTCAATGTGCTTAACCTCTTCTTTCAGAAATGCTTTTTTCTCACCCTTTTTCATAGATACTCCTTTAAGTTTCATCCAAAATTACAAGAAATCCCAAAATAATTCATGGCATTAATCAATATCCCAGTATCTTCAGCATCGACTTATAACTCTGTTCTTTGGAGAAGAGTTTTGTAACGTACCCTCCTGTCTCATCAACATCAATCAGTACATGCTTCGGAGCCGGAGTCAGGCAGTGCTGGATTCCGCCATACCCTCCGATCGACTCCTGGTAGGCTCCGGTATGAAATAACCCAATGTAGAGCGGGTTCTCACGGTTGAATTTGGGAAGAAAGACAGCGTTGGAGTGAGCCTCTGCATTATAATAATCTTCGCTGTCGCAGGTCAATCCACCAAGGAATACGCGCTCATATTCCAAATCCCAGTTGTTGATACCAAGCAAAATAAAGCGTTGTTGGATGGCCCAGGTATCGGGCAACGTGGTCATGAACGAGCTATCAATCATATTCCACGCCTCTCTGTCGTTTTGCTTCTTCTGGTCAATAATGTTGAAAAGAACTGCGCCGCTTTCACCAACAGTATACGATCCAAACTCAGTGAATATATCAGGATCCTCAACATTATTTCGTTCGCACATGCTTTTGATCTGTGCAATGATCTCTTCGGCCATGTAATCATATTCAAAACTGAAAGCGAGCGAATTCTTGATAGGAAACCCACCTCCGATATTGAGGGAATTCAGTTCAGGACATACCTTTTTCAATTCGCAATAGACATTTACACTCTTATGCAACTCATTCCAGTAATACGCTGTATCCTTTATGCCTGTATTGATAAAAAAGTGCAGCATTTTTAGTTCATACTTCGGATTATCCTTAATCTTCTCCAGGTAAAGGGGAACCACATCGTTGTAACGAATACCCAGCCGGGATGTATAAAAATCAAATTTTGGCTCCTCCTCCGACGCTATCCTGATTCCTAGTTTCAACTTACCTTGAATCAATTCATAGGCCTCAATCTCTTCAAGGTTATCAAGAATAGGTATCGTATTGGCAAAGCCATTATTTATAAGGTTTGTAATGTTCTCGATGTACGACTCCCTCTTGAATCCATTGCAAATGATGTAGTGCTCCTTATCCAGCAATCCACGCGTATGCAGATCCTCAATAATTTGAATATCAAATGCCGATGATGTTTCAATATGGATATCATTCTTGAGTGCCTCCTCCATGATAAAACTGAAGTGAGAACTCTTTGTACAATAGCAATAGTGATACTCTCCCTGATAATCGACCTTCGCCATGGCCACATTGAAGAGTCGCTTAGCCTTTTGTATCTGATGACTGATCTTTGGTAAATAGGTTATTTTTAGTGGAGTTCCATACTGTTTGATGATATCCATCAAGGGAACATCATTGAAATAGAGTTCGTCATCAAGCACTTTAAACTCCTCCTGAGGGAAGTCAAATGTCTGCTCGATCAGGTCTAAATACTTATTTTTCATCTGGAATTAAATTAATGTAACTGATTTACATTACGATTTTTTATTCAATCCATGTGAGTTACATGGTCATTTTCTGACAAAAATACCAAAGTTTTTTATTCCTTTTAACTTCCGGGGAAATAGTTTCAATTTTAATTTTCGAATGAAATTGAGTCAGCGCAGCAGCGGGCAGTTAGCATTCCCACTTTTCCAATTGGTTAATTCAAAAGAAACTCCTATCTTTGCACGCTCAAAAAAATTCAATAAAATCATAGTTTCATGCAAAATAAAGGCGTTATAAAGTTCTTTGCGATCATTTTTGTACTGGTATGTCTTTTCCAGTTATCGTTCACCTTCGTTGGCTTCAGATATAGCCAGAAAGCTGATAAATATGCCCATGAGCCCCAGGTGATGGAGCAAGCCAAAAAGATGTCAAAAGGAGACCCAAACCTGCAGGACTACCTGTATGACTCCATTGCCAATGCCAGGCTGGAATATTTTAATGACTCGCTCTCCAGCAGTGATGTGTATAACATCCTTCTGAAAAAATATACCCTGAAAGAGATTAAGGAGCGCGAGATTAACCTGGGTCTAGACCTGAAAGGCGGGATGAACGTCACGATGGAGGTTTCTGTCCCTGATATCATCCGTGCCCTTTCCGGATACAACCAAGACCCGGTCTTTAACCAGGCACTTAAACTGGCACTCGAAAAGGAGAAAACCAGTACTGCCGATTTCGTTGACATTTTCATTGAATCCTTCCGGGAGACCGACCCCAACGCCAAACTGGCTTCCGTTTTCAACACCATGGAGCTGAAAGAAAGGATTACCTATAACTCTACCAATGAAGAGGTAATCGTAGTGATCAGGGATGAAGTCAATGCTGCCATTGACAGAACGTTCAACATCCTGCGGACCCGTATCGACCGGTTCGGGGTTACACAGCCAAATATTAACCGGCTGCAAACCGCCCGCCGTATTCTTATTGAACTGCCTGGTATCAAAGAGCCGGAGCGTGTCAGGAAACTCCTTCAGGGAACAGCACAACTGGAATTCTGGGAGACTTATCAGTATCCCGACCTCTATGCTTACTTTGCAGATGCCAACAAAAGACTTGTTTCAATCATTGCCGGACAGGTTGGTAGCGCCGGGGATACCACTTCAACCCAGGAAACGCTTGCAAATACTGAGCCCAGCAAGCAGCCTATCATCACCGAAGCCATCGAAACCATTGACACAAATCAAGGCAAAGCGGCAGACACAGCTCAGGAGAATGTCCTCTTACAGCAGATGGAGAAGGATAGCACTGCTACAACATCTGTTGGAAAAGATCAACAGTCATTTGATCAGTATGCAAAAACAAACCCCCTGTTTGCATACCTGAACCCCGCTGTTTACCAGAACGACGAAGGCCAGTATGTACCTGGCCAGACAGCCATGGTAGGCCGTGCCTTTATTAAGGATACTGCCCGGATAAACAATATGTTGCGGCAGGCATTCGCACTCAATATTTTCCCTCGTGATATGAAGCTGGCATGGTCAGTCAAACCGAGGAGTGATACACCAGATGTTCTTGAACTGGTTGCACTGAAAGTAACATCGCGTGACGGCTCCCCTTCACTTGGCGGAGAGGTGGTCACCAATGCCCGTCAGGATTATGACCAGAACGGTCGCGTTGAGGTAACCATGAATATGAACGCCGAAGGCGCCAGAATCTGGAAAAGGCTCACGGGTGACAACATTGGAAAACAAATTGCTATCGTACTCGATGGCTACGTCCGCTCCTACCCGAATGTCAATGGAGAAATTCCCAACGGGATGTCCTCCATCAGTGGTGGGGAGATGAGTGTTGAAGAGGCGCAAGACCTTGCTAATATTCTGAAAGCCGGGAAACTGCCTGCGCCTGCCCGAATCGTACAGGAAGAAGTAGTTGGTCCGTCATTGGGTCGCGAATCGATCCAGTCAGGACTCCTCTCTTTCATTATTGCTTTTGTAATCGTACTGATCTATATGTCTATCTACTATGGCCGTGCAGGAAATGTAGCTGATATCGCTCTGTTTGCCAACGTCTTCTTCCTCTTTGGTGTAATGGCCTCTATCGGCGCTGTACTCACGCTGCCCGGTATTGCCGGTATCGTTCTGACTTTGGCGATGGCGGTTGACTCCAACGTGATCATCTACGAGCGTATGCGGGAAGAGGTTCGAGCGGGGAAAGGGATGCGGCTGGTAGTCAAAGATGGTTTCCATCATGCCTACTCAGCCATCATCGACAGTCACGTTACCACGATCCTGACTGGTATCGTACTCTATGTCTTCGGATCAGGGCCTGTTCAAGGTTTTGCCACTACCCTCGTGATCGGTCTCCTCTTGTCGCTTTTCACAGCCGTATTCCTGGCCCGACTGCTTTTTGAAAGCATGCTTGATAACAATATGACCATCACGGTTGGAAACAAGTATACACTTAATCTTTTCTCAAAGCTGAACTTTGACTTCATCAAACCGAGGAAGAAACTCTATCTTGTTTCCGCTATTGTCATTACTATCGGGCTTGTATTCATCGGCATCCGTGGACTGGATCCCGGCCTCGACTTCACCGGTGGACGTAGTTATATAGTAAGGTTTGACCAGAATGTCTCCACCACCGACATTCGTGAGTCTCTTCGTCAGAAATTTGGAGAATCTCCTGAGGTAAAAACCTTTGGGCCACTGAATCAGGTGAAGATCACCACCAAATTCATGATTGATGACCGTACCATCTCTGCCGACTCCATCGTTGCTATTACACTGTTTGAAGGCATCAGGGGCTACTACACAAATGAGATTACCTTCGACGAGTTCAAATCAAATGATCCGGCTAAAATCATCGGGGAACTGAGTTCTCAGCGGATTGACCCAGCCATCTCCTATGCACTTATCTGGCAGGCTATATTTGCCGTAGGTTTCTCCCTCATCATTATCTTCATCTATATTGCTGTCAGGTTCAGGAACTGGCAATACGGACTGGGAGGTGTGGCCGCGCTATTCCACGATACCCTCATCATCATTGGAATGTTCGCCATTTTCCATGGCATCCTTCCCTTCGGCATGGAGGTAGACCAGTCATTTATTGCGGCTATCCTCACAGTGATCGGTTATTCTATCATGGATACGGTTATCATCTTCGACCGGATCAGGGAGTACAACACACTCTATCCTAAACGTGACCTGGCCGTCAACATCAATGGCGCTATCAACAGCACCATGGGTCGCACTGTGAATACATCCGGAACTACGTTCCTTACCCTGGTTGTGATCTTCATCTTTGGTGGGGAGGTGCTTCGTGGCTTCACATTCGCTATGCTCATCGGGGTCATGGTTGGAACCTACTCCTCCATTTACGTAGCTACCCCTATCGCCTATGACGTTATCTCCTGGAGAAAGAGGATCAAGGCTAAGAAGGAGTTGCTGACAATTAAGAAGAAAAGATAGAGGCAGAGTAGAATTTCGGGTTTCGGGTTCCGGGTTCCGCGTTCTGCATTCCTGCATTCCTGCATTCCTGCATTCCTGCATT
>CAYUZX010000103.1:0-5985 GCA_964449285.1 uncultured Prolixibacteraceae bacterium
CACGTCTCACGTCCCACGTCTCACGATAGTCGTGGCATTCGCCTGGGCTGTGGGCATGATAACCAAATCGTTTATATTCACATGATCTGGCATCGTGGTAACGTAATAGGTTACTTCAGCTACATCTTCGGCGTAGAGTGGGATGAATCCGTCATAGACATGAGTGGCACGTTCCTGATCCCCTTTGAAGCGAACAAGCGAGAACTCCGTATCGGCCGCACCGGGCGCAATCTGAGTCACCTTGATCCCATGCGTGAGAAGGTCGATACGTGTCCCTTTCGTGATGGCATCCACCGCAAATTTTGACCCGCAATAAACATTCCCGTTTGGATATGTCTCTTTCCCGGCAATGGAGCCAATGTTGATGATGTGCCCCTTCCCCTTTGCAACCATCAGCGGAGCTACAATCCGGGTCATATAGAGTACCCCTTTCACATTCGTATCAATCATCCTCTCCCAGTCATCTATCACTCCTTCATGGATCGGGTTCAGGCCAACAGCAAGCCCTGCGTTGTTCACAAGCACGTCGATATCCTTCCATTCATCCTTCAAAGAATCAATTGCCTTTTCAATCTCCTCCAGCTTCCTGACATCAAACTGAAGCGTTAGTACCTCCGTATTAAAGGTCTGTCGAAGTTCATGTTCAAGCTCCGTAAGCAACTCTTTGCGACGTCCGGTTATGATACAACGGTATCCGTGTTCTGCGAATTTAATAGCGGTCGCTCTGCCGAAACCGGCTGTCGCGCCAGTGATGAGGACTGTCTTGTTCATTCGTTATTTTTTATTTATTACCTTTTAATCTAGTGATGGGGGTTGGCGATGCGTTCCAGTTATCCATCGCCGTGCATTGACGAAAGCTTCGATCCATGGTGTGACCTGATCCTTCTCCCTGTCAACAGGATAGTAGGCCCATTGCCATGGCAGCACAGAATCTTCGAGGTGAGGCATGATTGCCAGGTGACGTCCGTTTTCGGAACAGATCGCAGCTGCATCATACATCGAGCCATTGGGATTTCCCGGGTAACCGGAGTAACTAAACTTCGCCGGGATCTGATACTGGTTCTCGGTTAATGGGAAGTTGAACTTCCCTTCTCCATGTGCGACCCAGATTCCCAGGCGCGATCCTGAAAGTGTTCCCAGCATGACTGAACTATTTTCCTGGATTGTAACATTGACAAAAGCACATTCATACTTGTGGGAGTCGTTCCACAACATCGTTGGCTGTGCTTCATGGTTGGGATAGATCAATCCCAACTCAACCAGTAACTGGCAGCCATTGCATACACCAAGACTAAGTGTGTCAGTCCGGGCGTAGAATCGGTCCAGGGTTTCCTTTGCCTTTGGGTTGTATAGAAATGCACCTGCCCATCCTTTTGCCGAACCGAGTACGTCGCTGTTGGAAAATCCCCCAACGAAAGCGATGAAGTTTATGTCTTCAAGGGTTTCACGGCCCGAAATCAGGTCGGTCATATGTACATCCTTCACGTCAAAGCCGGCCAGGTACATCGCCCAGGCCATATCGCGATCGCGGTTCACTCCCTTTTCCCTGATGATCGCTCCTTTGATCCCGGAAGGCGTCCGCCGTTTGGGATCAATGCCATACGCACTGAACAATCCTGCGAACAGTTCAGGAAAACCAAATTTCAGTGACTGTTTTTTGTAGTTGTTAAATCGTTTTAGTGCAAGTTCGTCTCCACACTGAAACCGGTCGAGGAGGTAAGATGTTTTAAGCCAGGTATCCCTGAGGTCGTTGACCTTAAACGTTAACTGATCATTCCCCAGATTTATGTTCATCATTGGGTTTACAATCGGTTTCCCGATGGCCTGATGCCGGATGCCGGATGAGGTAAGAAGTTGGGTCAATGCTGCCATGTCCTTTACCTGGATAACAACCGCCGGTTTCTCACTGAAGAGCAGCATCTGTGGATCTGGTTCACCCAATCCGGAAAGGTCGAGATCAAGTCCCCATCCATCAAGTGGAAAGACCATCTCCAGAAGCGTTGTGATCAAACCGCCGGCCGACACATCGTGCCCGGCCAGGATAGAGCCTTCTGAGACCATGTTTTGGAGTGCGTCAAAAACCTGACTGAAATAGTCAGGATCAGAGACATCTGGAACTTTGTCGCCTATTTTATTCAACACCTGTGCGAGGCTGCTTCCGCCCAGATGATATAAACCACTAGAAAACGGGATATAGACCAGAAAGCTCTGTTTATCAGGCACTAGGTTGGGGCTTATTACCTTCTTTACATCTGCCACTTCGGCTACGGCAGAGATGATCACTGTGCCGGGTGAATAGACTACCGACCCATCGGGATATTTCTGGGTCATAGAGAGGGAATCTTTCCCTGTAGGAATATTGATCCCTAAGGCGACAGCAAAATCACTTACTGCTTTTACAGCTTCAAATAACCGTGCATCCTCTCCGGGATTATTTGCCGGCCACATCCAATTTGCAGAGAGGGAAACACCTTGTAGACCATGTGTCAGGGGAGCCCAAACAATGTTTGTCAGCGCTTTGGCTATGGAGAGTCGTGAACCCGCTGCCGGATTAACCAGGGCCACTACCGGAGCATGCCCCAGGGAGGTGGCGATTCCCTTTTCGCCCTGGTAATCCAGCGCCGTGACGCCCAGGTTGTTCAAAGGCAGTTGGATTGGACCACAGGTTTGCTGTTTGGCAATCTTCCCCGAAACAGCCCGGTCGACCTTATTCGTCAGCCAGTCTTTGCAAGCGACGGCTTCTAACTGGAGGACCTGTATTAAAAGGTCAACAATGGTAAGACGTGAGACGTGAGACGTGAGACGTGAAGTGTCTTTTGCTACCTGCAAACTGCCCACTGCCCACTGCCCACTGCCCACTGCCCACTGCCCACTGTCAACTGGTTTAAACGATGATGCGACCGTGGAATCCCTCATGATGGTTTTTGGCGGTTTGCCAAAGAAATCGTCTACGCTGAGGTCGATGGGCCTGATACCGGAGCGGTTGTCTTCGAATACCAGCTCATGATCCGTTCGGGTCACACCAACTTCATAGAGAGGAGCCCGTTCACGCTCGGCAATCTCTTTCAGTAATGAGAGATCCTGCTCATGGATTAACAGCCCCATCCGTTCCTGCGATTCGTTGCTGATGATTTCCCGGTCGGAAAGCGTCGGATCGCCAATAGGAAGAGCATCGATGTTGATGGTTCCCCCGGTAGCTTCCACCAGCTCCGAGATCGAGTTCAGGTGTCCGCCGGCTCCATGGTCATGGATGGCAACGATCGGATTCTTGCCAAGTTCGGCCATGGCACGGATCGCATTGAAGACCCGTTTCTGCATCTCGGGATTGGAGCGTTGTACGGCGTTCAGCTCAATGGAATTCCCATATTCACCGGTGGCAACAGACGACACTGCGCCTCCACCCATGCCAATGCGATAGTTATCCCCGCCCAGCACCACAATTTTTTCTCCCCCTTCTGGAATATCTTTCAAGCTGTCCTCTCTTCTTGCAAAACCAATCCCGCCAGCCAGCATGATCACTTTGTCATATCCGTAAGTTTTTCCGTTCTCGGCGTGTTCAAATGTGAGAACACTTCCACAAATTACAGGTTGACCAAATTTGTTCCCAAAATCGCTCGCTCCGTTGGAGGCCTTGATCAGGATATCTTCAGGGTTTTTATATAACCACTTCCGCGGCTCGACGGCTTTTTCCCAAGAACGTCCGCCTTCCAGTCGTGGATAGGATGTCATGTATACGGCAGTCCCTGCGATAGGGATACTTCCCTTGCCACCAGCCATCCGGTCACGGATCTCTCCTCCGGAACCGGTTGCGGCACCGTTAAATGGCTCTACCGTTGTTGGAAAATTATGGGTTTCCGCCTTCAGCGAAATGACCGAATCAATATCCAGAATGACAAAATAATCGGCTACATTCTGTCTTGCCGGGGCGAACTGCTCTATCGCAGGTCCATCGATAAAAGCGACGTTATCCTTGTATGCCGAAACCAGGTAATTAGGATGCTTATTCGAGGTCCTTTTGATCAGATCAAACAGCGATTCTGTCATCTCCTTCCCATCGATGATGAAGGTTCCGTTGAAGATCTTATGGCGGCAATGCTCCGAATTCACCTGAGAGAAGCCGAACACTTCACTATCCGTCAGTTTCCTGCCAATCTTTTTACTAAGCGACTCCAGGTACTCAACCTCTTCATCACTCAACGCCAACCCTTCAGATCTGTTATATGCGGCAATATCCTCCAATTCGACAACCGGATCAGGCTTTCGTTCGATGAGGAACAACTTCTGATCCAGGTTTGTATAGCGTTGTTGGAGCATGGGATCGAAGCTCGTGAGACGTGAGACGTGAGACGTGAGACGTGGATCATCAGCATCGATTGAAGGCTTTGTGCTGCCAACTGCCGACTGCGAACTGCCGACTGTAAACTCCTCAATTCGCTTTATCCCCAGAATTCCCATATTTTGTGTGATCTCCACGGCGTTAGTGCTCCAGGGAGTGATCATCTCCTTCCGTGGGCCAATAAACTCACCCGGTATTTCCTGTTGATCTACCGACTTTGCATCCCCGAAAAGCCATACCAATTTCTCCTGGTCTTCGGAAGCAAGTGAGTTGTTGGTCTCAACCGCGTACCAGGAAGAAGTGCTTTTGAAAAATGTTATCATGTGTAATCCAGTTATCCTATCAGTTCTCAAAATGCCTTATCCGTCCCTAAATCCTCTGTTTGCCCCTAAATCCCAGTTTGCTTCGCATGCACGTCGCTTCGCTCGTTGCTTCGGCTCGCCAGGGGCTTTGTTCTGCTTCGCAGTTATATTCTCCCGAAGGGAGAAGTAAGCCCCCTTTAGGGGGTTTGGGGGTTCTTAACTCGACAAGAACCTCTCTGCCTCAATCGCTGCCATACACCCTGATCCGGCTGCGGTGACTGCCTGTCGGTAATGATGATCCTGCACGTCTCCGCATGCGAACACACCTTCCACATTGGTTGTAGCCGTCCCGGGAATCGTTTTGATGTAATTGGTCTCGTCGAGTTCGACCTGCCCCTGGAATACCTCTGTGTTTGGCTTGTGGCCGATGGCGACAAAAAATCCCCATACATCCAGTATACGCTCTTCACCGGTTTTAACATTTTTTACCTTTAGGCCTGTCACACCTGCATCATCTCCCAATACCTCTTCAGGGACTGAATCCCATAGTATCTCTATGTTGGGGGTATTGAGTGCTTTATGCTGCATGGCTTTTGAGGCACGCAGTTCATCACGGCGGTGGATCATATAAACCTTTTTGCAAAGCTTGGCAAGGTAGGTTGCCTCTTCAGCGGCAGTATCACCGCCACCAACAATGGCGACATCTTTTCCACGGTAGAAGAATCCGTCACATGTAGCGCATCCCGAAACCCCCATTCCCATAAATTTCTGTTCGGATGGCAATCCCAGCCATTTGGCAGAAGCGCCAGTGGCGATGATGACAGTTTCGGCTTCAAGGGTTTTTCCATCATCGGCTTCGACGTTAAACGGACGATTGGAGAAATCAACGTTGGTGACTACCCCAAACCGGATGTCGGTACCAAACCTTTCGGCTTGCCTTTTGAACTGTTCCATCATCTCCGGACCGTCAATTCCATCGGGGTAGCCGGGAAAATTTTCGACTTCAGTAGTAATAGTCAGTTGTCCGCCAGGTTGCATGCCCTGGTACATAATGGGCTTCAGGTCGGCACGTGCGGCATAGATGGCTGCTGTGTAGCCAGCCGGGCCTGATCCGATGATCAGACAACGGACTTTCTCAACATTCTCACTCATAATTAAGCTATTTTTTGTGGTTTTTTTTCGTGACGCAAAGGTACAAAATTAACGAGATGCGGGATGCGGGATACGAGATACGGAATGCGGGATATGGGATACGTCGATGGGAATGATATCTGTATCTAAAGAAGATGAAATGAAAATGAAAGGAATACTAAGGGAATAACGAAGCAAAGACGAACGAAAGACGAA
>CAYUZX010000104.1:0-5915 GCA_964449285.1 uncultured Prolixibacteraceae bacterium
CGGAGATAGCAAGGATCACTAAAACGATGACAATGAACAGGTAAAAGATCTCCATTGGGGAATTTTTGGCGTAAAAATAAGGATAATTGCACAGGACAGAAGAGAAGCCTTGACTCTTTTATTAACAATTAATTAATATTCAATTAATCCTGTGTTAACGGCTGAGAGGGTGGTTGAGAGTACTTTTACACCAAAATTAATCATTATGAAAAACATCAGATATTTCTTTCTCGCTGCAATGGTTTTGCTGGCAACTTCGACCCTTTTCGCCGACAATGAATCCGCGGAAACGAGCGGAGCTACAACAGTCTCCTTGTCAGGAACCGTGATCGATAAACTCACCAATGAAACCCTCCCGGGTGTAACTATTCAGGTGGGAGATTCTGAAACGAAGATTTATTCCAACCCCGACGGTACATTCTCACTTGACGGGTTACACCCCGGCGAACACGAAGTGAAAATCAGCTGCATCTCTTATAAAGATGAAGTGGTCTCTATCGATGTTCAACATTCGGTTCAAAATACTTTATCGGTTCAGCTTGAATCGGTAGAGCCCTGATCATCCTTCAGGTTTTTGTTAGACGACTCCCCTTTGGAATCAGATAGATAGATTTACTGAATATCCAGGGGGATCGTCTTTTTCAGGCATTTGCATGATGTGGATTTTTTTTAATTTTGAAATCTGTCAATGAATTTATAAAATAGTATTATCGTGAGAAAACTGGTTGTTTTGAGTCTGTTGATCTTTGTCCTGGCACAATTTGCCGTGGCGCAGGATATCAATAAGGGAAACAAATACCATAACCCCGATGGCTCCCTTTTTACAGGAACGTATACTGAATTTTACGAAAATGGCAATCCAAAAGTTGAAAAACAGGTAAAGAAAGGAATGATTGACGGTATCACCACGCTTTTCTTTGAAAATGGAGCCATTCAGGAACAGCGCAGTTATAAAAAGGAGATCAAACACGGAACCTGGATCACCTGGAATAGTGAGGGCGGCAAAACTGCAGAAGCAAACTTCAAAAACGGGTTGAAGGATGGCTTCTGGTATGTTTGGGATGATTCGGGCCAGAAACGGTTTGAGATGTTTTATAAAGCAGGCGAAAAGAAGGGGATCTGGTATATCTGGGACGAAAAAGGCAACCTCGTAAATACACAAACATATAATTAAAGTAATCCTCTAAATAAGGTGGTCCCTCTTCTGATCCATTAACCAGATCGATTATTCAATCAAATTGCACCACCATTTTCTATCTAATTTCTTATATCTGTGATTATTACAGCAGGTTTTAATGCCTGATTCCTTAACAATCATTTCACAATTGCTTAACAATTCGTTCATCTTTGATTGGATGGATAGGGTGTACTTTGCTGAATAAAAAATGATTCATAAATCAAATTCTAAACCAATGAAATTCAATTACTTAAAAATCACAGGCGTGATCATGATCGCCCTGCTTGTTGGGTTCACATCGTGTAAAAAAGATGAAACGAAACAACTTCCAACAGTTACGGCTCCTGCCAATTCAGATGTTCAAAAGGGAACAGTCGTTGATCTTACATTCAATTACACAACCGACGGTGGATTCAATGCCGCAACAATTATTGTAACCGGTGGAACCGCCGTCATCAAAACAAACGGATCTGCCGGATCCTCCTCCGGAACAATTGTAGTGACCTATACTGCTGGCGCCACTGTTGGAGCCGGTTCTGTTTCTCTCACTGTAACCGATAACGAAAGCCAGATGGGAGTTGCTACTGCCGTTATTAATATTGTGGAAGAGCAACTGGTGTTTCATGTAACCATAAACATCACACAGAACACCACCTGGGAAACCGGAAAAACCTATATCCTTGAAAGCCGCATCGCTGTCGTTGCCGGCGCTACCCTGATAATTCAACCTGGTGTTGTTGTCAAAGGCCAGGCCGGAACAGGCGCAAATGCCACTGCCCTTCTGGTTGCCCGTGGCGGAAAACTCATGGCTGAAGGAACAGCCACTTCTCCGATCATTTTTACCTCGGTAGCCGACCAGATTCAGCCCGGCCAGATTGCCAGCCCGAACCTTGACCCTGACCTCAATGGACTCTGGGGTGGTGTAATTGTCCTGGGCTATGCTCCTATTTCAGCAGATGCCCCCTCTGTGCAGATCGAAGGGATTCCACCATCAGATCCGAACGGACTCTATGGCGGAGACAATCCCAGCGACAACTCCGGTGTGATCAACTATGTATCGATTCGCCACGGTGGCACCAACATCGGTGAAGGGAACGAGATCAATGGACTGACCCTTGGTGGCGTTGGTTCAGGTACTGTGATCGAAAACATTGAGATCGTTGCCAACCAGGACGACGGTATCGAATGGTTTGGCGGCAAAGTGAATGTAAAGAATGTCATTTTCTGGAATGTGGGTGATGATGCAGTAGATACCGACCAGTCATGGGGAGGCACCCTTGATAATTTCATCATTATCAATCCGTTCGATGAGTGTTTCGAGCTGGATGGTCCGGAAGGCGCCATGGAAGACAGCCACACCCTCATGAACGGTTCGGCCCGTGCCGATGACGCTCAGGGTCTCGTAGACCTGGACGACAATTCACTCGTTACCATGACTAATATCTATTTCTTCGGAATTAAAGATGGTCAGGATTTTGACCTGAATCCCGTCGGATTGAATGCCTCAAATCTTCAGGCTACAATCCCAACCGGATTTGCTGTGACTGATTTCTTTAAAGATGGATCGGATGCCTATGTAACCATTGTAGCAGAAGGTGCCAATACAGTTGGTGCAAATGCCTCTGTGTTCCAGGGATGGTCCTGGGCCTCCGCTGCCGGAGCACTGAATGGCTTTTAATCCCTTTTGTTCTAAAAATAGCCTACAGTACCCAACCTCGCAGGTTTTTCCAACCTGCGAGGTTTGATTTAAAACGAAAACACTAGAAGGATTAATCATGCGTTCAGTAAAGTTTTTTACCATACTATTTTCACTTTCCCTAGCCTCACTTGTCCAGGCCCAGAATGGCTTTATCAGGGGAACGGTATTCGACGACGGAGCAGGAGAAAGCCTCCCGGGGGTTACCATTTTCCTAGAGGGGACCACTATGGGTACACTGGCGGATCTGGATGGAAAATTCAACCTGAGTGTCCCTCCTGGAACCTATACCATGAGAGTCTCCTATATCTCTTACGAAACACTATACATCAAGGATTTACAGATAAAAGCCAAAGAGGTCACCCTTCTCGACAACCTGCGCCTCAAAGAGTCATCCATCGAACTCGCCGAAGTTACTATAACAGCTAAAGTCGTCAGGAATACAGAAACGGCTCTGCTCACCATGAAGATGAAGTCTGCCAATATGATCGACGGCATCTCGGCGGCAAACTTCAGGAAGATAGGTGATTCCGATGCTGCCTCCTCCATGAAACGAGTGCCTGGCCTCTCCGTCGAGGGAGGTAAATATGTCTATGTCCGCGGACTGGGTGACAGGTATACCAAAACGATGCTCAACGGGATGGCCATTCCCGGTCTCGACCCCGACCGAAACACCCTTCAGATGGACATCTTTCCCACCAATATCATTGACAATATAATCGTCTATAAATCATTCACTGCCGACCTGCCGGCCGATTTCACAGGGGGCGTCATTGATATCACAATAAAAGATTTTCCGGAAGAGAAACAGGGGAGTATCAGCATCAGTGCAGGATACAATCCCGGTTCACACTTCAATAAGAATTATCTTACCTATAAAGGTGGAAACACCGATTTCCTTGGCTTTGACGATGGAACGCGTAAAATCCCAGCTACCAGCAACATCCCCTTGTATGCCGATGTTGTCACCGATCCTTTTGGAGCCCAGGGGGTGCGTTATCAGGAAATCCTCGCGGCATTCAACCCCACCATGGCTGCCCACACGCAAACCAGTTTCATGGATTACAGCATAGGCTTTTCTATTGGAAATCAGATCCCTCACAAAAAAGTTACATTTGGTTATAATGTTGCAATCTCCTATAAAAACAATACCGATTTCGTCAAGAATGCTGAATACGGCCATTATGGCCTCTCGTCTGACCCCGATGTTACGGAGATGGAACTCCGGGAATTCCAGAAAGGCAACCTGGGGGAGAACAATGTTCTATTGGGAGGACTTGCCGGATTTGCGATCAAGACAAAAAATTCAAAATATCGCCTCAACCTGCTGCATCTGCAGAACGGCGAATCCAGTGCAGGGATCTTCGATTATATTGGAGCCGACCAGGGAAGTAATTTCTCAGGGTTTCAGCATAACCTCGACTACAGCGAGCGAGCGATGACCAATCTCTTTATTGATGGAAAGCATCTTTTTAACGATTCTAAATGGGAGCTGGTTTGGAAACTCTCTCCTACCCTCTCCACCATGGAGGACCCTGATATCCGATTCACACGCTATATCACCGATGGAGGGAACTATATTATCGGAACCGAGTCGGGATTCCCCGAGCGGATCTGGCGAAACCTGAAAGAGATCAATATTCCCGGAGCAGTTGACATCACCAAGACATTTCAGTTGAAAAACCAGAAAGCCATCCTGAAGTTTGGAGGCGCATATACGTATAAAGAGCGGGATTTCGACATCCGTAGTTTTGCTTTCAACATTCGGCATGTTACCCTGACAGGGAATCCGGATGAGCTATTTTATCCCGAAAACCTCTGGCCCATCAACAGCAATGTAAACAGGGGGACTACCTATGATGCCTCTTTTATCCCTGTGAATCCGAATCAATTCAATTCAAATGTCAACAACGCAGCGGGATATTTCTCCTTTGAAATCAATGTATTCAAACGCCTGAAAACCATTGTAGGGGTCCGCTATGAAAACTATGTTCAACGCTATACCGGTCAGGATCAGTTGGGAGTCCATAAACTCGACAACGAAAAAGTGCTGGAGAATAATAATTTCTTCCCCTCCGTCAACTTGATCTACTCGCTCACCGAAAAGCAGAACCTGAGATTCTCGTATGCCATGACAACAGCCAGGCCCTCGTTCAAGGAGTTATCATACGCTGAGATCTATGACCCCATTACCGGCCGGACGTTTGTGGGCGGTCTGTTCCGGGATGCCAATGATGCCGCAGGAATCGTTTACTGGGACGGGAACCTGAAAAGTACCAGCATCCACAACTTTGACCTTCGCTGGGAGTGGTTTCCAAAGAGCGGACAAACCATCTCGGTCAGCGGATTTTACAAGCGCTTTATCAGTCCCATCGAGATCGTTCAGTATGCCACGCTGCAGGGGGCATTTCAGTCACGAAATGTAGGGGACGGGCAGGTGTTCGGAGGCGAGTTGGAACTCAGGCTTAACCTTGATCTGATCGCAAAGGCGATGAGGAATTTCCAATTTACCGCGAATTTCACCTACGTAAAATCCCGGATCAAACTTAGCACCACAGAGTATGAATCCCGGTTGGCCAATGCACGGACCGGTCAGACGGTAAGTGAATACCGGGCAATGGCTGGACAAGCTCCTTATGTGATCAACTGCGGTTTGTCGTACAATGGAGGGGAGAATGGCTTCTGGAACGGTTTTGAGGCCGGACTCTATTTCAACGTTCAAGGTCTGACCCTCCAATATGTTGGCATGGTCGATCGGCCGGATATCTATTCTAAACCATTCAACAGCCTCAATTTCAATGCTAATAAAAGCTTTGGCAAGACAAAGCGGGTGCAGGTCGGGCTGAAGGTTGAAAACATCCTGGATGCGCACAAGGAATCTGTCTATAAATCCTACGAAGCAGCGGATCAGTATTTCCTGAAGCTGAATCCAGGAGTGACCTTCACGGCATCCGTGAAATATTCCCTATTTTAATTATAATAATTCGTTTGCCAGGTTCGCCAATTCCGACCGCTCCCCTTTTTCCAGTCGGATATGTGCAT
>CAYUZX010000105.1:0-5900 GCA_964449285.1 uncultured Prolixibacteraceae bacterium
AATAATATACCTGCGCAGGCCATAATGTAGAAGTATCCGCTGAAACGACTTCAAACTTCACATAGCCATCCTTGCATTTTGCCACAATTACATGTCCTGCCAATAACGGCAGTATGTTGGGAGAGACATCCCAGCTTCCCGGGACCTGCGTGACAGTGGCCATGTCAACAATTCCCATATCTTTGGTCTGGTTCTGGTAGTTCACTGTGTCAATATATTTATTTCTCCACCAGATATAAATATCATTGTTCGGATAATTAGGATTAACCCCAAATCCAGGCTCCCATCCTACCGTCTCCCCATCTGCATATTGATCGCTAGCCGGAATCCCACCCGTAGAAAAATCAAATCCCTGGTGTGTGATGGTTGCCAATAAATAAGATGTCGACCTGTCTGCTGTTTTTTTCTTACATCCTATAAAAATTACGGATGCCAATACCATACAAAAGACAAATGCTGTGCCAAATTTTTTCATCATTCTGTTTCCGTTTTTATATGAATACTCAGTTTCTTAGGACCTTTCGAGCGAATACTATCCTGTTTGAAACACAAGTATAGGAAAACTTTTCTTTGAAAGCAAATAAGGTACAAGAGCCGCCTCTCACATCATAACCTTTCGCAGAAAGAAAGTAAAAAACACCTGTTAACAAATTTTGACAATATCCCCGATATTGGAACCATATTTCCAATTGGGTTGCCGTATCTTTACATAAATCGTTCGATCGGTTAACCGGATGAAACTGTCATTAAAACCCTTCTTCCTCTCAGGAATAGCCCTGTTATTGGCTTTCCAGACTTCTGCCATCATTGTGGATTTTACCTTCACCTCCGGATGCCTCAACACCCCCACTACCCTCACCAGCATCTCTATTCCAACCCCAGGCGACTCCATCATTGCCCTCCTTTGGGACCTGGATATGGACGGGCTGTTTAATGATGGTTCGGGTGAGATGATTACCTGGACATTCAACGCTGTCGGAAACCATCCGGTAGGCCTGCAAGTGGTCACCCGCGACGGTGCCATTGATGCAATCTACAAAGATGTGCCGGTGTCGGGGGTGCAGGCTTCATTCTCTTTCAGCGCGGGCTGCATGGGACAACCGGTCCAGTTTACCGACCTCTCCACTGCGTTTGCCGACTCAATTAATTTCCGCACATGGAATTTCGGTGACGGATCCCCATCCGTGGAGATAAAAAACCCTGAACATACCTATACCGAAACCGGCACCTTCATTGTCTCCCTTTGGCTGGAGTCAAAACTGGGCTGCCAGGATACACTCGATAATGAAATCGTCATGCAGCCTCCTCCCGAGTTTTCCCTTCTCTTTACCGGCGACACGGCTACCTTCCTCCACGACACGATCTTCGTAGAAGTAGTGGGAACCTACGACAGCGCCACCTGGAATGGAACCTTCACGGGAAATCTCTTCATCATCACGAAAGCAGGCTCCTATTCGGTGTCGGTCTACCGCGACGGATGCTTCAGCTCCACGTCATTCGTCATCCGTGATCATCCTAAGGTACAAACGGGCATCATGACACTCTTCACTCCCAACGGGGATGGCTTCAACGACTTCTGGGTGATCAAAGATATGGGGACGCTTGGCGCCTGCTCGGTACGGGTGTTCGACAGCTGGGGCAACCAGGTTTATGAGAATGCCGACTACCAAAACACCTGGGACGGCCGCTCCGACAATGGCGAACTCCCCTCCGGACCCTACTACTACATAGTTAAATTTACCAATGGCCAGCTCTTCAAAGGAACCGTAAATATTTTAAGGTAATGGGAGAAGAATTAAGAATTAAGAATGAGGAATAAAAAATACAACCACAAATGGCACAAAGGATATCACAAAGGACTCAAAGGAGTTCTTCCTTTCCTTCGTGAAGCCCTTTGTGTTCCTTCTCGCTTCTCGCTTTCTAAAATTCGTAATTCGTCATTCTTAATTCGTAATTCATTCCTCATCCCTCATCCCTCATTCCTCATTCTATTACTCCTCATTCCTCATTCCTCCTTCTCTCAAACCAGCTCCAACCAAATGCAATACCTGGTAAACCCCTCCGTCCTGGCGCCCACACTGTTCGACAGCAGAACCCACTTCTCGGGATTCCTCACCTACCGGAGTGAATGGACGGGCTTCCAGGGGAAACCATCGGTCGCGCTGCTCGACATCTCCGGGAGTATCAAAAACAAGATGTACCTCGGCGGAGAGATCCGCTACCAATCGGCCACGGTCTTCCGCTCCTTTTACCTTGCGCTTAAATATGCCTACCAGATCCGGATCCAGGATGACCAGTACCTCACACTCGGCATCAACGGGATCTTCTACCAGAACATCCTCGACCTCTCTGCCGCCACGATCCTCGATCCCAACGACCCCCTCCTCCAGGGAATGGAGCGTATCAGTCAGGGCAAAGTCAACATTGGGGCCGGAATCTCATACCGCTTTAAAACCTTTATCCTCAGCTTCTACGCCCCGATGCTGCTGAATAACCGGTCGGCCTACGACCCGATTGTCGAAGGCTCCCTCTCCCTACCGCAAAACATGCTGGTATACCTCTCCAACGATTTCATCATCAATAGGCAATGGCTGCTAAAACCAACCTTCCGGGTCAATATCCTTACCGGCATCCCCTCCCTCTTCGAATTGAGCCTCCTCGCCGGAAAAGCCGACCAGTTCTGGTTCTCGGCTCTCTACCGCAGCAACATGATGATGGGGCTCACTGTGGGAGGTCAGCTATGGAAACATCTGGTAATCAGCTACGGATATGAATTTTTCACCGGAAACAAACCCGGCGTTCATACCGGAACCCACGAAATTACGTTAGGATATAAAATAGGCAGTTCGAAAGTGGTCACGCCCCAGTTGAGAGACTACTTTTCGGCGCCACAAATTCAAACGCCATGAGTCACAAGGTAAAAGGCATGAGAATGCAGTTGGCAGTGGGCAGTGGGCAGTTCGCAATTCGCTTTTCGCTCTTCAAAAAAATAATTCGTAATTTTTCATTCTTAATTCGTAATTTATTCCTCATTCTATTGTTCCTTTTACTATTGTCATCCCAACTCGCCAGCCAGGTTGCCTGGGAAAAGAAAGGCGGGGTCTGCTTCCGGATTGACGACAACCAAGAGATTTGGGAGTATAACAGCTTCGACAGCCTCTTCTCTATCTATGGGTATAAGTTTTCTACGGCGATCTGCCTCGAATCGGCCACCTGGACGCCCGGCTATATTGATGGGCTGAAACAGATCTGGGCCAAAGGACACGAGTTTATGGATCACGCTCCCAACCACTCCACCTGCGAAATCATCCTCACCAACATCGCCGATACCGCTATCTACCACGGAAATCCATTTGTTGACCACATCAACGAGAACCTGATCTGCTTCAAATGGGAGAGCGTGGATACAACCACCATTCAGGGCGAGGGACCCATCAATATCTCCGGCAACCAGGTCATCAGCGCCCTGCCGGGAGAGTTCCATGATTTTTACGGCCAGCAGTACATCCCGATGCTTTTCCTCCCGTTGACCAATCAGGTCTATACCTGGTCGAACCTTCAGAATGTCAATCCGCTCGATCCCGACTCCCTCACCCTGATCTCGTTGTGGGAAGAACCGGTTGATCTGGAACCTCATTCGAATATCCCGTATCATCAACTTACTTCGTTTGATGTCAGGATGCCGGAAGAGGTGCCTGTAATGCTTGGAGAGCGGATCCTCGACATTTGCGATGCCTACAACATGGAGCGGCCCTACAACTGGATCCAGCCCTACGGGAACTTCCCGCTGCTATACAAAAGCGATGTGAAACAAACCATGGGAAACCAGCTGGGATATATTGGAGGCGCTACATATCACGATGAGGCATACAAGACCTATCTCGAGTACAACCCCGCTAACGACAATCAGTTCGCCATGATGTTCTGGGATTTTTCCACGACCCAACTTACGGCAAAAGAGAATAAAAAACTCATCGCCAACGGGATCGCGAAACACCTCTTGCTGATTGACCAGAACCACTTCATGCCAACAAAAGTTAGCTGGCTAAGCTTTTTGCAACGCACCGATTCACTTTTATCATGGCTGAATGCCAATCATATCCCGGTTCTCACTCAGCGTCAATGGGTCTCCATGCTTTTCGATAGCGTCAACAATCCCTTTGTCAACATTTTCCCGCTCCTGCAAACCGACCTCAACGATGACCAGATCCCCGACGGGTATGACCTCGAGCAGGGGGTGATGATCTACAACGATGGAGTTCCCCAGAGCGATAACAGGTCGGTACAGCTTACGTCACAAGGGACCTTCTTCAGGATCAGAGGGCTTGGAGGACTTGAAAAGGGGACCAACAATTTTTCGTTTTATACCAGGGGAGCTCCCGGGAACATAATCTGGCTACGCTTATTCTTCCCTGAAACCGGAAGCGGCGACATTTTTCCCTTTCCAGCCGATTCGGCTGAATGGACACATCAAACGCTGACGATGAATATCCCTGAAAATGTATCTGTAGTCGACATCGAGTTGGAATGCCATACCTATACCAGTGGAGAAGTGCGGATCAGTGGGATGGAGATGCGAGGAATTGCAAAGCCAGTGATCCAGCAGGAATCGGTCTCCCTGATGACCAACCAACAATTTCCGCTTATCGCGCTGGATACAGTCATCTACGATCCGAATTATCCGCTCCAGCAATTGACAGTTTCAATCACCAATCCCGGGGTGTTGAACTATAATCTGAATATGCAGGCCGGAACCCTTTGGGTTTACAAGCCATCCTCTTTCTGGACCGGCCACGACAGCCTCAAGCTTACAGCAACCAACCCTCAGGGAGGCTCGGGCAGCTCCTGGCTGAAGTTCACTGCAACCCTGGCCGACATCTGCAAAGGCCAGGCCATCACCCTGAACCTGCTCAACCCCCCTGCCGGAGCCACCTTCCTCTGGACCGCCACCCCGCCTGACCCATCGCTTGTGCAACCTACCATCGCAAACCCTACAGTGTCTCCTCAGCAGACCACCTACTACAATGTCAATGTGAACGCCCCATATCAATCCTACTCTGACGACCTGACTGTATATGTCCACCTGATGGGCAATGTCATCCTCTATGGGCCGCTGCCCGCTTACTGCGCCAACGCTTCATGGGTTCAGCTTTCAGGAATTCCTGCCGGAGGCGTTTTTTCCGGTCCGGGTGTAGTCGGCGCTATCTTTTACCCAACGCTGGCGCCTATCGGTCCCAACACCCTCCGCTATAAAATTACCACCTATAGCGGCTGTGAAGGAGAAGACACCCTTGTGGTCACCATCCAACCCATCCCGCAACTCTTTCTGCCTCCCGACAGCATCGTCTGTCACTGGCAAACCATCATCCTGGATGCAGGTGAGGGCTACGACACCTACCTCTGGTCGACCGGCGAGATGACCTCCTCCATCGCTGTTAACGCTACCGGCATGTCGGCCGACAGCACCCGCCGTATCACCCTTATCGTCACGAAAAACGGCTGCCCGGCCTTCGACACTACCTTCGTACGCTTCAAGGCGTGCACCGGAATCGACTCCCGGATGCCAGGCTCCTCATGCATACACATATACCCAAATCCTGTCTCCTCCACGCTCACCATCGAGTACGACTGTTCCAACCAGTCTGTTACAGGAACAACCCCCGCCATTACGGGAAACAAACCCGTCAACGTAAAGATTCTGGATATTATCGGAAACGAACTCCTCACCCGGCAGCTCCTCCCCGGAAAAAACAGCTGGGATATAGGCGCACTTCCTTCAGGCCTGTATATTTTATCTATTATGGGTGAAGGCATTGCTGTTACGACCCGGTTTGTGAAGATTCCGTGATGCCGGATGCCGGATATGCGTTACAGGATGCGCGATACACGAAAATTACTTC
>CAYUZX010000106.1:0-5898 GCA_964449285.1 uncultured Prolixibacteraceae bacterium
ATTTTCAGTTGGGTGACGTTTGGTTGTGTGTTGGCGACAACAATGATTGTCTTTGTTTGATATCCTTTTCTCCCCTGACTGTTGAATGCGATTTTTATAACCCCCACCTCCCCTGGCCGGATAGCAGTTTTCGGGTAGGAGGGAACTGTACATCCACAACTGGTGCTCACATCGGCAATAACCAGGTCTCGTTTTCCTGTGTTTGTAAAGGTAAAATTAAATGAGACAGATTCCCCTTCGATGATCCTGCCAAAGTCATGCTCAGTATCTTCGAAAGTGATGATGGGAAGCAGATCTTGATTTCCGTCACCCGAGGCTGAGTTTGGATTATTAACTACATTGCTGTCAAGTAGTTGCTCCTGATTCTGTGAATTTGAATTGCAGCCACTTAGAAGGATAAGTAGAAATCCGATAAATATCAGCATCCGGGAGTTCATGCTTCAAAAATTTTAGCGTCACAAAGGTAATAAATTTTGGAGAATCTGAACTTTCCCGATATTTGCCGGAGAAATAGCTTCAATGAGAATCTACCTGATTGGATATATGGCAAGTGGTAAAAGCTGGTTTGGGAAAGAGCTGGCTTTTGCAGCCGGATTGGACTTTATCGATATGGATGAACTCTTCGAAGAGAGATACCGGATCACAATTTTAGACTTTTTCGAGAGGTACGGAGAGTTATTGTTTCGCAAATTGGAGCGGGAGATACTTAAAGAGACCATCACTCTCGAAAATGTAGTTATTGCTACCGGCGGCGGCGCTCCATGTTTTTCCGACAACATGGATTTTATTCTGAAATCGGGGAAATCGATATATTTGAAGATAGATTTTCCTTTACTGATGAACCGGATCAACGGAATCAAGAAAAAACGACCGCTTATAAAAGATATCGCTTCATCCAGTCTGGAGGATTATATAAAGGACCAACTGGCCGAACGGGAACCCTGTTATCTACGCGCAAACTATATATTCGATGGGCCGGATTACCCGATAGAAGAGATCCTCAAAGTTTTACATCTTACGTTTTAACAGGGCAACGTTTTCTACATGATGTGTGTGTGGAAACATGTCTACAGGTTGGCACTTGACCAGGGTGTAGTGATCTTTCAGCAGCGCCATATCGCGGGCCTGAGTTGCAGAGTTACAGCTGATATATACAATTGTTTCAGGGGATGCCTTAAGAATGGCTGTGATTACTTTTTCGTGCATTCCAGAGCGGGGTGGGTCAGTGATGATTAGGTTCGGTTTTCCGTATGTTTCAACGAAAGTGGTATTCAGAACTTTCTCAACCTCACCGGCGACAAACCGTGTGTTAGTGATCCCATTCGTTTCTGCATTTCGTTCGGCATCCCTGATAGCTGCGTCAACCGTGTCGATCCCAACAACCTCTTTCACATAACGTGCTACATAACTTGCGATCGTTCCTGTTCCGGTATAGAGGTCATAAACCAGTTCATCTCCTTGAAGATCAGCAAATTCTGCTGCAATGTGATAGAGCCTGGCAGCTTGATCTGAATTGGTTTGAAAAAACGAGGTGGGGCCAACCCTGAAAATCAGATCAGGATCTCCCTCCCTGAAGGCATTCATCCGCTCACTAATCACTGATTCGCCTTTGTAAAGAATAAACGCCTGATCGTAGAGCGAGTCGTTCTTTTTCTGGTTTACAACGTAGTAGAGGGAGGTTATCTCAGGAAAAAGTCGGACCAGGTGGTCAAGTATGGCAAAAATTTCATCAGGTTTATCTTCCCTTACAATCAGAATCACCATTACTTCTCCGAGTAAAGAGGTGCGAATGATCACATTCCGTAAAAACCCGGTCCAGTTCATCACATCATAGAAAGAGAGTCCTTTCTCCAGAGCGTAGGCTTTTAATGCCAGGCGAATCGAATTCGATGGTTCCTGTTGCAGGTAACAGGTATGAATATCAAGAACTTTGTCAAACATCCCCGGAATATGAAACCCTAGAGCATTCCGCCTGTTTGATTGGATTTCAATGGATTCGCGGAGTTTATCCCGATCAGGATGAGACTCTGGGTTCTCATGTTTCATTTCATCCTTTGTAAACCACCTTCTGTTTGAAAACGTATACTCCAGCTTGTTCCTGTAAAAGGTAGTTTGTGAGGACGATAGGATAGGAAGTAGTTCAAAATCAGAGAATTTGCCAATTCTTTTCAGGTGATCGTCAACCTGTTTCTGTTTGAAGAAGAGTTGCTCCTCGTAACGCATATTCTGCCAGCGGCACCCTCCGCAAGTACCAAAGTGGTTGCATATAGGATCAACCCGTTTGTCTGACATAGAGTGAATCTTGATCACCCTTCCTTCGTAATAATTCTTACGTTGTTTTGTTGTCTGGATATCAACGATATCTCCTGGAACGGCAAAGGGAACAAATACAACGCGATCCTCTACACGCCCTATTGCTTTTCCCTCGGCACCAGCATCGGTGATCATTACTTTTTCAAAAACTTTAAACTCTCTCTTATTTCGTTTCATAGTTAATCCAATTAGGCATAAGGAACCGGGGATAAACAAAATACACTCGGCATTATCACCGCCGGGCTCCCGTTCGTATTGCGTAATGCTTGCTATCCCCCCACTCACCGTAGCCGATTGTATCGCCGGCCAACCTGATACTCTCCCCCATCAACTCTTTCGACTCTTCGGCGTCATCAGCAAGCCCAGGTTTATCGTTATAAAGGAGGTAACTCTGTTTGTATTTGATGGGCGTTAAATTGGGCATCATCACATTGGCTCCAGCCAGCAATGCCCTCTCGTGGCCATGAGGATCTATTGTTTGCATGGCTGTTGTTGCTGCGATGTTGATGTTTCTCATCATGATACGCAGAACAGCTACCATATTGAGCGAAATTTCAAAACGCTCCTGCAAAGATAACAGTTGATTCCGGTATTGAAAGAGGGGGGTCTCTTCATGCTCGATATAAGGACCCATCCCAATCATGTCGATGTCAATCTCCCGAAAAAAGAGCAGGTCGTCAGCTAAATCCTCTATGGTCTGGAATGGGAGCCCAATCATTACCCCTGTTCCAACCTGGTAGCCCACCTTCCTGAGTGTTTTCAGAGCTTCCAGACGCTGGGTATAGTCATGCATTTTATTTGCAGGATGCAGCTTTTTATAAAGGCCGGGGTTTGAGGTTTCGATGCGAAGAAGGTAACGGTGTGCTCCTGCCTCATACCAGCGTTGGTAAGACTCTTCCGTTTGTTCTCCCAGTGAAAGTGTGATATGCAACGCCCGGTTTGTCAACTGTGATATCTCACGAAGCAGCCGTTCAATTGTTGAGATGAACTTCTGGCTGCTGTTCTCTCCCGACTGTATGATAAGAGAGGCAAAATGGTTGGTGTAGGCATATTGAGCTGCCTTGATAACCTCCTGGTCAGTGAGCTGGTACCTTCGGTATCTTGTGTTGTGGGACCGGATTCCACAATAATAACAATTTTTACTACAGCGGTTAGAGAATTCAATCAGTCCACGGAAATATACTTTTCTCCCTATGGTTTTTGTCTTTACATCTAATGCCTTTGTTAAGAGGATAGAATTGTCGGGAGGCCTCAGTTTTAAAAGGGTAATGATTTCATCTTTCTGAAGCGTCTTTTTTTTTAAAATCTTTTCAACAGGTTCTGGCACAATTGTTTTTTTTGATAATTTAGCAACATAATATGACCCTTAAAACCTGATATGACCCTTAAAGTCTGAACAAAAGTACAATTATTGGTAGTTTAATGGAAGAAAAAATAAGAACAGTACTTGTAGATGACGATCGCTCGAGTATGCTTACACTGGAATCGTTGTTGAAGAAATATTTTCCTGCCATTCAGATCGTTGGGAAGGGTGATAGTGTTGAAAATGCGGTAAATGAGATCAATACGACAGGTCCGGACCTTGTCTTTCTCGACATCTCCCTTCCCGATGGAGAGGGGTTTGATGTGATTGAGCGCACACCGGATAAAAACTTTGAAGTGATATTTATTACTGCCTATGATCAGTACGCTGTAAAAGCATTTGAATTTTCCGCTCTACATTACCTGGTTAAGCCGCTTACACTGGATGGATTACAAAATGCGATAGGCCGGTTCAGGGAGATCAAGAAAGACGACCATCTTGATGACAAGATCAATGTTCTTAAGGATAGTCTTAAAAACAAAAACGAAAAGATAATCATCCCATCTTCTGAAGGGTTAAATGTGGTCAGACTGAGTGATATCATGCGGCTGGAAGCCGATGATGTATATACTTATTTTTACCTTACGGATGGGCATCGTCTGATGGCTTCACGTCCATTAAACAATTATGAAAGGATTTTGGAGGATCTTCCATTTTCTCGTATCCATGCGAAGCACCTGGTAAACCTGATGTATATCAAACGGTATGTGAAAGGGAAAGGTGGATCTGTCATCATGGAGGATAACACTGAGGTGGAAGTTTCGGTTCGTAAAAAACCCGATTTCCTGGCTAAACTGAAAAATTTCGCCCGGTTCGTATAATGGTTCCTGTCACACATTAAACCGGATATGTAACATGTCGCCGTCCTGCACAACGTAATTCTTTCCCTCAACCATCAGTTTTCCGGCTTCGCGACAAGCATGCTCTGATTCGAATTTGATAAAATCTTCATATTTGATCACTTCCGAACGGATGAATCCTCGCTCCAGGTCACTATGGATCACTCCGGCAGCCTGTGGGGCAGTCATCCCGCGCGTGATTGTCCAGGCCCGCACTTCTTTGGGGCCGGCGGTAAAAAAGGTTTGCAGATCTAACAAGTGATAGGCGGTTCTTACCAGCCGGTTGATCCCCGGTTCCGGTAAACCGGCATCGGCAAGGAACTCAAGCCGGTCCGTTTCATCCTCCAGTTCTGATATCTCTGATTCCAGTCTGGCAGCCAGTGTCAGAATCTCTGCCTTTTCTTCCTGAAGTGAATTCCTGAACAACGCTGAATAAGAGTTCCCATTAGCGGCTGAACCATCGTCCACGTTGCAGACATACATTACAGGTTTATCAGAAAGCAGAAACATGTCGTAAAGGAATCTCCGGTCTTCGGTCAATATAGGAGCTGTTCGTGCCGACTGAAACGATTCCAGGTGATCCTTTACCTGATGCAATACATCAATCCCACGCCTGGCATCTTTGTCGCCCGATTTAGCAATTTTCTCAAGGCGGATAAGCTTCTTTTCCACTGACTCCAGATCACGGATCTGTAGTTCAAGATCCACAGTCTCCCTGTCTCTGACTGGATTCACAGATCCTTCGACATGCGGATTCAGCGGGTCTTCAAAACAACGAACCACATGGATCAGGGCATCAACATTTCGGATATCAGTGAGAAACTGGGCTCCCATCCCGGTTCCTCCTTTCGCCAACCCGGGGATATCTACCATCTCTACAGTGGTGGGCGTAACCTTTGCCGCATGGATGAGCTTGTCAATCTCGTAAAGACGCTGGTCGGGGACCACCATGGTCCCCATGTTGGCTTTCATGACCGATCCTGTTTCGGCCCTGTGGCTGGATATAGAATTAAACAGGGTAGTTTTTCCACTTCCGGCTACGCCTATGATTCCGCATTTTAATGGCATAGTTTCGAATTTAAGCGGCAAAAGTACTAATATTTGTAATTCTGGATTATGAGTCGTACTTTTGCACCCCAATTTGGAAAGGGCAAATTGAGTACCGTTCTTTATTTAAAATCCCTGATAATCAACTAGATTATAAACCCGGATGGCAATTTTTATGCCACCACAACGAAATTTGAATGACTACTGACGAAACAAAATTACCCGGCGAAGCTGAAGAAAATGCCGAAAATCAAGCGGAAACTGAGCCGGTAGAAGCCGGAACAACTGAAGCTGAAACGCAGGAGCCAGTTACCGTTGAATCAGAAGAACCTGTTG
>CAYUZX010000107.1:0-5690 GCA_964449285.1 uncultured Prolixibacteraceae bacterium
GGCTGTTCCGGCAGCCAGCCTAATAACCTGCCATGATCTTTATCCTCCAATTGGTTAAGGGCATCCATTACGACAATGAAACGAATTCCATCATGCTCTGCTTTTATCCGTGCTTTTGAGAGCCAAAGGGGAAAATCCCTTAGTATGTCATCGTTGGAGCGGGGCACCTCCTCAGGATCGTCAGCCCATCGTTTGATCTCAGCCATCAGGCGGATCATCAGCTTCCAATGTACCGTACCATCGGGCGTACCACCAATATAATGCTGAAAAATGAAATCTTTTGGATGGGCTTTTCGCCAACGTTCAACCCAGTTAGCCAGCAAGGCGGACTTGCCGCTACCGGAGTCACCTAATAATACCAGCGGAGTTTCATCCCCGGAAATGTAGCGGTCGAGTGTTTCGTAGTAAGCTGGACGGCCAATATAGGTACGGCGGCGAATTTCGGCAAAGGCTTCGTGATCGAGGGCTTCTCTATCTAATGGATCGGGAATGCTCTCTTTCGGGAACTGTGCTTCAATAGCGGCCTTTAGCTGTTCAAGGACAAGGGCTGCCAGTACATCCGGGCCTGGATAGGTTTCATGAAGAGGGATGTTCTTCACAGCGCAGGTTTTGCGAATGAGATTCTTTAACGTACTTTGCTTTGCGCCAGCGGCTTCATTCTCAGGCAAAAAATCAGTTCCACGTTCCTTAGCATAATCAGGATCGCGGAAATAGAAAAAAGCACGTCCTGCCATTTCTGGGTCATTCAACACACCATGCAGGATCTCAAGTTCAGTGACACTTTTCCCGTGCAGGTCTTTCAGCCAGGACTGTTCTTCCTTAAGGTCGGCAGTGTAAGCATCATCGCCCGGCACCCAACCATAACGCTCGCCCAATAACCCGATGAAGAAGGGACGGCAGGCCCGGATTTCATCCAAACATAACTTTAAGGTCTCTTTTCGGGTACTTTGCTCTTCGGCAATGCCCCAGCGAAGGTCAACTTCCACCAGCTCCACTTGTCGTTCCCGGCAAAACCGGCGCAGCTCGGGCCAGCAATGTGTCATCAAGGCATCACGCTCCTCCATCATGTCTCTGAAGGTGGAGGAGACAAAGACACGGATGGATCTGTTTTGCTGGGTTGTGGTATTTGTCATTTATTTTTCAATAGCAATACCAAACCCCGCTGATTCCAGAAAATCAAAATACCTCGTTACCTGTTCCCTGTCTTTGTTTTTATCATCTTCGGAAAGATCTGCATAGTCTACCAGGCAATCATGTACTTTCTTGAAATCGTTTCTTTTTTTATCCTTTTTCCAGCCATGATCATGGTAAAATTTCATCCATAACTCATGCTCTTTCTCCGCCATCAACTCTTTACGCGATTTCTTGTTTCCCGGTAAAGTCTCTTCAAGCAATTCCAGGTATAGTTCTCGTTTTTTAACTCTCTCATGATCATCTCCTGCAACAACTACTAAGCCTGCTTCAGCCATTACGGTTGGTATTCTCTTTGCTGCCTCATAATTACTCTCTTTAATAAAAATCGGAAGAAATTGAAAGTCTTTTCTGTAAGGAACATGCCTGGTTCCGAGTGAAGTCATCCACACTGCATGGATAAATGGGGCTATTTGATCCGAATTTTGAAGAAAATCAATATCATCATGCAATATCTCGGTAAACTTATTATGATCAACATGTATGGATAGCATTGCATAGGATGGAAGATAGGATCTTAGTAATGCCTTCCCTTCGGAATTTCTCTTCAGTTGAATAATTAGTTGTTCAAGCGACCGTGCTCCATGCGCATAGTTGTCAACTTTAATAAACGCATTTATCAGTCCCCAATCCATTTCCAGTCTCTCATCTTGATAATGCTTCAAAATGGACCTCAGGAATAAAGCCCGGCGGATAGGATAGCATACATCCGTCTCTTCGTATTCCCATTCTCTTTTTATATCATTATAGACCTGTCTTTTATTGGGCCCAAGGATATTAAGATAGCCATGCAGTCTGCTTTTAAAGTCAGGCCCCTTTTTATGGATGAAGTTAGAAATATCATTGTCATAGTTGTTTACCTCCTTTTCATAAAAGGCTTTATAAAAATATTCCCACTCTTCTTCTTTAATTTTAGTCTGATATTTTTGAATCTCAAGGGGTTTTATTGGGCCAAACGTATCCATTGTATAGCTTGTACCACCGGCAAAAACAAATATGCACTTGCCGATCGGGTGTGAAATCTGGCCTTCCTGAAATTTACCATCCTGCATAGGAGCAAGCAAATACTGAAGCCATTCATAGTGCTTTGAATCAAACTCATCCCAGAAAACCAGTGGGGTTTTCTTTTTAATTACGACATCCCGTACCTGGTGAAAAGCGCCAGTCAATTCATCTGGCCCTGAGAATTGGGATAAATTAAATTCCAGGACAGGGGCATCTTTCCCAAGGCAGGCAATGGCAATCTGCTGGGCCGAAAAAGATTTACCTGACCCCGGAGGGCCAAATAAACCTATCGATAACGGTTTTTTCCCATCATCATGTTTTATATAGTTGTTGATTAGATTAATAACATTCCTGAAGTTTTCAATCTCATAACGATCTACTGTAAATAAATTACCAAAATGGGCGTGAGGGATATTCTTGAATTCTCCAGGTCCATAGATCGCTGTTCGGCGTGCAACGTTGAATAAGTTTGCTCTTTTTTTTGTCTCTTGATAATTATCCAATAATATACTCCATGCACTTTTTAGATAGGAAGGATCAGAAGTGGGAGGAGGAATGAAAGCCCATGAATATTCAAGGTTATCCTCTGAGAGCTTTTCTTTAATTTTAGTAAATGGTGGATTGATATCATGTGGAGTTAAAACATAGCCATTCGCATGAAAAACCCTTACAGCAGTGAGCGCTGCTTTTATAGCTTCATCAATTTTGTAATCTTTATCCGCCTTGTTTAAATCCAGCTTTGAAGCTAATATGGCAGTAAAACACGACATTTTACCAATAATAGTATCTGGTTGGTTCATCTCCCAGTCATCTTCAATATGAGCAGGATCAAAGATTAACTTGTATTCGTACTCCGTTTTGCTTTTTCTGGTAATTAAGATAGCTCCGTCCGATTGCAACGTGATGATAAGATATTGTGATTTAAGCAGATGATCAATTTTTCTGTTATTTTTCAACTCAAAAACCATATCCAGGGCTGTTTGCTCCCAGGAGAGGCCTTTAGATATTTTTACCTCCTTTTTACGAAGGTCATTTGCTGAAATTACGGTGATGAGTTTATCCGAAAAATTCGTACTCACATTTTCCCATAATTCACCCTTAACTGTATGTCCCGACATTTTATAAATGATCAAGCTGGGTACATTATCATTTTTTCCCTCAGGTTTCTGAATAAATAATGGCCATGCTTGTTTATTGATGTTATCTCCGAAGTCCATCGCAGCATCATCCAGGATAAGAATATCAGATTTTGAATGATTGAGATGTTTTTTCAAGTAGTTATAATGACCTGATAAATCTCCAAAGCCAAACATCTCGCTGACTTTCCACACACAATCATTCTCTGATTTATTACATGATAGCAACGAATAACTTTTACATCGTTCAGGAAGTTCGTTAAAGATGTCATCGTTAAACCCAAACTTAACACCTCCTGTTTTTGATTCGGACCATTTCATGGATTCCGATAAAAAATCATACATAAGATAGGCTCCGCCTTTTTTTGTGATAGTTCTGGATCCATCTTTCTCTTGGGAGTCATAGTATGATCTGTCTCCTTTTACAAGGTAGTAATCCATTGCAATATCACCTGTGATTAAAATGGTGGTTTTGTCTTTTGGTTCCATTGGCTACAAATTTTAAGTTCTATACATTGGAAATATTCAGGAATTTCATGATTGCTGTTCCTTCTGCCTGATAGCTTTCATGCCGATCAATTCCAAAACGGAAGGAATGTTTCTTACGGCATCCCGGTCATACTCTTTGATATCTTCATTAAGTTTATCCCAGTCTGTCAGGTAAGGAGTCTTGCGGGTTTTATCATTTTTCTGTTCATCAAAAGTCCAGCCGGCAAGCGAACGTTCAGCATTCCATCTCTGGTGTTCCAGTTCTGATAGCCGTTCGATCTCTTCAATAGAAAAAATTGCAGAAGGTCGTGGATCATCTGAATTTACGATTTCACACCCGATTCCTCGCATTTTAACCCCAATGTGGTCAGCGGCTTTTCTGTTCGAATCTTTGTATTCTTGCGAGAGTTTTTCCCAATTTACATCGGCAGCCCTTGAACCAAAACCTGATGCATTTTTTCTTTTCTTCAGGTAATCGTTGTGTATGGCCCTGGATTTGCGATCCAGATCCCCTTCCGCAATAACTTCCTGGGAACAAACTTTCGAGGGCAACCCATATGGTTTAATGGTTTGAGAAAACGAGGCAAAAGAGACATTATCATTGGTCCTGACAAATACTTGCGGGGATTCGCCTGTTTCATTAAGGTCTAATGTTTCAAGCTGGAGGCCAAGAAGCATGTTCTGGGTCTTGTTGTCGAAACAGAGTACTATAGTGGTATATGCAAAAGGATCTTTAAGGTATTTTTCCAGATGGTGAATGAGTTGGGGTGTATTGGCATCCAAAGAGAGGTATTGCAGACCACAATACTCCGTATATGTAGGATAGCGCTCCATGAAATCCGGTACTTTCTCTTTTGCCATACGGTCGATGATCAGTACTTGAGGTTTTTTGCCATTGAGATAATGGCCGGTAAGTGCTGTCTGCAGAGCCAGAGCCTCACCTGCCTGGCCAAAGCCGAAGATGATCATCTGGATATAATGTTCGCTTTGTAATGA
The DNA here is from genome assembly GCA_964449285.1 of uncultured Prolixibacteraceae bacterium. GTDB lineage: Bacteria > Bacteroidota > Bacteroidia > Bacteroidales > FEN-979 > QYOJ01. The sequence continues at coordinate 4,818 of CAYUZX010000107.1, forward strand.
TATTCCGAAACGATCGGGGGGATTATCTTCAAACAGTTCACGAGCACTGTTTTCATAGATACTAAAAATGTTCAGTACGAAAGCATCACAGGTGTCTTGCATGAGATTGTGAATTCGTAAGGTGTTGATAAACTCCTGTTTCTGAAGATGCATGACACAGTAAAGTGGATCGGATATACCCCTGTCGCTTTCCTTAATCAATTCATAGATATGCAAGCAGCTGTTGATCTGCTGTGTGTCATCGCCCATCATGAGGTAAACAGCTTTGGCTCTGGATATTTTAGCTCTCTTTAATGTGTTTTTATGTGTTGCATCGGCTTTCAGCAAATGGCATCTGGGAGGTTTAATATATCCGAGGTTGGGATTTAATGGGTCATTTTCAATAATGATAATTTCATCCCCTTTGGAAATACTTTCATCCATGATGCATTTCCCCTTCTTGCCAAATCCAATGATAACAACATGGTCTCTTTTCATGCTAATTTTTAGCCTGTTCCATTGTTCACTAAATATTCCGAACAGTGCTATGATAAAAGCAGATATTGACGTTAGTGGGGCTGAAATCCTGGCAATGTGTAATTCCCACGGAATAACACCTGAAAGATCACCTCCCTCAAAAGCAAACAGGGCCAGGGAGCAATAGATGGAACGAAAAATTGTATAAGGCGAATGGTTTAATTTGAAATAGCACTGAAAGCCAATGATTCCAAGGATGATGCTGATCAGAAAGAGGCCGATCAATATCAACCAGTAGTGAGGTCCATTCTCAGGTTGGGAATTGCTATTGTGACTCATAGTACTTTGTTGAATTATACACTTCACTAAAAATATTTTGTTTGATTATCCAATACCTCAAAGGCAATTCTGACCCTG
>CAYUZX010000108.1:0-5493 GCA_964449285.1 uncultured Prolixibacteraceae bacterium
AGGGGATATATATAGGGGATTACAAGGTTGCCTGAAAATCGGCCTCCAGAGGAACTTTTGGAGCTAGTTCAATGTTTTCGGCGCAGATGTCCACCGGTTCGTCGTTAAAATCAGCGTTCAGTGGAATCTCGGGCGACAAACTCTCCATGTCGAGCAACGTTTTTACCTCTTTCTGGTCTTCATATGATGCTACCATCGGTATGACAGGAATGAGTTCGGGGCAATCTGTGCAGGTAACCACATCTGGTTTATATACATTGACTTTTACTTCAATGGTCTCTCCGGATGCCGAAGTGATATGAAATCCAAAAAGAGCGATGAAGATGATGAGTGTTTTCATGATGTCTATATTTTTCGTTGATTGTTTTCTCGTTTTCTGTTCAATATGACGGAAAACAACTCCTTGCGTTACATTGAAACACAGTAATTTTGTTTTTTTTCGGTGAATCATGGAAAACACACGGTGAATTGCCGACAGCAACAGACAGGAAATTCAGCGAATAAGGAGATAAAATGTAAGACCAGATCTCAGGATCTAATTTCTGTCATCCGGCAACCGGCATCCGGCAACCGGCAACCGGCATCCGTCAGAGGGTGATAATAAACCCTGTCTCCTTCTCGCCCGACTCGAGGTGGATGCTCCCGTGATGAAGCCGAAGGATTTGTCGCGATAGGCTCAACCCAATCCCGGAACCCTGCTCTTTGGTGGTGTAAAAAGGGATGAAAATCTTTTCGGCTACATCGGGGAGGATACAAGGGCCGTTATTGGCTATGCGGATTACAGGACGGTTTTGTTTCGAGAGAGAAACGCCGATGCTGATCCTCTTACCCGCCTCCCTTTCATCTAACGCTTCTATTGCATTGTTCAGGATGTTGATCAGTACCTGGGTCAATAATTTTTCATCTCCCGAAATTTCTTTAACTTTCAGATCTATGGAACATTCTACCTCAATGTTGCGCTGATCAAATTGATCGTTCAGAAGCAACTGGATCTGGTTGAGCCACTCTTTAACATCAATGTCTGAGAAGTCAGGTTTTGGAATTCGGGTGAGCCTTCTGTAACTATTCACAAAGTTCAGTAATCCATTCCCTCGCTCTTCAATGGTATCCAATCCCTGAATGGCATTCCCGATCACCTCTTCATCAATATTTTCAGGTCGTACCGGAACATTTTCTGCAATGAAAAATCGTCGGAGTGTTCCGCTTAAAGAGACAATCGGAGCGATGCTGTTCATGATCTCATGTGTTAATACACGGATCAGTTTTTGCCAGGAGTCAAGCTCCTTTTCATCCAATTCATGACGGATGTCCTGAAGTGAAATCAATTTGGATATTTTTCCTCCGTATCGGATTTCCCTGGCAAGAATCAACAGATTCATCTGAGAATCGCTGGTAAATCGCTTATACGATATGGTCTCACCGGGAGTGACGGAGCAGAGAGTTCTGAACAGATCAGGATTTCTCATCGGAATCAGGTGAAGAGGTGTAAACGAGGGGATTCCTGCATAATTAAAAGCCTTCTCGTTCATGATCTCCACCTCATGATCTCCGTTGATCGCGATGAGTCCGATAGCTGCATGCTGGATAAAACTCTGGTAATATTTTTCCAGGTACTCATTTTTTAACTTGATTGCCTGGATCTGTTCATTGAGTTCATTTAAACTCCCATAGAGATGCCGAAGCGACCGTTGCCTTATTTCCGTCGGGAATTTCAACGCCGAATCTTCATTTCGGATCGCTTCGAAAAAGAAAGCAATCTGACGATTCGATTGGTCATAGGTATATATGATCCGGAAGGTAGCCAATGGTACCAGGATCAGGATCAGTAAATACCATGGCTCCTGGTAATAAATTGTCAGCATGCCGGCAAAAAAACTGGCTGAGAGAATGATTGCGATGTTGATCACTATTGTGACCGTTACTTGTTTATAGCCCATATTTTTTCATTTTTTTGTACAGGGTAGGGCGGGAGATGCCCAGGTTTCTGGCTACGACGCTCAGATTCTGTCCCTGTGTTTGCAACTCTTTCCTGATCATCCTGAGTTCCATCTCTTCCAGGGTGACTTTTTTCTCGTATATCGGATCTTCAGGTTGACTCAGATAGAGATCCCAGGGTGTGATGAGGTTGTTTTCACATAAGATGACCCCTTTTTCAATGGTGTGCTGGAGTTCCCGGATGTTCCCGGGCCATGGATAAGATTTGAGCCGCTCCATGGCCTGTGGGTTTATCTTCAGGTTGGGTTTCTTATATTTCTGACTGTACTTCCCGGTAAAGAAATTAACCAGGATCTCAATATCCTCTCTCCGCTGACGAAGGGGAGGAAGATCAATATGGATGGTATTGACCCTGTACAATAGATCCTGTCTGAACTCCTTCTCCTTGACCATCTCCAGCAAGTTCTTATTGGTTGTACTGACCAGCCGGATATTAACGGGAAGTTCTTTGTTTGATCCAACCGGGATCACCACTCGGTTCTGCAACACGTTCAGGAGTTTCGACTGAAGATTCAGGGGCAAGTTTCCAATCTCGTCGAGCAATAGGGTTCCTTCGTTTGCCAGCATGATCTTCCCGGTACGATCCTCATAGGCATCGGTAAAGGAGCCTTTCGAATGACCAAACATCTCGCTCTCAAACAGGCTTTCCGAAACCGATCCGAGATCAACCATTACGAGTAGTTCGTTATAGCGGTCAGAAAGCCTGTGAATCTCTTTAGCGATTAGCTCTTTCCCGGTACCGTTTTCGCCTGTAATGAGAACGTTGGCATCGGTTCTGGCCACCTTTTTTACCACCTCCATCACCTTTTGCATTGCCGGAGATATTCCAATAATCATTCGTTCATCCCGGTTTATCTCGTTCTTGAGTTCCTGCTCCCGCTGCCTGAGATTCCCAACTTCCTCTGTCGATTTCCGTAACCGGTACGCTGCTCTCAATGTGGCAAGCAACTTCTCATTTTCCCATGGTTTCAGAACGAAATCAGCAGCTCCCTCCCGGGTTGCTCTTACTGCCAGTTCAACATCCCCATAGGCTGTAAACATAACCACCTCCGTGTCGGGCCGTAGACGTTTGATCTCCCTGAGCCAGTAAATCCCTTCATTTCCAGAACTTTCCCCTGCCTTGAAATTCATGTCCAGTAATACCACGTCGGGTTCGTATTGCTCAACCTCATGGATCAACGTGTTGGGTCCCGATAACGTGTGAACCTCTTTAAACTCAAATTTGAGTAACATGCGAATAGCGTTCAGTACACTTTTATTGTCATCTACGATGAGTAATCGACCCTCTTTTGGCTTTGCTTCCATCTTTGGTGAAGTATGTTATTTCTATCGGCAACAAATGTAAAGAAAATTTACAGCACCCTGTAATGTATGTTTACAAATAATTTTTAAAATATTTTATAAATAGTAGAATATCAGTAATATAGGTTAAATGGTACAATCTTTGATATATTATATCTATCATCAACTAAATATGCATTCCAATGATTAAAACAGTTAACTTAACCAAACGATTTCGAACCGATGAGATCGAGACTACAGCATTAAACAGTGTATCCATCGAAGTGAAACCGGGTGAATTTGTTGCCGTGATGGGTCCTTCCGGCTGCGGAAAATCCACGCTGCTTAACATCCTCGGGATGCTCGATAATCCCACCGAAGGAACTTATTTCTTTGACGGGACAGATGTCTCGAAATATCGGGAAGGCAAGCGGACCCAGTACCGGAAAGGGAACATCCAGTTTGTATTTCAGAGCTTTAACCTGATTGATGAACTTAACGTATACGAAAATGTGGAGTTGCCACTTCTATACCTGAAGATCGGGAGCAGCAAACGAAAAGAGATGGTGATGGACATTCTCGACCGGATGAAAATCGGTCACCGGAAGAAACACTTTCCACAGCAACTATCAGGAGGTCAGCAGCAACGTGTAGCCATTGCCCGTGCCGTGGTTCCAAACCCAAAACTCATTCTGGCAGACGAGCCTACAGGTAACCTTGATTCAAAAAATGGGATCGAAGTTATGAACCTCCTCACGGAACTGAATAAGCAGGGTACAACCATCATCATGGTTTCCCACTCCCAGCGCGATGCTGCATTTTCTCATCGGATCATCAACCTGTTCGATGGTCAGGTAGTTACAGAAGAGGTTGCCCGGCAAGCCGCAGCAGTTTGATTATGAAACGGAAGGTATTCATCGGGATTCTTTTTTTCTTCGCCCTTGCCTGCAACTTAAATGGCCAATCCATCTGGACTCTTGACAGGTGCATCGAATATGCCTGGGATAATAACCTGTCGGTGCATACACAGGAACTGGGTGTTCGAATTCAAAAGACCGATTACCTGCAGGCAAACAATAACCTGCTGCCCTCTTTCTCCGCGGAATCCTATCTCAATCAATATTATGGCCGGAGTATCGACCCCAGTACCAATACCTATATCGATGTTCAGTTTCTGAATAACTCCTATGGTATATATACTGCGGTGGATATTTTTTCGGGCTTCATGAAGATCAATACCATTGCGATGGAGCGGTTCAATTACCAGGCGGAGAAAAATAAGTTACAGCAACTGAAGAATGATGTAGCATTTTCAATCATCAATGGGTACTTTGATGTCTTGCTCAAAGAGGGCCTCTCTTCCATTGCCATGGAAAATTTCCAACTGTCACGTGATCAGCTGGATTACACCACCAAACTGGTGAAGGTAGGACGGAAAGCAGGAACAGATCTGCTTGAGATAGAAGCCAACCTGGCATCCGACAGCTTTCTGCTGGTACAGGCACACCATCTCCTCGAACAGGCATCCCTCGACCTTAAATACCAGATGAACTACCCTTTGGGTGATAGCCTGGATATCGATACGGTCATCTTTTCTCTGCTGTCCGATACGATGGATACCCTCACCATGAATGAACTGTTCGGACTGGCTTCCGGAATGCTTCCAAACATGAAGATGGCAGAAAATCAGCTGATTGCAGCGAAAAAAGCAGTCAATATCAGCCAGGGATCCTTCTCTCCAAGGATCGGATTTTACGCCGGGTGGAACTCCGCTTATGCCACTACGCTAAAAGATGATAACGACAACATCATTCCCTTCTCTGATCAACTATCTAACAATGGGAGTGAATACCTGAGCCTGGGTATCGAGATTCCCTTGTTTACCAGGCTCTCGAAATATACGGCTCTGAGCAAATCCAAACTCAAATACCAGCAGGCAAAAGTGCAGTATGATGATGAAGCACACAAGCTTCTTATGGGTGTGGAAAAATCACTGACAGACTGGAGATCAGCCAGGGCAGAATATACTTCAGCACAAAAACAGTTGATTCATAGCGAAAAAGCATTTGAAGCGGCTGGCAAGAAACTGGACAAAGGACTGATCAATATCATTGAGTTCTACATTCAGAAAAACAAGGTATTCAGGGCCAAAACAGAAGTGCTGCGCACCGGACTTCAGGTGTTGCTGAAAGAACGCTATATACGTTTCCTGATGAC
>CAYUZX010000109.1:0-5448 GCA_964449285.1 uncultured Prolixibacteraceae bacterium
CCCAATCCAATCCGGCATCAAACAACCATATCTTATTTTCTCCCTATTACTGAAAATGTCTTATTGGAAATTCACGACATGGTTGGCCGCAAGATGATAACCCTGGAATCAGGTCTCATGAAGAATGGTCGTCATGAAGTTTCATGGGATGTCAGGGATGATCGAGGGAGAAAACTTGAGGCTGGCCTCTACGTGATTACATTAACAACCATTAGAAACATTCAGACAAAAAAGACAATCATTCTTTGACTTTTTATGCAGTCTCCTCGTACTCTTTGAATGCCTCGCTTACATTCAGGATGTAATCTCCAATCCGCTCACCCAGAGAGAAAAGATCACCGTAATAAGCACCTGTTTTGTGTTTGTATTTCTTTTCTTTCAGGTCTTCAACATGTTGCTGACGAATTTGGTCTCTCTTTTCATTGATCATTGTCTCCAGGAGATAAGCCTTGTCTGTATTTACATCACTGAAACCCTTTTCGAGGCTGCGATTCATTTCAACGAATGCCTGTAAGATCAATTCAAACAGTTCATTCAGAAATTGATCCTGTTGCTGATTTAATTTAATTTTTTTCTCCTTAATCCGGTCAACCACTTTCGACATAGCAAAAATCACGTCGCCAATACTCTCCATTTCATCAATCATCTTAATCATGGCCCTTATTTTTTTGGAGCTATCATGGCTAAGCTCGCCTTCGGCTACATTGGTAAGGTATAACGAAATCTCCTGCTCCAGATCATCGGTTATCTGCTCACCTTTTTCAATTTTTTCCAGTAATTTATAGTACTTCTTGGATTTGGTTTCCGTGAGCATGGATTGCAGTTGAAGGAACATCTTTTCGATCCGCGATCCGAAGTTCGATATCTCTTTCCTGGCCTGAAGAATCGATAATTCACTGGTTGAAAACATTCCTGTATTGATATATTTCAGGCTAAATTCTTCATCATCTTCGGTTTTACCGGGAACCATCATGGTAGCTACGTTGGTAATAAATGACGCAAATCCAATGAGAATCAGTGTGTTGATGATATTAAAACTTGTATGAAAAAGTGAAAGTGCAATCGGGTATACACTTTTAATGTCTTCAAATTCCACATTAGACAGATGGGTTTCCAAAATTGAAATTCCATGCTTTTTTTGTAAAAAATAGTTGATAGCTATTAAAAAATAATGGAACGCAGGCAACATCCACAGCACCCCAAAAATGTTGAAAAGAAAATGGGCCCGGGCAGCCCGTTTCGCTGAAACATTTGCCACAATAGCAGCAAGGTTCGCCGTTATCGTGGTACCTATGTTTTCGCCAAGAACCATGGCTGCTGCAAATTCAAATGGGATCAGTCCATTGTAGCACATGACCAGCGTTAGAGCCATGGTTGCGCTGGATGATTGGATTAAAATTGTCAGAATGGTACCAATGGCAACGAAAATCAGGACCGATAAAAACCCGAGATCGGTTAACGAAGAGAGAAAATGCAGGGATTCGGGATTGTTGTGGATATCTGGGACCGACTCTTTTAGAAACTGAAGTCCGATAAACAGGATAGCAAATCCGATGATGAATTCACCCCAGGATTTTCTTAAACTGTTTTTGGAAAAAAATAATGGAAGGCTGAGACCAATTAACGGTAGTGATAAAAAGCTCAGGGTTATTTTAAATCCCAGCAACGAGATGAGCCATGCAGTTACGGTTGTGCCAATATTTGCTCCCATGATAACACCAACAGCCGCAACCAGGGATAGTAACCCGGCATTAACGAAGCTTACCACCATTACTGTAGTGGCAGAGGATGATTGGATTGTACTTGTAATCAGTATCCCGGTAAACACTCCTTTAATCCGGCTGCTGGTCATGGCCCCGAGGATATGCCGCATCCTGCTTCCCGCCACTTTTTGAAGCGCATCACTCATGAGCTTCATGCCAAACAGGAAGAGCCCTAGTGAGCCTAAAAGAGTGAGAACCTGCCCGATAATTGATAAAACCTCCATTGTGCCTGCTTCAAAATTATGAAACAACCAAAATAGAACATTTCCTTTAAGAATTCCGGGGAAGGAAAACGGGTGTTATGAAAAGTTATTTACAGGGTGCAGAATGGCGAGTGAGATATAATTTAAAGTTGTTAACCTGTCCTGGAGAATCCCTGCATAATGATTATACACAATGGGTCGTGGTGAGGGACCTGACAAACAGGAGATATATGTTCAGAACCTATGATAACCAGCAGGTCCGCTGTGTCGATTTAACAAAATTGGATCTGACCATCGGGGCAAAAAAGATCATCATTCCCATTGAAGGGGGGACTGAGTTTGTTGACATAACGGATCAACACAACAAGTAGTCTGTTCAATCGTGTCTATCCGGTAAAATAGATGCATAGGAGGGTATTTGGCAACCATTGGGAAGGGGTATTCTCAGACCAACCGAAAAGCATCGGGAGATTAAAGGCTTCGGAGTCTTTGATTAAAGACCTCTATAGATTTTGGGAAAATGGCCTTTTCAGCAATCAATTCCCTGTTCATTTCAGCGATTTGTTGCGCTTTCGACTGCATGGTCAGCAGGATATCAGGCGTCGTGTGTTCGGTCATGATAACGCCACTGATGCCATCTTTCACCCACTCCCTGTTGTCGGGAAGGTTGGATACCAGGGGGATGCACCCGAATGCCATCGCCTCCAGCAATGAGACCGAAAGGGCATCTGAGCTAAGGATGGAAAAGTAAAATTGCGACTTCCTGTAATAGTCAAATTGTTCATCCTGACTGATGAACCGTACAAATTCCACAGCACCCTGAATGTTAAGCTGCCTGGTGAGTTGAGTCAACTCCTCCTTTAATGGGCCATCGTTGGCAACTACAAGTCTGGCATCCTGATGTTGCGCCAAAAACCTTGCAAAGAAATGCAGCACACGGTCAATATTGGAATTCGCGTTCAACGTCCTGTTGGAGAAGAAGAGGTTTGAAATTTTCTCATCCGGGAAGGCATCAGGAAGCTTTTCAAGCCCGAAGGGGAAGGTTATCGTTTCAACAGAAGTCAGTTCATGGATGATGCCGGCGACAGTTTTTGAATCAGTTGTGGCCACACTGGCATGCTTCAACGCAAAACGAGTCAGCTTCTTATAAAAAGCATTCCGGAATGGAGTCAGCAAAATATCCGATCCCCAGGCCGATTGTATGAGTGTAAATTGATGCCTGGAAAATTGTTTCGCAATTGCAGCAACAACACCATGGCTGGTGATATAATGAGCATTGACAAAATCTGGCTTGACTTTGTTAATTATCCTTATCAGGGGAACAACCATTCTCATAAATTGGACGTTCCCGCCTGAATCTGAAACCATGAGATGAAACGTGAAAATCCGATCCTCAGGAATAAGTTCTTTTATCTTCGGAGTGACATCCTGCGAAGAGACCAGGTAGAGCTCAAAATAGGTTGTCAGTTCCTTTACCCATTTCAGGATATGCGGGCTTTCGCCATTTCCTATAATCAGGTATTTTTTCATGAATCAGCTACATCTGATGCCCAGGCATCATATAACTCTTTCAACTCGGGATGATCTGTCAAATATCGTTGGTCAAGCTCTTTGGTTGAGCCGGTTACAATGGCTGGATTGCCGCTGAGTATAGAAAAATCGGGGAAAGAGCCTTTTACAAAGCTATATGCGGTAACGAGGCTTCCTTTGCCAATCTTCGTGCCGGCAACAATCACAGTATGAGGACCGACAAAAGAATATTTTCCGATCTCAACAGATCCCTTAATGTAGCCAATATGATTCTGATTCTCAATGTATGCCTTTCCGTACAGCCTTATCGCAATATGACTGGAATGAGTCAGGATACTGATATAATTGGTGATCTGACATCCTTCTCCAATGATTAATCCATTAGAACTGTCTAAAAAATTGAAGTGACCGATAAATACATGATCCGCGATCTTAAGCTTCTTCTTGCATCCGATGTAGGTGGTATTGCTTACCCTGGTATGACACAGGTATTTTCCACCGGGAACCTTATACCCATAAAGCATGGCGGGTTTGCCGGAATGCCGTTTAATGAAGTTTTTACAGGATCTGATCAATCTCATAGGTTCAATAAATTATTCTGAGGATACAGGCTTCATACAAAGATACTTAATTTCAAGAGCGGCAATACGTCTGATTTCAAACCCTTTTCCCTGTAATATGTAACAACCAATAGATTAATACCAACGAATAGATAAATTGACTGATTGAAACAAGATAAAACCCAACTTCCAGGTTCTTTACTATCAGGCCGCCGTAAATCAATGATCCAAAGATCAGAATGATACTAATAAAACTAAAGAGGAACATTTTTTTTTGCTTGTCAACGATCATGGGTATCTGGCTCAGCGGCTGTGTGATGAACTTCATGAAGATCCAGGGGGAGAGAATCTGGGCATACAAGCCTGCCGGACGCCAGGGTTGCCCCAAAACAAAGGCAAAAAGGTCGGGCCCAAAAATGATAATGATCACAAAGATGGGCAATCCCACTAAGGCTGTTCCCAGGAGAGTTTGTAAACTAAACTTCCTCAAATTTCCATCATCTCTGAAGATTACCGAAGCTTTCTGGTAGAAAACATGAGAAATGGCACTTCCGATAAATGAAAGTGGGACAGTCAATATGCGGAATGTCCTTGAATAAAAGCCAAGTAATACATTGCTGAAGAAGTAGGCAATCAAAAAACTTATACCACTGTATTGGGCAGTATCTGCAAATATGTAAAGGGAATTTATCCGGGGGAATTCCGCATATTTTGAAGCCATCGCTTTCATCTCTCCCGGTGAAATGTGTTTAAGTTTATCAGAATCCACTTTCAAAAATCTCAAAAGGAAATAGAGCCCGGAGAAAATATGTCCCAACATCTGTGCTGAGATCAGGCCGAACGTCCCCATCTTTAGAAATCCTGCACCAATGCCGGTTCCAGCTGATGCAGAACTTTGAACGATTCGTGCGATGGAAATTTTACGAAAATTTTTCTTTCTGCTGAACCAGTAATTTAGTGTTTGTGCCAATCCTGAAAATAAAACTACCAATGGGACAAAATACAAATAGCCGGAAATGTCGGGACTTCTCAGCAGCCAGCAGATAGGGTTATTAAAAACCCAGACCACCAGCAAGGAAAACAATGTGATGATCATTGTTACTACAAAAGAGAGGCCAACCAGGTTCATAGCATCTTTCTCTTTTGAAGGGAGCATGATGGCAAGTTCGTATCTGCCTGTAGCTATCACTGCAAAAAGTGAGCTGATTGAAATAAACAGGGCGAGTAGCCCAAAATCTTCGGGAGGGAACAAGCGTGTTAAGAAAGGTTCAGCTAAAAGTGGAATGATCTGTGCAATGGTATTGCCTGAAACAAGAGTTAGTGTATTTCTGAAATACTCTGAATTAAGAATTCGTTTCCACATACTGCCTTTCTGTGGGCCCACCAGGACTT
>CAYUZX010000110.1:0-5435 GCA_964449285.1 uncultured Prolixibacteraceae bacterium
AATTACGAATTGCAAATAGCGAAACATGTCATTGCGAGGAACTGAAACTGAGATCCCGGGTACTCGGGAGAAGCAGGTAGTGTCGTGGCAAAGCGAACAGCGAACAGCGAATAGCGAACAGCGAACAGCGAACAGCTCATTGAGATTGCATCGCATGAACCGCTGGGTTCTGGTTGTTGGTTGCTTGTTGCTTGTTTTCAGCGCGTTTGCCCGGGAGCAGCAGAAGCTTGTTGCTGATGCAAATCAAGCTTATTCTGATGGCCTGTACACCGAAGCCGTCTCTCTCTACAGCCAGGTCGTGGCGTCGGGGTTGGAGGCGCCGGAGCTCTATTACAACCTGGGCAACGCCTATTTCAAGCTCAATGATATGTCGCATGCGATCCTCTGGTATGAGCGTGCGCACCGCCTTGATCCGGGAAATGAGAACATCAACTTCAACCTGAATGTCGCCAACAATAAGATTTCCGACAAGATTGACCCACTCCCTCTCCTCTTTTATGTCCGCTGGTACCAGGCAGTTGCCACCCTTTTCCCGGTAAGCACCTGGGCTCTTCAAACCATTATCTTTTTTATCCTTACGCTTGTCTGCATCACCCTCTATTTCAGCTCCCGCCGCCTGATCCTGCGTAAGACAGGCTTCTGGGCAGGCATCCTCTTGATTCTGCTCACCCTCTTTACAATTCTATTCTCCGTTTCGGGATATCATTCCATGAAGAGCCTCCATGAAGCCATTGTGTTTGATCCTACCATCACGGTAAAGAGCTCACCCGATGAAAAGAGTATCGACCTCTTCGTTCTCCATGAAGGGACAAAGGTTCAGCTCCTCGACAAGATCGGAACCTGGTATGAAGTCCGCATCGCAAACGGAAGCGTTGGCTGGTTGCCCGAGCAGGCGCTGGAGGAGATATAAACATTGTTTTTATCGACCATCATCAGGAGTTCCTGGATAAAAATTTTTTGCAGAATTAACTTTTTACGTTATATTTGTTGGTTTAAACGGAAACCCTTGAAACCATTAGTACAGATAAAATCGAAATAGATCAAATAACTAAAACCAGGGATATGAAAAACAGACTTTTACCATTTGGCTTGCTTGTGTTATTTCTCGGATTCTCGTGCTTCTTGTTTTCCGCTACTGCCTTTGCTGCCATTCCCGACAATAATACGCCAGATCAGACCTCCGACATACGGATGCAACAGATCCGAAGCAACCAGGTTACAGGGATTGTCAACCCTGCTGATGTGCTGGCAGCCAGGCATCAGCTTTCGTTACTGCAACAGAAGTCGACCAACTTACTCGGCCTCAGCTGGATGCAGGTTGGCCCAACCAACTACTCAGGTCGTTCCCGGGTTGTGCTATTTGACAATCAGGACCCAAACGGTCTTACATTGTATACAGGAGGCGTAACAGGGGGTGTGTTTAAATCGATCAATAAAGGATTGACATGGAATGCCACGAGCCCCGCTTCATCGGAGATTTTGCGCGTCTCCTCCATGACTCAGACTCCCGGAGGCACCATCTACGTTGGAACGGGTGAATATTATTGCGAAGATGGTGAGTTTATGGGAACCGGCCTGTATGAGTCGGATAATGGAATGGATTTCACGTTGGTAGATGGAACCAAACCAACCCTGAACGATCCGTTATCAAATTGGGCCTATATCCTGAAGCTGGCTTGTGATCCAAACAGCGGAAGGTTATTCGCAGCTACCAATGCAGGGATCAAGTACTCTGATGATGGAAAAACCTGGACTGACCTGATTTTTGGAATGGCTATTGATGTTACGGTAGGACCCAACGGAACGGTTTTATTTGTCGTTGACAATCACGTTTACATCGCTGAGGGTGGCGATCTTGGAAATATCACAGATGTATCCACAGGAGAAGAAGATATGCTTCCCACGGATAATGCCGGCTGGACCAGCCTGGCTATCGCTCCTTCCGATCCCAGTGTGATGTATGCAAGTATTGCTAAATTATCTGATAGTTACCTCCTCGGTATTTACCGGTCGGATGATAACGGCGCCACCTGGTCGCTGATTTTCCCTCCGAATAACACGTATGAGCCTTTCTTTGGAAATGGCTGTTACAGCAATACGATCGAGGTGTTCCCCACGGATCCGGATGCCATCCTTCTTGGAGGACCCAGTGCCTGGTATGGTAAAAAATACCAACCAACTGGATATTTCGACTGGCAGCAGGTCTCTTTTGGCTTCTTTACCCCCAGCGGACCGTTTACCCCCAGTTACCACCACGATTATGCATTCCGTCCCAACACCGCAAATGAATTTGCGATTGCAACATCCAACGGAATTTCAACCGGGATATTTGACGGAGAGTCGTTTGCTTTCCAAACAACAAATAAAAATCTTACAACAACACAGTTCAACTCGGTTGCTATGTCGCGGATCGACAACTGGATCATGGGAGGCGGTGTTCGTGTTGGGACAGAGATCTTCAACGCTGTTCCCCAAAATTCCCCAACCGATGGCTATGTTCCTCCAACCTCTTTCCGTACGGGGACATTCTGTCAATGGTCGCAGCTTCAACCGAACGACGTCTTCTTCTCCGGAACCGGATTTTACCCAAATGGTGTACCTTATGTTCGTTCCGAAGACCTCGGTGAAACAGCAGCCCTCAGCTTCCTGGGAGGTATTACCAGCTCCCTTTCAAGTTACTTACCCACAGCGCTGTGGGAAACCACAGACTTCCCCTACTCACAGGATACACTATGGCTTCATGCCCGTGAGGGAACCATCAATGCTGACACCACTATTATCATGGAGAGCATGAACTGTTATGAGTGCACATTCGAATTTGTTGTCCCAACCACCATCCCACAGGGAGACAGCATGGCTGTTCTTGATCCTTATCACTCCCGCTTTTTTATTTACGGCACGGCTTCGAGCCGGTCGGGAGTATATATGACACAAGACGCCATCAAATTCTATAAAATACCTCAGTGGATCCAGATTGGAGAGACTGGAACCGACATCCTTACAAGCATGGCCCTCTCAAGCGACCTTAATTGCTTGTGGGCAGGCACCGAGACGGGTAAGCTCTATCGTTTCTCCAACCTCACACTGGCGCTTGATTCAATTTCTGGCAGCGTTCTCAGCTCCTATTGTATCGTATCAACGGATGTTTTTGAATATCCGGAGATGGCCGGAAGGTATATCACTAACGTTGCCATAGATCCGAATAACGATGATCATGTGATGGTAACCATGGGGAACTACGGAAACGACAATTTTGTTTATATAGCAGAGAACGCGCTTGACTCACTTCCCACGTTCGTCTCTATACAAGGGAATCTACCCAAGATGCCTGTATTTGATGGAATTTTTGAGATGCATGAGTCTGGCAGGGTCATTTTAGGAACCGACATGGGCATCTATACTACAACCAATGCCTTTACCGCAATACCCGATTGGACTCCGGAAGATAACAAAGGCATGGGAGACCTTCCCGTAACCGACCTGTTTCAGCAAACCTGGGAACATTACAGTGTTCAGAACACCGGAAACATTGCTGCCGCATCTTATGGTAAAGGCCTTTACTACGATACAACATATCATACTTTGGTAGGGATCGATCCGGCCCAGGAATCAGGAAAGATAAACACCGTCATTCAGATTCATCCGAATCCTGTAAAGAACTCGGCTTACGTTACTTACACGCTGACGGAGCGAATGGCTGTTGTCGCTTATGTTTATGATCTGACTGGCCGACTGATGTCAACCACTTCGTTTGGGACACAACTCAGTGGCAAACAAACCTCTGTGCTCGACATGAGTTCGTTACCCAGTGGCACCTATATTGTCAGGGTGAACCAGTCGTATGGGAAAATCGTTAAGACCAATTAGGAATTAGGAATTAAGAATTAAGAATTACGAATTCAAAATCACTCACGATATGAAAAAAGCTTTATTCCTTTTAATATTTGCCGCAGTTAGCCTGGGAATGGCAGCTCAGACCCTTGTTTATACCCCTGCCCTTAAGAGCCCGGCCAACGATGCTACAAACCAGATGCCGGATATCGTGCTTAGCTGGTATGCAGTTTCAGGGACGCTGACGCTTCAATATCAGCTTCAGATGGATACCAGCATGAGCTTTACCTCTCCGCTACTGGTTGATGTAACACAAACCCTGATTACAGGTTACCAAACCAGTAACTTGTTTTTCAATACAACCTATTATTGGCGGGTCAGGGCAATTGACGGAACAACATCTCCCTGGTCTGAAGTTTGGAACTTTACGATCTTCAATACGGTAGATCTGTCTAAACCAACAAACAATGGCTCTGATCAGGAATCCAATGTGAACCTGGAGTGGAAAAACAAGGTTGGAACAGTGCCTCTCTCCGGAATCACCTCTTACAATTACCAGGCCGACACGAGCATGAATTTTAACTCCCCACTTTTCATACAGGGAACGGTTGCCGGCGGTGTTTATATCGGAACAACCCAACGGCTTCGTTTTGGTGCGCAGTATTACTGGCGGGTTCAGGCTATCCACAGTATGGATGTCAGTGCCTGGACAGAACCATTTAATTTCACTGTGCGGGATGCTGTTACACTGAGTTCACCCAATGACAACGCAACCAACCAGATGCTGGACGCAGTTCTTAAGTGGAAGGCAGTCGGTGGAATCCTCAATTACGAGTTTGAGATCGCTTCTGATGAGAACTTCAACGCCCTGGTATTTTCGGGAGAGACAGATCTGATTGAGGTTAATTCTGAGTTCTTGATGTTTGGAAACGATTATTGGTGGAGAGTTCGTGCCCGTCACCAGAATGATACCACTACGTGGGGCGAACCCAGGAAGTTTACTTCCATCAACACCGTGATTCTGAAGACACCCTCAAACGAGCAGTTGAATATAGCTCTCACTCCAACCATGACGTGGACTGAGCAGACAGGCATCATTGGATATCAGTTGCAGATTGCCAAAGACACGGCATTCAATGATATTTTCTATGATGTTAAACCTGATGTCGGAGAGGTCGATACCAAGGTAACCCGGAAAATGACTTCCAATACGATCTATTACTGGCGGATGCGTGCTTTCAGCGATGGTGGTGCGATGGCCGACACAACAAACTGGAGTGATCCATGGAAATTCACCACGACGGATCCAGCCGGTATCGATGATCAGCGTGTTGCTGCCCTCAGCATCTATCCGAATCCTGCAAGTGGAAACGTATTTGTCAAAGTAACAACGAGAGAGGCTACTGAAGCACAGTGCATTGTAGTCGATCTGTTAGGCAAGACCGTTCTTGAGCAGCCATTCATTCTCACGATGGGCGAGAACATGCAGATGTTCAACATCGAGAAACTCCGGAAAGGGATCTACGTCGTTCGCCTGACCATTAATGGGGAGACGGTGAACCAGAAGTTGGTCGTAGATTAGATCAATAAAGAATTACGAATTA
>CAYUZX010000111.1:0-5310 GCA_964449285.1 uncultured Prolixibacteraceae bacterium
AGGATACCTGAAAAAGTTAAAAAAATACTACAACTTCAGGGATGCAATGAACTGGAAAGCGATCAAGCCATTTGTTTCAGTGAATAAAGACATTTTTATCCGAACCCTTTGCCTGATTTTCGTACTCTCCTTTTTCACCACCGAATCGGCCCAAACGGGCGATACTATTCTGGCGGTCAACACTTTACTTTTCCAGTTTTTCTACTTCTTTTCCTATTTTATCGATGGATACGCATATGCCGCAGAGGCGTTGACCGGAAGGTATGTGGGGGCGCGGGATCAGTTGCAGTTAAAACGAGTAATTCGTCAGCTCTTTCTCTGGGGTCTCTCCCTCTCCGGTATTTTCACCCTCATTTATGGATTTGGCGGGGAATTAATCCTACGTCTGTTGACCGACAATCCCACTGTCATCATGGAGTCCCAATCCTATTTTTTCTGGGTCCTCCTGATCCCGTTTGTAACTTTTTCTGCTTTTCTATGGGATGGCATCTATATT
Source organism: uncultured Prolixibacteraceae bacterium (assembly GCA_964449285.1). GTDB lineage: Bacteria > Bacteroidota > Bacteroidia > Bacteroidales > FEN-979 > QYOJ01. The sequence goes on from CAYUZX010000111.1 coordinate 497, forward strand.
GGTGCCACTGCCTCTGTCCCGATGCGAAACTCCATGGTCATCATTACCCTGGTCGTTTTTCTGCCTGCCTATTACTTGCTCAGGGAACCAATGGGGAACAATGGACTGTGGCTGGCCACGATGATCTGGCTGGCAGCAAGGGGGATCTCTCTGTGGCTGTTATCGAAAAGGGCGATTTATGAAAGGGTCATCATGAGGTAATGAGCGTAGGGTTGGGGCATGCCCAAACCCTACTGAATACCGGATGCGGAAACCGGATGACTGCAAACTAGTTACTGCCCACTGATGACTGTCACTTCGTTTTCCTCTTATCCAGCAGGTCATCTACAATATCTTCTATCAGGACCATTCCTTCCAGCTGGTTATCGGCATTGATGACAGGGACTGAGAGTAGGTTGTATTTGGATATGATCTCGGCAAGGGTGTCGATCTTATCTGTATCGAGAACGGTAACAGGTCTCCTCTCCATAATCTCAGAGAGGATTTTCGAGGGATCGGCTATCACCAGTTCAGCAAGAGGGATTGCGGAGATAAACCGCTCGTTATCATCGGTTACAAAAACAGTGTTAACATGCATCGGCTCAGGTTGCCCTTTTCGGATCACAGAGATAGCTTCTTCCGCAGTGAGGTCAGCCGAAAGAGTGTACACTTCTGTGTTCATGATACTTCCAACTTCATTGTCATCGTATTCAAGGAGCTCTCTTACCTCTTCCGATGACTCTCTCTCCATCTCTTTAAGCAATAATTCCGCTTTATGATCTTCGAGCTCATCAAGGATATCTGCGGCCTCATCGGCATCCATTTTTTCGAGAAGATCGGCTGCTTTTTCCAGGGGCAGGCTTTCAATGATTTGGATCTGGGCATTCGGCTCCATCTCTTCCAGCACATCAGCTGCGTGCTCTTCGTCAAGTGCAGCAAACACATAAGTCCGCGTGGCTTTATCAAGGTCTTCGATGATATCGGCCAGATCAGATGGGTGAAGTGTTGTTAATTTGGATGTGGATTTTGACAGAAGAAGTTTGGAAGTGGCAATATCAACGGATTCAATATCGTCCCAAAGGATCTGCTGAGCCTGGATATGCATTCCAAACCTGCTGCTTGCCCTCTCCATTATAGTGAGCAGCCCATGTTTCCTGAGCCAACCGGTAAACCCGACATCAACTGCAATGGCAAACGTTCCGGAGGGGATATAGACCAATCTGATGTCCCGAACCTTTTCCAGCTTTTTACCATTGATATCTACGATTTGACGGTAGAGTATACTCTCTTTCAGCCAGATTACATTGGATAGGTAAGCAGTAGATATCTCTTCAATTTCGGAGCCATAAATCCGTGAAGAGCGGCTCTCCTGGATGATCTCTAAGGATGAGAAATCCAGTACACGTTCGTACATGCCTACTTTCACCTTCACGGCGATAACCTTCGGTCTCACAGGCTTCCCCGGAGAGGGATCCAGAGCAGCAAGGTCTACCAGAAAATCCTTTACCTTCCCGGTGATATTTCCATCGGAAGAGTAAAATTTTCTGCCCAGTACCTGGCTCAGGTAGAATGTGGTTTGTGTGGTCATCAAACAATCGTATCTCAGGGCCGTCGTCCATGTATTTCTGAAACTTGGAAATCTGAATGCAAAGGTATAAAAATCCCCGGGAACAGGCAATACGAGTTTCAGGTTGTTGCACCTGGGAGTGTCACAATGAATGTCGTTCCCTTCCCTTCTGTGCTCTCAACTGAGATGGTCCCATCGTTCTTTTCAAGGTACTCCTTGCAGAGTAACAGGCCAATCCCGGTTCCTTTTTCTCCGCTGGTTCCCGTAGTTTTATAAGGTTCATCAACACTGAAAATCTTTTCGATTCCATCCTTGGGGATACCAACTCCCGAATCTTTTATCTGTATGTTGATTGTTCCATTTGCAACTGCTGCAGACACCTCAATGAGCCCTCGTTCCGATGTGAATTTAATTGCATTTGAGAGAATGTTTCGGAAAACGAGAAGCATCATATTCCTGTCGGCTTTGATTTTCAGTCCAGTTGGAATCTGTTTGATAAGATTCTGTTTTTTGAGGGAGGCAGCAGTCTGTAACAGATTCATCACATCATCCATCAAACCTGAGAGGTCTATTGTTGTCAAATCCAGTTGAAAAGCACCTGTTTGCAACCTGGCCCAGTTCAGGAGCTGCTCTAGTAGAGAGTAGGCGCTTAAGGCCGACTTATGTGTATTTTCGATCGCAAGTTTTCGCTCTTCAGGTGTTAGTGTATCAAACTCGGTATGTAACAAGTCGGAAAACCCGATAATTGTGTTAAATGGATTTTTGAGGTCATGGGCGATAATAGAGATAAAGTTTTTCAGGGTGGTGTTAGAGTTGTTCAGTTCCAACGCAATGGTTTCTGTCTCTTGCTGCTGTCGCCTGAGATCATCGTTCCTGATAAGCAATTGGCGATTCGTTTTTCTGAGACGGATCTTCTGTGTGGCAAAAACGACGATGAATACCAGTGAGAAACCAACCAGGACCAATAATAAGATGGTCCACAGCCTTCTTCTGTAAAGCTCTTGCTGGATAGCTGCCTCCTCCTGTGCCTGACGGATCTGTTCCTTCATAGTGGTAACACGTTCTTCCGTCTTTTCATCCAGGAAGGTCCGGATGTAAGATAAATGCTCCCGGATGTAATGATGGGCTTCACGGTAGTTCCCCTCACAAAGGTAGATCCGTTCCAGGAGCGAGGAGGTTATCCTGAGATAGGTGTTAATATTGTCTTGTTTTGCTAGACCATAGGCCTTAATAGCCAGCTCCCTGGATCGAGCCATATCTCCCTTATTGAAATATACGCCTGCCATATTGCATAGTACCAATGCTTCATCAACAGGGTTAACCCTTTTTACAATCTCCAGGGCTTGGGTCATGTAAAAGAGGGCACTATCCAGGTTTCCTTTCCCCTCATAAACTTTCCCAAGAATATTGAGGTTGCTGTATTCTAACTTTTCATCATGTTTCCTGATAGCAATTTCCTTAGATAATGATGCATATACATCAGCGCTATCCAGGCAGTTGGGATAATCGTGTTCAAAATAAGTTGCCGCTAAATAGTTGTAGGTTTGTGCGAGTACAAGGGAATCGTGAGGCTGAGTGTTAAGTGATAGCGCCTTGTATAGATAATCCAGGCTTCCTGAATAACTTCCCGATGCCCTGAGAAAATCACCCATATAGTTGTTACATAAAATCTGACCTCGCTGATCATCTGTGTTCTTATAATATGCCATCAAGATCAGTGTCTGTTCAATGGCTCTGCTATAATCGCCTATGAGATAGAGTGAATCAATCTCATGATGAATTTGCATTGATGCCTGCCCGTCAATCAGGAGCTTACTTGTTTCCTGAGGTGCGCCAAACCCTCCATAAAGGAGGAGATAGAAAAAAAACAGGGAATGTACGCCACCCTTAGCCATATAATCTGAATAAATCTATACCGATTGTCAAATATAGTAATGAAAATGTATCATTGGAAATATTTCTGCCAGTACTTTGAAATGAGTTTGGATACCGGAAGTGAATCCAGTTGCTTAACTGAAATATACATATTAAAATGCCCTGGAAGTTCTTCCAGTGAAACCCGGTAAAATGTTGCCAGGATAACCTGATGAGACAAGATGTGTTTGAATTCCTCAGAAACATTGATAACTGTTGGTTGTCCATCACGAAAGATGGTTTTCCATTCATCGGTTTTCTTTAATTGGAGTAAGGATCGTTTACCTGTTGTCTCAATTACAGGGAAATCGTAGAGATTTTTCCAGATGTCATCTCCTTTTCGCTTTTTCATAACCACTCTGGCATTATCGCTGCCGTTGAATGTAATAACCAGGTAGTGAAAATATCGTTTCCGGATCATTGCAGCCTTTTTTTTTACCGGGATCTCCCGAATAAACTGATGCCGGAATGCATAACAAGAGTCCCGGAAAATACAGCTGTTGCAAGATGGACTTTGTGGAGTGCATACCAGTGCCCCGAATTCTATCATGGCCTGATTGAATGTTCCCGGCTGATCCTTGTCCATCAACGATTCAGCCTTTTCTTTCATCCTCTTTTTACCTGATGTTGAGCTCACTTCATCCCGGAACCCAAAATATCGTGCCATAAACCTGAAGACATTCCCATCCACCGCCGCTTGTGGCTCATCAAACGCCAGGGAAGCTATTGACGCCGCAGAATAGTCACCAATGCCTTTTAATTTGAGAATCCGGTTAAACGTTTCCGGGAACGCTCCTCCCATCTTATTCACAATCTCCCGTGCTGAAGCATGTAGATTCCTTGCCCGGGAATAATAGCCCATTCCCTGCCAGGTTTTCAAAACCTCTTCTTCGCTGGCAGTTGCCAGGGTTTGAATATCGGGAAACCGTTCAATAAACCTCAGGTAATAATCGATCCCCTGATCCATGCGTGTTTGTTGCAAAACTACTTCCGATACCCATATCAGATAGGGATTCCTTGTGCCACGAAAGGGGAGATTCCTTTTGTTAGATTGGTACCAGGCGATGAGGGTGGAGGTGAAAGACATACCGGGAATTTAGATACCAGATAATAGCCAAAAGTACGAATTCTGTCTCTAATATCCGGTATCCGGCATCCGGCATCATTGATTTACCGACTACCAAATACTTACTGCCAACTTTGTATTTTTTTTTCTTCATTTCGTTGTCTTTCAAAAAAGTTATATATTTGCACCCCGTTTCCCATGGAACAAATTCATTCATTATTAACAATATAACAAATTACCTGTAGTATGACAAAAGCAGAAATCGTAGCAGAAATTGCTAGTAAGACC
>CAYUZX010000112.1:0-5208 GCA_964449285.1 uncultured Prolixibacteraceae bacterium
CCGTGATGGCAAACCATCGAGTGGTTGAGGTCCCGAAATCGAAGATCAAGGTAGAAATGACCAGAATCCTTCATGAGAAGGGCTATATCACCAATTACAAGGTGGAACATGCCCCGATCCCTGGAATGATCAAGATTGCACTCAAGTACCATCCGGTGACAAAAATTTCAGCCATCAACTCACTCATCAGGATCAGCAAACCTGGCTTGCGGAAATATGTCGACTCAGACCATCTCCCAAAAGTTCTAAACGGGTTGGGCATTGCCATCCTCTCAACGTCACAGGGCATTATGACCGACAAAGAGGCGAGAGTCAAGAAGATTGGCGGCGAGGTGTTATGTTACATCAGTTAAATAAGGAGAAAAGCAGATGTCAAGAATAGGAAAACTACCGATTGAAGTCCCTGCCGGGGTAGAGGTAACCATTTCAGACAAGAACCTGGTTACTGTGAAAGGGAAATTGGGAGAGTTGTACCAGCAGGTTGACCCAAAGATCACCGTACAACTCGACGGAACTCAGCTATTGGTAAAACGTAGCAGCAATGAACAGGATGACCGCGCAAAGCATGGTCTCTACCGCTCATTGCTCGCCAATATGGTAAAAGGTGTTTCGGAAGGATATACAACTGTACAAGAGCTGATTGGGGTTGGATACAAAGCAACCGCAACTGGACAAACACTTGAACTTGCCCTTGGATACTCACATAATATCATCATGGAACTTCCGAACGAAATCATTCTTGAGACAACCGCTCAGAAAGGGAAGGCCAACACCATCATCCTGAAATCCTTTGACAAACAGCTGTTAGGACAAGTAGCCTCCAAGATCAGGTCACTCCGTCCACCTGAGCCTTACAAAGGGAAAGGAATTCGTTTCCAGGGCGAGGAAATTAAGAAGAAAGCCGGTAAATCAGCAGCAGGACAGTAGAGACGCGGCATGCCGCGTCTGTACGGGGCACGCCCCGTACAGGTATGAAAAAAAAACAGCACAATGGCAATAAAAGACAAAAAAGAACTAAGACGTTCGAGGATCAAAATGAGGATCCGGAAGATCGTGACGGGCACAGCAGAACGTCCCCGCTTGACGGTTTTCAGAAGCAACAAGGAGATCTATGTGCAGTTGATCGACGATTTGGCAGGTAAGACGCTGGCTGCAGCTTCTTCCCTGACAGAGGAGATCAACTCCCAGAAGGTTACTAAGATAGAGCAAGCCAAACTGGTTGGGAAAGCGATTGCTGAAAAAGCTAGTCAGGTAGGCATTGAAACTGTTGTATTCGATAGGAACGGATATTTATATCATGGTCGGGTAAAATCTCTGGCAGAAGCAGCTCGGGAAAGTGGCCTAAAATTCTAAATAGCTATGGCAAACGCTAATGTAAAAAGAGTAAAATCAAGCGAAATTGAGTTCAAAGATCGCCTGGTCAGTATCCAGCGGGTTACCAAGGTAACCAAAGGGGGGCGAACGTTTAGTTTTTCCGCTATCGTTGTGGTAGGGAATGAGAAAGGAGTAGTTGGATTTGGCTTGGGGAAAGCAAAAGAGGTAACAGCAGCCATCGCCAAAGGAATCGATGATGCCAAGAAAAATCTGATCAAGGTTCCGATCCTGAAAGGAACGATTCCGCATCAGCAGGAGGGTAAATACTCCGGAGCACTCATCTTTCTAAAACCGGCAGCTCCTGGGACAGGGGTTATCGCTGGAGGTGCTATGCGTGCAGTTTTGGAGAGCGTCGGTGTGACCGATGTGCTTGCAAAATCCAAAGGCTCATCCAACCCACACTCTGTCGTAAAAGCCACCATCAATGCCCTGGTCAAACTGCGCGATCCATACACGATTGCCCAGCTTAGAGGAATTGATATGGAACGGGTTTTCAACGGATAATGTTATACTAAATTAAACGCATCAGAGACGATGGCAAAAATAAAAATCACCCAGGTCCGCAGTAAAATAGGCAGACCCGAAAGGCAAAAAAGGACCCTTGAAGCCCTTGGACTGAGACGGATCCGTCATACGGTAGAGCACGAAGCTACACCTCAGATTCTGGGTATGGTAACCAAGGTCAGACACCTGGTTACAGTTGAAGAACTGGACTAATTACGAAACATCGAACGTAACAACGTATAAAATATAAGCAATGGATTTAAGCAATCTAAAACCGGCTGAAGGTTCGACCAGGAAACCGAAGAGAATTGGACGCGGACAGGGATCAGGGAGGGGAGGAACATCCACCCGGGGGCACAAAGGGGCAAAATCCCGTTCAGGCTATTCTCATAAACCGGGAAATGAAGGAGGCCAGATGCCACTTGTCAGACGTGTTCCCAAGTTCGGATTTAAAAATATCAACCGGATCGAATACAAAGGTATCAATGTTGATGCGTTGCAGTTCCTGTCCGATAAGCTTAAGGTAACTGAGATCAATCTTGAAGTCCTGATAAACAACGGATATGCCTCCAAGAAAGACCGGATCAAAATACTGGGAAGAGGTGAACTGAAAACCAAACTCGATGTGACGGCTCACGCATTTTCCGCTACCGCCAAGAAAATTATTGAAGATAACGGAGGGAGTGCAAACACTATTTAAATTCTGTTGAATGAAAAAGCTGATACAAACCATCCGAAATATATGGAAGATTGAAGACCTGCGAAAGAGGATTATCTATACTCTTGGGATTCTTCTGATCTATCGTATGGGATCGTATGTGGTGTTGCCAGGAGTGGATCCTACCATGCTGGCAAACCTCCAGAACCAGAGCAGTGAAGGCCTCTTGGGACTGCTCAATATGTTCTCGGGAGGCGCATTTGCCAATGCATCTATCTTCGCTCTAGGGATCATGCCTTACATCTCCGCCTCTATCGTAATGCAGCTGCTCGGACTGGCTATTCCCTATTTTCAGAAACTACAAAAAGAGGGGGAAAGCGGACGGAAAAAGATCAATCAGATTACCCGGTACCTGACTGTGGTTATTCTGATTTTCCAGTCTCCTGCATACATTGCAAACCTGGTATCTCAGATGCCACCCGAAGGGATCATGCCATTCAATGCCGCTGCTACTACTCACTCTATCTTCTCATTCTTCGGGATATCTTCTATTATCACACTAACCGCCGGCTCCATGTTCATCATGTGGTTGGGGGAACGTATCACCGACAAAGGGATCGGAAACGGAATCTCGCTGATCATTATGATCGGAATCATCGCGCGGTTGCCATTTTCCCTCTTTGGTGAACTGGTTTCCCGTATGGAACAGCAGGGAGGAGGACTGGTTCTTTTCGTTGTGGAACTTGCATTCCTGGTCTTTGTAATCCTTATCACAATCTTGCTGGTACAGGGAACCCGACGGATTCCGGTTCAATATGCGAAACGAATTGTTGGAAACAAACAGTATGGCGGCGTTCGTCAGTATATTCCATTAAAGGTTAATGCAGCAGGTGTAATGCCAATCATCTTTGCCCAGGCGATCATGTTCCTCCCGTTAACCCTGGCTGGCTTTGCCAACTCAGAAACACTTTCGGGAGTTGCACGGGTATTTACCGACTATACCAGCTTCTGGTACAACTTCGTCTTCTTCCTGATGATCATATTCTTCACCTATTTCTATACGGCTATAACGATTAATCCGACGCAGATGGCGGAGGATATGAAGAAAAACGGAGGGTTCGTTCCTGGAGTTAAACCCGGGAAGAAGACGGCAGAGTTTATCGATAACATCATGTCAAGAATCACGTTACCTGGATCTATTTTCCTTGGTTTTGTCGCCATTATGCCAGCCCTTGTAAAGTTGGTCGGAGTAACTTCTCAGTTTGCACAGTTCTATGGTGGCACCTCCCTTCTGATTCTGGTAGGTGTGGTGCTTGATACACTGCAACAGATTGAAAGCCACCTTCTGATGAGGCATTACGATGGGTTGACTAAGTCGGGAAGAATCAAAGGCAGGTCGTCATTCAGCATGGCCGGATAAATGAAAATCAAACCGGATGGTTGTTACGTCAAACGAAGAGGTTGAACTATTAAGAGAAAACGCGATCATTGTCAGCAAGACACTGGCAGAAGTAGCAAAGTATATAAAAGCAGGCGTTAAAACGATAACGCTGGACAACATAGCGGAAGAGTTTATCCGTTGTGAAGGAGCGGTTCCAGGGTTTAAAGGGTACCGCGGATTCCCGGGCACGTTGTGCATCTCTGTCAATGAAGAGGTCGTACACGGCATCCCGGGAGAGAGAGTTCTTACAAATGGTGATGTTGTTTCGATCGACTGTGGATGCATCAAGCACGGTTATTATGGGGATTCGGCTTACACATTTCCTGTAGGAGAAGTGAACCCCGAAGTGTTGGATTTGCTGAGTAGAACCAAAGAATCCCTTTTCAGGGCGCTCAATATGGCCCAGGTTGGGAAACGGGTTGGAGATATCAGCTCAGCTGTACAGGATTATGTTGAATCCTTTGGTTATTCGGTCGTTCGCGAGTTAGTTGGTCACGGTATTGGAAGGGAGCTGCATGAAAAGCCCGATATTCCGAATTACGGGAGAAAAGGATCAGGGGTAAAATTACAGGAAGGTCTTGTGATTTGTGTCGAACCGATGATCAACCTGGGGACAAAAAATATTGTTCAAGCTGCTGATGGGTGGACAATTCGGACGACTGACCGGCTACCGTCAGCTCATTATGAGTTAACGGTGGTAGTGAGGAAGGATGCACCGGAGGTGCTCTCAACCTTCTCTTACATCGAAGAGGTACTTGGACCAGAAAGTATAATATAACGTCAAGATGCGGCATGCCGCATCTCAACAAAAGAAAGATATGGCAAAGCAATCTTCAATCCAGCAAGATGGTACGGTCATCGAATCACTTGGCAACGCCATGTTCAGGGTGGAACTCGAGAACGGACATGTGATCACAGCACACATCTCCGGGAAAATGAGGATGCATTATATAAAAATTTTACCGGGTGACAAGGTAAAAATCGAAATGTCACCATATGATTTGACAAAAGGAAGAATAACATTTAGATACCAATAGTATAAAAAGAGTTTATCATGAAAGTTAGAACATCGATCAAGAAACGTTCAGCTGACTGCAAGATCGTTCGCAGAAAGGGCAAACTATTTGTGATCAATAAGAAAAATCCAAGGTTTAAACAAAGACAAGGTTAACAATTATTATAAAAGAGTTCAATTATGGCCAGAATTGCAGGTATTGATTTACCCAAACAG
>CAYUZX010000113.1:0-5198 GCA_964449285.1 uncultured Prolixibacteraceae bacterium
ATTTATCTCGTAAAATCCTGAGATAGCATTATAAAAAGGCCATCTTTTTTCGATTGTGGCCTTGTTGAGTTTATCTCTCAAATTTGAAGGATAAATCCAGCCCAGTGGGTTCATTTCAGAAGAATATTTGACGTAACCATATTTTTCATAGCAGAACCCATGCCCGGTTTCTTTAAAACAAATGTAATTGGTTCTTCTGTTATATCAAAATTAGCTGAATTCTATTTTATCTTTCAGATTAATTAAAGGGAGACCGTGCCAGATGGCGGGGTCTCCCTCAAACAAACACCTATGAAAAACACGGACACAGTATTTTACCAGGATGCAGATGCAGGATTAAAGGCAATTGCTCCTTCATAGAAAGCCACGGGAGCAGACTGCTTGCATTTGAAGGTGAACTTTGAGCCTTTGTGCCTTGAAATGGTATTAGTCATATTGCAGCTCAGTTTTTATATTTAGAATATGAGGATTCAACCTCAATTTGAAAAGACTCATCATCCAGGGACAACTCAGGGACAAACGGGAGACAATCCAGGGACACATCAGGGACAAATAGTGACAAGTTTTTTTTGAGATCTTTTGGTTTGCTTTTCCTTCTGCGGTAATAATCCTTTTTCAGCATCTCATAGTTGATGTAGGAGAAGGTGAACCCCTTGTCCACACAGAACTGGATGATTACCCGTTTGAAATGATTGTAGAAGCGAACCCGGTCATCCATGTAGTCATAGAACATGTTCTTAAAGTGATCCATCAGGATATCTTCAATGATCTGCTGGTTTTTGGGTGAGACCCAGAGATTTGCCTTTATATTAAGATCATTGTACTGAGGGAGAATGAACGTGATATGATTGATGTCTGAATTGACCAATGGTGGCACGTTTGGAGGCCTTAATTCGATAAATGCCCGGATCAACCTGCCGATCATGGCCCGTTTCGTAGCGATCGGGTTACCCAACTGGCTCAAAACGTACTCCTGAAGGTAGGGTTTCAGTTTAATTGTAATGGTGGGCTTGAGATTGTCATCCATGGCGGTCAGTTTTTACTTCTGTGTCATTCATTGAAAAAAAAATTAGTTTTTTCCCAGACAGGGTATATATATTGCCAACTATACCAACTACAACAACTACAAATGTTCAACTTACTATTAATCAACTTTATAACTATTTTACAACTGATAGAACTGTAGTTTGATAGTAGTTTTGTGTAGTTCTTGTAGTTTTGTGTAGTTCTATGTAGTTGTGATTTATTGATGATTATTTACTTTAACTATTTGATTATTATTATTTTATTGTATTGTAGTTTGTGTAGTTGATGTAGTTGCCATTTTCGTTTCTATCTGAACATTTTGATTTTTTTTTAAAAAGGGAGATCACTCTTGGGCTTTCCCGTTATTTCATCAATCTCTTGTTTGTCAACCATATTGAGAATCGAAATGTGTAACATATCGTAATCAAAAGCCATTGCCGTGGTAATTCTGCGGGTTACCTTCTTCATCTGGTTCCCTTCCGTGTTGACTTCGACCTCCTGATCTTCAACCAGTCTTCGGTTGTCTTCAACTTTAAAACTGACAGACAACTTTCTTCCCAGGTACTCTTTCGAGTTCATCAGGTAATATTCAAGGGTTTTCAAAGGCAGGATATTCTCTTTCGTTTTTTGTCCATGGACCCGGTAGAGTTGAAAAATCCGGGAGTGATTCAGAAAGAGTACATTTTTTGCAGGGTTCCAGTCAGTTTCAGTGGTAAGCTTGTCAGTCTTGAGTTTTGAAATGTAATCAACCTTGAAATCAACATCTTCCCTGATCAACCCATCGTTGGTCAGAAATTCGACAATGCTCCAGAATATGGACATCTCATTACTCTTCTTGGTTTCCTGGTTCTGACGAATGATGAGTTGTGCTGCACTATCCAGGAGCTTGCGGTATTCCCATGGAACCGTGATCACATCTTTTAGGGTCCGGTAAGAGGCAAGAATTACAAGCCAGTTGCGAAAAATGCGGTCCTCTATGACAACATTATTCAACGCTTTGTTGAGTTCATCGGATGCCAGGTGGTAGTTCTCCATGAATCCATCGATGAAAAGCTTTCGGTACTGCAGAAGTTCATGTGTAATATGGGTAAGCCCAAGTTTCTCCAGATCCTTCAACTGGTTGAAGGCCAATTTCTCTTTATCCGTGTATTCAATTTTATAGAAAGAAAGAAAAATAAGTCGTGAGAACAGGGCAATGTCTGCTGTTGGCATTTCCTGGCCGGAAAGCATAATCCCGCAATCGACATGGGTGGTCTCTTTTTTCCGGTCCTTATCCATGTTCATCCTTGTACGGCCAGTGCCATCCCATAAGCCTTTCAGGAACTCAATTTTCTCATATTCCAGATTGTTCTTGTACTCGTCAATGTGGCAACAGGAATTGGAGAATAATGCAACATGATCTGCCAACGCCGCTTTTGTGGTGTTGGTGATGTTGGGACCCTTGGTCTGTTGACCAAAGAATTGCATAAGACTGATGGCGAGTTCGGTCTTCCCGGCCCCCTTTGGTCCAAACAGGTTAAGGATTGGGAAGAATCCGAATTGTTTGGCGATATGATCCCGAAACAAAGAGGCGAAATAAAAGCAGAGTCCAAACATGGCATTTTCTCCAAAAACATCGATCAGTTTGGCTGAGTAATCCTTAAGTGATACCTTACCTGGAGTGAACTTAAAGCGGCGTTCTGACACGAACAGGCTATCTTCTGCTTTGTAAATATCACTTGAGGATGGCAGGTAGTAGTTTTTATCTGCATGGTTCACAATTCCGTTATGGTCTGTTGCCATGAAACGGGAGTTGTAGATCCCGTTGCACCATGCCCAGAAACCCTCTTTCTGCCACCCCAGTTGTGCGATCTCAAAGCAGCTTTGAGTCTTTTCATACAGGAATCTTTTTAGCTTATTGAGATCACAATCCTGCCCCTCAAATAAAAAATTCCCCAGGCTTTCTACCCGGAGTTTAAAATTGCTTAGGGATATCATGTCTTTTTGTAAAAGTTCAATAACCTGGCTGAATCCAAATTCATTGGTGATCTTGTATAATCGTTTGGAATTGATTACTGAGGCAATATGAAAGAGCGGCTCCATCGTGAAATTGCAACCCCGCTTGGGACCATCCTTTGTTTTAAAGAAGTAACAATTGCCATCTTCATAAAAACCATATTTTTCCCAGTCGGAAAGGATGATGTGATCCGGTATTTTATTGCCGGCATCTTTCTTTTCCACCTTTGGTTCATCGGCCATGTATTGCCGGATCCTGTCAAGCCATGCTTTTTTGGGCTTGATCAGTTTCCCAAGCTGTTCTGTATAAATCTCATGCGAAGAGACAGGGAGCCGTGTGATCAGATAAGACAATTCATCGACGAGTTTTGATTTAACATCGGCGCTCTTACATCGTTCCTGCTGGGAGATTGCCTGCCAGATGATATAATCCTGGGTGTTCTGTGCAGCATACTTTTCGAATTGATCCGTGTCGGTGAAGAATGAATCGGGATCTTGTTTCCCTTCCCCGTCAGGAAGTTCTATTACGTTGCAGAACATTCCTGCCTCAATGATCATTTTACCGTTTTTCACAACGGCAGCCCGTCCCGGCTTATCGCTGTCACCGATGAGTGTAACCGAACCGGCGAGCCTCTTCAACTCTGATATCTGTTCGCGGGTGAGTGAGGTTCCACCGGACCCTACCGTATTGTGTTTGCCGATCTGGTTAAGCCTGATCACATCGGCATTACCTTCTACCAGGTATGCAAACCCTTTTTCCTTAATGGATTTACCGGCCAAATGCAACCCGTACAGGATTTTGCCTTTTGTAAAAATATCCGTCTGACGGGTGTTAAAATACTTCGGAGCATCTTTGCTGGTCGAAAAATCACGACCGGTAAATCCTACGATCCTGCCACCTGTATTGAAGATCGGGAGGATAATACGGTTACGAAAGTAATCGAAGCGTTTCCCCTTGCTTTCAGCCAGCAGGCCGGTTTCAATTAAAATATCCTCTTTGATTCCCTTTCCTTTTGCCCAGTTTTTAAGTCCATCCCAATTATCCGGAGCGAATCCGATCCCAAAATCCCCGATCATTTCATCACTCCAGCGACTTTGTGCATATAACAGTGCACTTATATTTTCTTTCTGTTTCAGGTTGTTCTGAAACCAACTATGAGCGAGCTTGTTGGCTGAATACAGCAGCTCGTTGCGGTTGAATTTTTCGTTGTTTTCGTTTGAGTCGTTTTCCTGGAGCAGGTTGATATTGTGATCGGCTGCGATGGTCTTCACGGCTGAGATATAATCCAACTTTTTAAATTCCATCACGAATGAGATGGCATTGCCGGCTTTTCCACAACCGAAACATTTGTACATCCCTCTGGATGGTGAAACAGAAAAACTGGGCGTTTTCTCTTTATGAAACGGACAGCTTCCCTGGTAGTTTGTTCCTTTACTGGTCAGGGTGAGATATTTCCCGATTACATCGGCAATATCAAGGTTCTGTACTTCCTCAATGGATTGTTGCTTTATCATGACCGTAATGGGTATCTAATGAGGCTTTCGTGATATTTAAGTGAATAGTCGAAGTCCTCAGCATTTTTTCAAGTCCTCCATTACTTCACTTTCAAAGTAAAAAAGTTTGCCCCCGAGTTTATGGGAACGGACGATACCTGCCTTGCTCCATTTATGGAGTGCGGGTCTGCTAACTCCGATCATTTTACAGATATAAGGAGCTGTGACCGGTTTCTCGATGATTGATTTTTCGTTCATAGTGTATGATTAATTTTACAGTGGCAAAAGTATCAAAGCAGAAATTATCTAATGGATAAAGTTATTAACAACTGCCTGATTATTAACGTAATAGTAAAGTAAAAGTAACCTGAATGGAACCTGTTTTGAACCTCTGAGAGTCAAACAGATTGTTGCATAATCAATTAGAAAAGATGTTTCTTCTTGAAAAAAAATGCTAAAAAAAACAGTGCGGACAAATTTATTTTGATGCACTTTTCTCCACTGTTTCCCAATAATGGAAGCATCGAATTGGGTCCAGGTCAAGAACGCGGCTAAGAAACTGCCTATAAAAACGGTGATGCTTCTGAAAGTACAGTAAAATCAATAGTCTTAGGAAGCAGTTCGATTGCCTCCGGGATCACAATCAAAGTCAGAAGTCAGAAGTACGAAGTACGATCGAGAAG
>CAYUZX010000114.1:0-4852 GCA_964449285.1 uncultured Prolixibacteraceae bacterium
TTCAAAACAGAATGAGCATCAATTCATTGCTGACAGCTCAGATCGGGACCCATCCCTTGCTGACTGCTTCTCCGGCTGGCTATCCACTGATTAAAGCGGCCGAAAACGCTTCGGATAAGATCATGTGGAACGGAAGTAAATGATTGCATTCGGATCAATACCCTGCTGGTTGATCAGCTGGAGACAGCTATCCGGATCAGCATTGCTGGTAACATCATTGACCTGGGTGTCAGTTCAGCATACGATGACCTGGAACAAACCCTTGATCGCGTGTTGCACCAACCCTTTGCCATCAATCACCTGGATGCCTTTCTGAGGCGGTTGCAGAGAGCAAAATCAATCCTCTTCATTGGTGATAATGCCGGTGAAACGGTCTTCGACCGGGTGTTGATCGAAGCGCTTCCGGTTCCGGTCGTATATACCGTTAAAGGAGGGCCTGTATTGAATGATGCAACGATGGATGATGCCATTGAAGCAGGCCTGGATCAATGTGCAACCATCATATCCAGGTGTTTTGTCTGCTGCAGGTAAAATGTCCGGTGATTGCCGGCGATATCGGCGCTCCTGAGGGCAGTATCGTAGTACGACAATCGGACAGGCAGACAAGTGAAAAAAACTGATGGAGCTTATTTATCTCCCAGAATCAGCGGCAGTCCATCTTTTCCGCTCCCAATCACAATCACTTTTGTATTGGCTGACTCAGCCAGCTTCACGGTTGCCTGGATTCCTTTTTCCTTTAAAATTTTATCGGTCAAACTGGCGCTCAGGATTCGGTTAGCCGTGGCTTTTCCATCGGCATCAATGCGCTGGCGTTCGGCCTCTTGCTTGGCCTTTTCCAGTTTGAACACATACTCCAGCGACTCCTGCTCCTGTTTTAGCTTACTTTCGATGGCGGTTTTAATTGTTGGAGGCAGGATGATTGTACGGATCAGAACCCGGTTGAGCTGGACATATTTCTGATCGAGGATGGCTTTGGTCTCCATAAAGATCTCATCCTGGATGGCATCTCGTTTTGTCGAATAAATCTGTTCTGGCGTATATCTCCCGATAACAGTCCTCGCCGAAGATCTGAGGGCAGGAATAACAACACGTTTCAGGTAATCCTGTCCGATTTTTACATGCAGTTTTCCAATGGTACTGCGGATTGGCTCATACCAGGCAGAGACATCTACCTTAATCTCAAGTCCGTTTGATGATAATACCTGCATATCTTCCGCAATCTCCTGCTGCCGGGTTTCATAAACAACCATGCTGTTCCATGGAGAAATTACATGAAATCCTTCTCCATAAGTCTGGGTTGTGTCGATACCACCTCCAAAAGTTTTAAACAAAACACCTCCGTGTCCGGCTTCAATCGTTAACGTCATTTTTGCCCAGAAGATAATCAGCAGGATCACTCCTATTACAATCAAGGCGGTGGGCATCACCTTTTTCCAGTTAATCTCAAATTCTTGTGACATAGTTCGATTTTATTGATTTTCAACAAATTTACTAAAAAAAACCGGGTTTATCACGGTAAAAGAAACCCCTTATCACGATCAAGAGATCTATTCCATTCAAATGATTACTTTTACTGATTACACTTAAATCTCAAGAATGTGATGAAATTTGCTGAACCCGACCTGATCGTCAATCCTGACGGAAGTGTTTATCATCTTTATCTGAGGCCTGAACAGCTGGCTGATACGATCCTCATAATGGGTGATCCGGGCAGGGTTCCAGAGGTCTCTGGTTTTTTTGATGAAATCGAATACAGGATCTCCAA
The DNA here is from genome assembly GCA_964449285.1 of uncultured Prolixibacteraceae bacterium. Classification (GTDB taxonomy): domain Bacteria; phylum Bacteroidota; class Bacteroidia; order Bacteroidales; family FEN-979; genus QYOJ01. The sequence continues at coordinate 1,766 of CAYUZX010000114.1, forward strand.
CCGGGAATTTATCTCCCACACCGGGATCTATCACGGAAAACGAATTACTGCTCTTTCTACAGGGATAGGTACCGACAACATCGACATTGTGATGCAGGAGTTGGATGCTCTTGCTAACTTTGATCTTGAAACACGCCTCCCAAAAGCTCATCGCAAATCCCTCACCATCATACGGATAGGGACCTCTGGCGCCATTCAGCCCGACATTCCTATCAACAGTTTTAGCTTGTCAACTCATGCAATGGGGCTGGATAACCTGATTTACTTTTACCGGGATTTTCAGAAGATCATCGATACAGAGCTCTCGGCTCACTTTGCTCGTGAAGCAGACTGGCATCCTTCCATCACACAGCCTTACTTCATCAAAGGATCAGAAAGGCTCATCCGGCAATTTTCTGAAGGAACTGTTCATGGCATCACTGTCACGGCCCCCGGATTCTATGGGCCACAGGGTCGTGGTTTACGCCTGGCCCTGACCGACCCTGAGATGATTGATAAACTCCAACGGTTTCAATGTCATGGACATCGGATCACAAATTTCGAAATGGAGACATCGGCGCTTTATGGGCTTGGCGCTTTGATGGGACATGAAACCATCACCATCTGCGCCTTGATTGCCAACAGGGAAACAGGAGAGTACAACGCACATCACGGCCCTGTAATAAAAGAGTTGATAAACTTAGTGCTGGATCGGCTGGCAACCGATTGATATCTGGTGTCAGTTCTTAGTTGCTGGTTTCTGTTATTTCGCTTCGCCACTTCGCTTCCTCACTTCTCACTATTTATTATCTTTGCTTTACCGTTATGACAAATAATCCCAACCAGCTATCAGCTTTAATCAACCTTTTGGATGAACCTGATGATAAGACGTTTGATATCATCCGGGAGAAAATTTTTGCCTTCGGAGAACAGGCGGTCCCTTCACTTGAAATGGCCTGGGAAAATAGTTTTGATGGAATCGTACAGGGAAGGATCGAATGGATCATCCATCGGATACAACAGGAGGGTTTCCGCCACCAGTTGATAGACTGGATGAAGTTTGGTTCATCCGACTTACTGAAAGGGTTTCTCCTCATCTCCCGAAGCCACTATCCCGACCTCAATCCAGAAGAGATTACAGTGGCAATCGAACAAATGAAGATGGATGCCTGGCTGGAGTTAAACGACAACCTCACAGCGCTCGAGAACGTCAAAGTCATGAACCATATCTTTTATGATATGCATAAATTTGAGGGGAACAGGATCAACCTTTATGCACCAACGAATCAATACATCAACACGGTTTTGGAAACGCGTAAAGGGAGCCCCCTTACACTCGGGATTATCTATCTGATCCTGGCGCAACGACTGAATCTGCCTATCCAGGGGGTGAACCTTCCCCAGCATTTTATCCTGGCCTATACAACAGAGCTCTATCACTCCAGCACCGGAACTGCTGATGTACTGTTTTACATAAATCCGTTCAATAAGGGAGCGGTTTTCACACGGCGTGAAATCGATCTCTTTATCCGCCAGATGCAGATGAAGCCCGAATCCTCATTTTTCAGCCCATGTACCAATGTAGACATTATCCTGCGGTTGGTCAGCAACATGATCCTGACCTATACGCAACTGGGGAATCCGGAAAAAGTGGAAGAGCTGAATGCCCTCTTGAATTTGATGAAAGGAGCTTATGAGAATGAGGAATAAGGAATTAAAAAATCAAGAATTACAAAACAATAACAAGCAACAAGCAACCAGGAACTAGTAACCTCACAATGATTACAAGACATTTCACGTTCACTCTTATTGGAGCTTTTCTCCTCCTTTTGCTTGCCTCATGGGGATACCAGGGCCATCAGAAGATAAGCGGTGGAGTTAGCATTATTTTGCCTCACGAGATGGCATTTCTGGTCCCGGGATGGACTGACATCGTTAGATTGCATGCCTCCGACGCCGATTACAGGAAAGATACCGATCCCGATGAAGGTCCACGTCACTACATTGATATTGATAACTATCCTGAGTTTGTCCTTTCAGGAAGGATCATTCAGGATATGGATTCACTGATAGCAGTTTATGGATTATCCTTTCTAATCGATCAGGGTATATTGCCATGGGCTACCCTCACTTCCTACGACTCGCTGGTGAGTTGTTTCACTCGGCATAACTGGGAAAAAGCGGGCTTGTTTGCTGCTGACCTGGGGCATTATGTTGGAGATGGTCATATGCCTATGCACCTGACAAAGAATTACAACGGTCAGTTTTCAGGAAATACGGGGATCCATTCTCGTTTTGAGACCAAGATGATCAATCGGTTTGCATCCCAGATTATCATCACGGATGATACGGTAAATCTGATCGGCGATGTGCCCGGGTTTATATTCAGTTACATCTATGGAAACTATCCGTATGTTGACAGCATTCTTCAGGCTGATGATTTTGCTAAATCGGTCGCCGGAAACACTTCGTCTGACTTATATTATCAAACCTTATGGGAGACATCAGCATCATTTACAATCACTCTTTTTCAGAGAGGTTCGCGTACCTTATCTGAGTTGATCTATTCAGCCTGGGTGGAAGCTGGAAAACCGTTGATGGATCCAAATGCATTACCCGAGTATCAACCTCAACAAACCACTCGTTTGTTTCAGAATTTTCCCAATCCGTTTTGCTCGGTCACTAACATTCCTGTGGAGGTGATAGATCCTGATACACAGGTTACAATTCAAGTCTATGATGCAACTGGAGCTATCCAGGAAACTATTCTGGATGAAAAGATGGCTGCGGGTTATTACGAAATTCCGTGGGATTCAGAAGGGAAAGGAGATGGAATCTATTATTGCGTCCTGAAAGCAGATGATGCCGTAATGACGAAGAAAATGGTGGTTCTGCACTAACTTCAACGATATTCTCAGAATAAAATCCGGGAAATAGTCTTCCCCAGAATGTGGAAATAATTAGCCAGGGTTGGGTGTTCGATGAACTGCATGTTTAGCCGAATCTTTGCCGGCATCACCTCTTCGATGTATGTTCTCTCCGGATTTTCAGAGCTGCCCAGGATCTCATTTTCGTTGATGTATTCAATGGAGGCATAATCCGTGATGC
>CAYUZX010000115.1:0-4810 GCA_964449285.1 uncultured Prolixibacteraceae bacterium
ACGTCTCACGTCCTTTACTGCTGCCGCAGGATTTTAAACTTCGCCTCCATCACCTTTAGTTCATTCTTCGCCATCTCAATCTTCTTTTCGAATTCGGATTTCAGAATATTGGCGTTTTTTGAATTGGCGAGGAAGCCGATATTGTTTTCCCAGAGATTGATGTCGTCACGAAGCTTGCTGATTTTGATGGACAGGGTTTCCCTTTCCCGGAAGATCATCCGTTTGGCCTGAGGGTCGTTCTTCATCGACTCCAACTTCGTTTGGTAGCTCACGGATGCCATCTCTAATTCGCTGATTTTGAGTTTGTCAAGGTGCTTGTTAACGAGCTTCCGGAATTCGTTTTGCAAACGGTCCCGCTCTTTAAACGGTACGTGACCAATTTGTGTCCACTCACGCTGAAACGTTTTCAGGTCATCCAGGTTCTTACTTTTATTTTCTGAAAATTGGTGATCTTTCAGCTTTGTAAGCAGCTCCTCTTTTGCCTTCATATTCTCATCTTCATGCGTATGGATGTTGGCGAAGTAAGTTGATTTGGCCTTAAAGAACTCATCACATGCAGAACGAAACCGTTTCCAGATTTTATCGGAGTGCTTTCTTGGAACGGGGCCAATTTTTTTCCATTCGCCCTGAAGATGAATCAGGTCGTTAGTCGTCTTTTTCCAGTCGGTGCTATCCTTAATGGCTTCAGCCTGGGCACAGAGAGCAACTTTAATATTATAGTTGTTCATTTGCTGGTCCTTCACGCGGTCGAAGAACTCCTTTTTGCTCCCAAAGAAACTATCGAGGCAACCCTTGAACCGGGACCAGATTTCAGCGTTTTGTTTTTGGGGAACGGGCCCAACACTCTTCCAGATTTTCAGAAGCTCATTGACAGTATTCGTGTTCTCCTGCCATTCTTTGACGGTTTCATTCTGTTTCGTCAACACCTCTTCTGCTTGCTGGCACAACGCATTTTTTGTTTCCAGGTTTTTATTCTGCTCCTCTTCAAGGGAAGCGTAATACTCTCGTCTACGTTCGTTGATCTTATCGGTAGCGTTTTTGAACCGGTCCCAGATCTCGTCTTTTTTATCTGACGGTGCAGGACCAATGTCCTTCCATTCATCATGATACTTTTGTAGCTGTTTGAACGATTTCAGGATGGATGTCTCAAGCAGCAACTCTTCGGTTTTTTCGCAGAGCTCGATCTTGGCTTCCAGGTTCTTTTTCAGATCAAGGTCTTTGAGCTCTTTATTAAGTTTGACTTTCTCGAAAAACTTCTCAACAAGGAAGTGGTAATTTTGCCAGAGGTCGTTGATCTCACTTCGTGGCACCATTCCAATCTCTTTCCACTTGTCCTGAAGAATTTTGAACTCGTCATAAGTCTTTTTTAATGTCTCTTCTGAGCTAATCAGGGTCCGCAGATCTTCAAGAATCTGGCGCTTCCGTTCCAGGTTTTCCTTTTTTAGCTTTTCCTGCTCTGCCCTGAAACGGCCTTTATTAGCTTTGTAGATGCTAAACAGGGCATCAAAGCGGGCATTAAGTTCATCCTGGTCCTGGTTGCTGGCTGGCGGTTCATCGCTATTTTCATCTACATCAGCCGGCTCATGCAATTCGTCCTGTTTCTTGAGGAATGCCATCTTGATCAGGGCTATCCTGGTTTTTACCGCATTGAGATCGGTTTCGGCAACAGCAACCTCAAGCAAGTCAAGTAGCTGTACCTGGGTATAATGGCTGAGGCTCTCTTCTGATATTTGTTGGTCAAGATTCTCATCTTCATCTTCTTCACCTTCGTTTTCACTTTCAGAAATTGCCTCCGGCTTTTCCAATATTTCTCCTTTCACTTCTGTTTCAACCCCCTCAACTTTTTCCTCGGAAGAAGGTTCTTCAGCAGCAACCTCTTCAACAAGGGACGACTCTTCAGCAGCAACCCCTTCAACAAGGGATGACTCTTCAGCAGCTTGTAGTTCTACAATTGAGTCCTCCTCCTGGATGTTTCCGGGAGGAGCTTCTTCAACAGGAGAGATTGTCTCTATTGGGGCAGCAGGAGGGTCAGTTTTAGCTGCTTCAGGGAGGGTTTGTTGCTCTTCGCTAGTATCAGTTGTCTCCGGAACTACTTCCGGGCTCTCTGTGGTTGTTTCCTTTAATTCAACAGGTGAAGAATTCTCCTCCTGAACTGGATTCTGTTCCAGATCAGGATTCTGATCGGTGTGTTCTTTGTTTTCCATGAGTTAAAAAACGTCATATAAATAATCATCTTAAGGTTCCGAACAATGCCGGTAGGTGGTGTTTCCAATTGCAAAAATAGTATTTATTCTGATATCTCAAAAAAGCAATGACTACGGTAAGGCACTGCGATTAAAGATGATATATCCGAAGTTAAGATTGAAGGTAAAGGGATCCTGTAGCTTATCATAGAAACTCACACCGGCACTCAATGGTCCAAGGAATGTATTGTAAACCAATGTTCCTGCTGCAATGTATGAGCGGTCACTCAAAATCGGCCCATGGTAGGCGGTATAATCAGTGGGATTCTGAAGGATCTGCTGATAGGGTTGAAAGATATACCCTTCTGCTCTGAATTCCAATTTCTTATAGATTGTTAAAATGGCTTTCAGTCCGCCCGCCAGGTAACTGGATGCCCGAAATTGCGGCAAGAAGAGGGACTGCATCTCTGGAAGAGGTTGAAAAACAGGAGAATACATTATGGATGAGGTATAGTTCAGAAAGAATGGTTGGTTGGTAATACAAAGCTCTCCGAAGAATCCGAGTTTGAGCGGGCCAATCGTTTCAAAATAGTTGTCATAAATTGCCTTGATTTCCAGCCATTCATGATAATTTGTCTGCTCGCTTTTGTTTGCCGACTGGGATCCGGGTATCAGGATTTCCCGTCCGTTCATGTATGAAAAAGAGATACTCAGGCGGGCTCCGGCATTTGGATATTGTTTGCGGTTCAGATTATTCAGGTCAAAACAGATCCGCGGACTGAAGAAATTGAATTTGGTTTGATCGGTCGTATCCAGGCGTGAAAAATCGTTTGTCTGGTAGTAATCAGAAGAGGTGATAGCATTGATCAACTCCAGGTTCAGCTTCCCTTTGTTTGTGATAGGGATACCTCCGTGCAGTGCAGTAAAACTCTCCCATTGCTTGATATTGGAGGGTGTCAGATCATCAAAGAAATAGGTTGTATTCTTGAAATAGTTGTAACTATTATACGTGTAGTGGAGTTCGAGATACCAGGGGAGCTTTGATGTAAAATCAATCCGTCCTCCTCCTTTTACCGAGTTGTAGAACCTGCCAAAATACCCGTTAGCTACAACCCTGATAGCATGGCTCCAGAGATACTTGTAGCGGAGCTGAAGGAACCCTTCATTGCTGGTCCCCAGTGAGAGGTTTCCCCCAAACTGTGCATTGAAATTTGGGGCTTTCTGGATGTCGAGGCAGAGGTCATAATATCCTGTTTGTGGATTGTATCTGGCTGCCGGGAAGATCGTCTTAACAAAACCTTCGTCAATGAACCGGAAATAGGCCTTCTTTAATTCGTTAATGGTCACAGTTTTCTGGCTGTGTTTCAAGATTTTTTGAACATACTGGGTTTGAGCTTTTGTGAGTCCTTTTACAATGATAGAGTCAAAGATCAAGGGTGGCTCTTTTTCTTTGAAAACAGTCCGTTTTCGAAGAAGAACGTCGGGAGTGAGGGTATCTTTGATCAGCTTGCGGATTTCGGGGATCATAGCTATGGCAGCCACATAGCCGCTGTCGACCAGGATTTCGGTCTGTGAAAAATCAAGCAGGCTGATCTTTGGAATAGAGGGGATGATCATCACGGAGTTTGGGTAGGTGATCGTATCACTTTGACGCTCCATCAACATGGTCATCAGCTGGCTAACCACATCATCCGGATCAGCTTTACTGTAACGCTGGGCCACTCTTGATCCGATGATCACATCCGGGTGAAAATCCTCCTGAGCTACATTTGCCGGAAAGTTGTTGTACATTCCTCCATCGAACAGAAGTTTGCCTTCATACCTTAGTGGGTTAAAGACGAGAGGTATCGACATGGATCCGCGAACAGCGGTACTGAGGTTGCCACTTCTTATCACTAACGCCTGGGTAGAATCGATATCAGCCAACACACATCTGAAGGGTACCATCAGATTGTTAAAATCATAGTTTGCAGCCGCTGCTGCAGGGCCCATCAAGCGCATGAATTCAAAATCAATCTCATATGGATTAATCAAATTGGTTGGCAATAGTGTGGTCAGTTTTTTCCTGGGATTGAAATCCAGGGAGAACCATGAGGAGTTGGGATCGTCTTTCCGGAAGTAATAACGGTACTTTTCATCAATTGATCCGGATGTCCAATTAGCGAAATCCGGAGAATCCATCAGCTGTTCCATCTCATCAGGCGTATAGCCTATAGCATAGAGAGCTCCCACGATGGCTCCGATAGATGTGCCAACCACATAATCGATTGGGATCTGATGTTCTTCCAGAGCACGGATTACCCCAATGTGCGCTGCTCCCCGCGCGCCACCACCGGATAATACAAGAGCTACCTTCTGGGAAAAAATAGCAGATGGTAACAGGATGGCCAGTGAAACCAGAATGGTGAATAAAATCTGTCGCGGGCGGATCATCCGAACCGGTTTACGTATCAAACGTACAAATATACGGGATATTTTTGAGGACGGAAGAGGGATGACGGAAGAGGGATGACGGAATAATAATCTTGAACCTCGTTCTGCGTTCTGCGTTCAAGGTTCAGCGTTCTACGTTCTGCGTTCAAGATTCAGCGTTCTACGTTCTGCGTTCAAGATTCAGCGTTCTACGT
>CAYUZX010000116.1:0-4778 GCA_964449285.1 uncultured Prolixibacteraceae bacterium
CACTTGGAGTGCTGGTTTATCATTGTAATAATCCCGGAGAAGGATGGAAGGAATTTTTACTCCCTCCCGATCCTGAAGTGACCGCTTTGGCTGTTTATCGTGATTCTCTTTTCGTGGGGACACCAACTGGTGTATATAAGAGCAGCCTGGTTGAACCCGAACTGATTAATATCGGGCAGGGATTCTATTCTATCTATGTAAAATCGTTTAAAATACTTGAGTTTAATGGCGCTTCTGTACTCGCGCTAATTCTAAAATTTACTCAGTGGGATCAGCTTTACTTTTATAATACTGATGTTTGTAGCTGGAACGATTGGTTTGTAGAACCTCTTGACCAAAGGATTACCGATGTGGTTCATATCCCAATTAATAGCCTGTCCCTTACAGATTCCACTTTTTACATAATCACCAGCCAGCACATCTGGGTTTCCTCCTATCCCGGCGCCCCCCCCTACTTTGTGGAAAATATTCCCGGGGATATGTGCATGAATTCGATGATCTATCATGATGAGTACTTGTTAGCCGCCACCTGCAACGGTATTTTCCGCAAGAGATTCCAGTCCCAGGAAAATTGGACCCAAGTAGTAAATGGACCGGTCACAAACGTTACCTGCATGCATGCCAGACACGTGAACGACAACGTCACGGAATTGATAGCGGGCTGCTCGTTAGAAGGTATTTTCTGGTCCCACGACAATGGTGAAACCTGGTCCAGGGACACCACACTGCCGTATCCTCGTTTTTCCATTACAGCCATTTGCAGCAATCCTGATTACCTTCTTGCCGGAACGAATGGCCCAGGAGTTTTCCGTTTCATGGTCGGTGATAAGTGGGAATATATGAACGACGGCCTTGCCCAGGCAGATATAACTTCCATTGCCTATTGTGGGAGCTATTTCCTTGCCGGTACGAATGGCGCCGGGTTGTTCAAGTCTGACTCAAACGGGGGATTTGCACAGAACAACCAGGGTTTGAATTCGCTGGATGTCAGTTTTGTTTATAATGCATTCGTTTGTTCCGTTGTTTGTGCCGGTGGTGTACTATATTATTTCGATAACATAAGTAACCAATGGATAGACTTTAGCCACAACTCCTTTGGAAATGTAGCTTACGATTGCAAGGGAATGTATGTGAATCCCTTCCACAGCGATGTCATTTACGTTGCTATGCAAAATGGAGTCTACTACAATAAACTGATGCAAGATCATATCTGGCACCCGATGAAGCAAGGGCTGGATGGAGTGTCAATCACCGGGTTTATCTTCCCCGATAGCATCATGTATGTCTCTACAGGAGAACATGGTGTCTATCAGTTCAATACCCTTGATTCCATCTGGCACCAAATGGATATGAGCGGACTGGGAAACCCATATATCAACTCCCTGGAGTATTACAACAATAAGCTATATGCTGGGACATGGGATGGAGTGTTCTACACTAAAATAGGGCAAAGCGGATGGGTACAGGCTGATTCTGGAATTACGCAAACTCATATGATCCATCTTGAAGCATACCATGAACTCCTTTTCGCATCGGCATATCCAAATAACTGTTATGTTAAGGTGACCGATAACAGTGCATGGAGAGACAGAAGTGACGGATTTCCCCAATGGACGTTCCTCCAGGACTTGATGGTAATCAGTGATAATTATTTTAATTATATCTATGCTGCGACCAATCGCTCCTTGTGGAAACGTGACGTGGGAGAGATGAATCCAGGGATATTCGAGAAGCGATCTGCCCTAAACATCATTGGATATCCCAATCCCTGCAAGGATGAATTTCATATCGATCTGAAGGGGATCTCCACCAGCCCCATTGCCTGCAGGGTGATGAATCCGCAGGGAAAGACTATAGCGGAATTCCGATTTCCGGCCGGCCGATCGGGGGAGTGTGTGCCATCCATTCCGGTTAAAGGTCTTCCAGCCGGTTTATACCTTGTCGAACTGACCACAAATGATTCCGTACATATCTTGAAACTAGTTGTTGAATAATGGATAAGCCAACCAAATCACATGTTGATCTTGAAATCAAAGAGATTGACATCCAGGTTAAAGGGGTGCGTTTTAATGCATACAAAGAGGCAAAGCTCAGGGATCTTCGTGGATTTGTCAAGTCAACTTCCCCTTCATCCTTATGGATGGTTTTGGAGGGGCATTGAATAATTCGAGTATTCCACTATCGGGATTGATCAATACGGAAGGGACGACCTATGCCGGATGGAACCTGGTGGGGAACCCATTCCCCTGCGCCTTGAAGTGGAACCAAACAATAGGACCTACGGGGTGGAATTAAACCAATATCGGGGCAGTTGCAAAAGTATGGAATGAATCAGATGACAGCTATACTGACATCAGTCAGGGAGGGATCATCCCTGCTACTCAGGGCTTCATGGTACAGGTATTGACTGCAGGGCCCGGATCGTTGAACCTCTATGCCGGCGACAGGACTCATTCTCCAACCAATTGGTATAAAGATCAGGATGTGAATGTCATCCGGTTGCATGCGGTGGATCCTGAGGGGAGCAAAGCCCAGGAGACGGTTATCCGGTTTCATGAGGTAGCAACCTGCTCATTTGATGCGGACTATGATGCTCATTTTCTGGGCGGGTATGCGCCCCAGTTTTATTCGGTATCCGATGGGCATGAGGTTTCCACCAACTCCTTGCCCATGCTTACGGATGAATTACGGATCCATTGTATTTTATTAAAAATGAAAGCACCCTCTTTTCCATTGAAGCCGATACCCTGATGAATCTTACTCCCGCTTATCCGGTCAGCCACTTTCGGCTCAGGAGCCACCTCCTCCGCCAGGAGGACATGGATCGGAAGGTAATCAGGATCCGCGTGGCGCTCCAATCGATGGCGGACTGGGAATTTTATTGGGACTGGGAGCGGTTTACGGTAGTTGGAAGGTTTATAAAAGCAGAAGGAAGGAGGCCGATCCGGAGGATTAACTCACTTTCCGACTCCTTTTCCGCTCGATTTCATCGAGGATAATCTTTCGGAGACGGATGGTTTTAGGCGTCACTTCCACATATTCATCTCCCTGGATATATTCCATGGCCTCTTCCAGACTGAAAATAATCGCCGGGATGATGACAGCTTTGTCATCTGATCCTGAAGCGCGTACGTTAGAAAGTTTTTTGGTTTTGGTAAGATTTATCAGCATGTCGTCTCCCCGGGTATTCTCTCCAACCACCTGGCCGGCATAGATGGGATCATTTGGTTCAATGAAAAACTTTCCACGGTCCTGAAGTTTATCGATTGAATAGGTAATCGCCATTCCAGTTTCCATGGCGATCAAGGAGCCATTAATGCGGTTGATCATATCCCCTCTCCAGGGTTCATAGCTCTTAAACCGGTGAGCCATAACAGCTTCACCCTCCGTAGCGGTCAGGATCGGGTTACGCAACCCGATGAGTCCACGGGCTGGTATTGTAAATTCGATGACAACCCGGTCTCGTTTATTTTCAATGTTCACAATCTCACCACGACGCCTCGTAACCAGTTCAATCACCTTTCCTGAAAAGAGTTCAGGCACCTGGATGGTAAGATTTTCTATGGGCTCCATCGTAGTACCGTTTATCAGTTTGGTAATCACCTGAGGTTGCCCCAGCTGAAACTCATACCCTTCGCGACGCATCGTCTCGACGAGGATGGCAAGATGGAGTACACCACGACCATAAACCAGAAATTTTTCAGGTGTTGCTGTCTCTTCAACCCGTAATGCAAGGTTCTTTTCCGTCTCTTTAAACAATCGCTCACGGATATGACGCGATGTGACAAACGTCCCATCTTTTCCGGCAAAAGGTGAATTGTTTATAGTAAAGACCATACTCATAGTTGGCTCATCGACTGTAATCGGCTTAAGGGCAACAGGATTTACGGGATCGGCGATGGTGTCACCGATATCAAAATTTTCAGGACCCAATACTGCACAGATCTCTCCTGCTCCCACTTCCCACTTCACTTTCTCTTTTCCGAGCCCTTCAAAAAGGTAAAGCTCTTTGATGACCGATTTAGTGATTCGTCCGTCACCCTTTACCAGCGAAACCTGCATTCCGGCTTTGATTGATCCGCTTGTGATGCGGCCGACAGCAATCCGGCCGACATATGATGAATAATCGAGAGAGCTGATTTGTAACTGAAGTGGACCTTCATTCTTCGAAGGTTCAGGAATATGTTCGAGGATCGTATCAAGGAGGAAATGAATATCTTTTGCGGGTTTCCGCCAGTCGTCCGACATCCATCCCTGTTTCGAAGAGCCATAAATGGTTGGAAAATTCAACTGGTCTTCGGAGGCATCCAAACTGAACATCAGTTCAAACATTGCTTCATGAACCTCATCGGGAGAGCAGTTTGGCTTATCCACCTTGTTGATGATCACGATCGGTTTCTTTCCCAGCTCCAGTGCTTTTTGCAACACAAACCGGGTTTGCGGCATCGGCCCTTCGAAAGCGTCGACCAGTATCAGCACACCATCTGCCATATTGAGTACCCGCTCCACTTCTCCGCCGAAATCGGCGTGCCCAGGAGTATCGATAATATTGATTTTCACCCCTTTATAATGAACCGATACATTTTTAGACAGAATCGTAATTCCACGTTCACGCTCCAGGTCATTGGAATCGAGAATCAGATCCCGCACCTCCTGGTTCTCACGAAACAGGTGTGTCTGATGTAACATCCTGTCCACCAAGGTTGTTTTACCATGGTCGACATGGGCAATGATCGCAATATTCCGAATACTTTGCATTTAATATATTTATATATGTT
>CAYUZX010000117.1:0-4711 GCA_964449285.1 uncultured Prolixibacteraceae bacterium
AGCCATGATCCGACTGATGCTTAACAGAATTGAAAAATAAAATCAAAACAGTTTCGTAATTTCTGGAGTACAGTCTCGAGAGTGGAAGAGAAGAAACTGAGAATAGATCCTATCATATCATAGTCGCCATGATAGCAATCAGTTTTGCAATAGGGATCAATAGCAACTGGGCCAGAAAGGTGCCAGCCAGCCTGGTGATTCCGAACCAGATGATCACTCTCCTGAAATAAGGTTCACCCACACTCCCCTGGATGGCTTTGTCTGTAAGCACGCCTAATGGAGGGTCGACAAATACATAAAGAAGGATAGCTGCAATTCCATTGATGACGAAGGATAAAGTGGCAGCTGTTGTACGGTACTCCGGATTAAGATACCCTGAGAAAATGGCCGACAAGACGCCGACAGTGAGGAATCCGGTTGTCACTAAGTTGATGATCAGCAATTTCCAGGGGAGGTCTCTTATTCTCAGGATTTGACTGATATTCTGTTTCGATGGCAGTGCGAAGCAATGGATTGCTGAAATCAAGGCCTGTTTTTGGAATAGTTTGGAGCCTAAATAAGTAAAACTGCTTCTGCTTGAATAGGCCACCACAATCTTTGTCACAAAGCGTTGTGTGGTGGGGATCAGGAAAATTCCGATGGCCGTAGCCACACTAGCCAGGAGCATCAGCCATACAAAAGTGCCATAGGGATCCCAGCTGGTACTATCATTAAGGTTTGACTCGATATATTTGGCCAGAAAAGGAGCCTGGAATCCGTTGGTGGTTCGATAGAAAAATGAAAGAAAATTGAACATGGATATCGATACAGCCAGCATTTTGGTCCTGACACCGACAAGTCTTGTGGCTATGGTTAATGTCCCGGTCAGATGGACCAGAAAGATAAGGATATAGATCATGACAATACATGTTGATATAACTGATGATAAACCTTTCCTATAACATCAAAACTGAAATGGGAGATCACATGATCCCTGAGGGTTTGAGAAGAATATTCCTGAAAGTGATCCAGCATCTCGTCCATGGCATGTAAAAGAGCCTCTTCATCACCGGGTTCCACAAGGATTCCTCCTCCGGCCATGAAGTTTTCCGGCACAGCCCCTGCTTTGCCGGCAATCACCGGGATACCGCAGGAAAAGCTTTCCTGGATCACTGCCGAAAAGGTTTCGTACCGGCTGAACATAACCAAAAAACAGGATTTCCGGATCTCATCTACCAGGTCTTGACCGAAGAGGGGTGGGTGAAAGAAAAACAAATCATTTTCAGGATCGAGTAACCTGGCATGTTGGATTATCTGTTCAACATGGTTCTCCGATCCCCCAATTAAGTGAAGTTCAAAGTCTGAACGCTTCGAACTTAGTTTCTTGGCGGCCCGTAGGATCCCCGTAACATTCTTTGCTTTGTCATTGAACGTCGAAATATGGATAATTCTCTTTGGGTTTTGAGGAAATGCAAGATTTCCGGGAGTGAATCTATCGGTATCTATCGCCAGCGGTATGATTTCATGATTCCGGTTTTTGAGACCTTGTCGAATCATTGCTTCCTGCAAATATCTGCTAATACTGATAACCGAGGCTGCGCGGTTTGTGAGAAGTGATGCAGTTTTTTTCCGTATATATCCATTGTAGGAGCCTGCTTCCTGCAGATATCTTGTCCAGTACTCCGAGATCACATAAGGCAATCCGCAAAACTGATTCAGTACAAAGGCCAGCGCGGCCGTCCGGGTTAGTACATGAACATGGATGAGATCGAATGACCTCTTTTTCCTCTTCAGGAAACGGTAGCCATACGCTTGGGCAATGATGAAAAGGATAGGATTGATCAGCCTCGCAAGCCAGTTTCCCGAAAGGGTGTTGAAGGTGACGGTCAGTTGCTCCGCCGCTGATCCCGCTTCAGGCTGATGGTCCACATTGTATGAGAAGTAACGGTTCCCCTGCTTGGGAATGACGACGAGTACAGTCACCTGACAGTTCAAGGAAACCGCACGGGCGATATCGCTGATAAAATGTCCCGAATCGGGAGGGTACCACCGTGTAAGAAATAGCACCCTGGTTTTTTTAGTATGATTCAAGCTAGGGCATTATAGAGAAATAAAATTAACATATTTTTGTTTTGTTTGTTTCATAAACTGATACCGGTTGAATTGTCATGACCCCGTCTCATATTTATTGGTTCGCTCATTACAATATGAAGGGCCCTTGTGTAAGGTACAGGGGAAAGTATTTTCTAGAGGCGCTGAAAGAAAAATACGGGATCGGATATTCATTTGTTGTGCCAGGGTATAGTCCACGAAACATCCTGCATTTTATACGGATCTACTTCTCTGCTCTCCTTTTCCGCAAACCCGGGTCCCTGATCGTATTTCAGAAGATTTACACCCGGGGGATCTATGCCAATGCTCTGAAAATCTTACTGTACCTTAGAAAGGAGGCGACAATCTACGATCTGGATGATGCGTATTATCTCAAGTTTCCTTCATGTACGATGCATCATTTTATGAAGCAAGTTTCCATGGTCACTGTAGGAAGCCTCGAACTGGAACTTTATACTCGTCAGTTTAACCGGCATGTATTTCTGAATACCTCCCCGGTGATCGGGCATCAATGCATCAAGGACGGGAGGGATGGTCATTTCACCGTTGGATGGATTGGCTTCTATAATGCCCACAGGGAAAACCTGGAGAAGTTGTTCTTCCCTTGTCTTAGTCATCTTGATTTTCCGATCAGGTTGGTGATCCTTGGAGTCACGAAAGCCGAGCACAGGATATTTCTGAAGAATTTCTTCTCTTCCATGAAGCAGGTGGAACTGGTGATCCCTGATGAGATAGAATGGCTGGATGAAGTCTCCATTTACCAACGTATCGTGCAATTTGATGTAGGGGTCTCTCCGCTTCTTGAAACGGAGATGAACCGGGCAAAATCGGCTTTTAAGCTTAAACAATATCTCTCTTCAGGCATTCCGGTTCTGGCCAGCCCGGTGGGCGAGAACAAGCGTTTTATAAGAGATGGATCCAACGGATTTCTATGCCATAATTCCTTTGATTTTTATAACCGGATTGAGCAAATCTATAAAATGCCGCAGATAGATTACGCTCAGATAAGTCATCATGCAAGAATGAGCATCGAGCAATTTTCAATGGATCAATACTGCAAGACATTTCTTGAGCTTGTTGATGTTACAATCTGAAGTACTTTCAAGAATTTTCTGCATGTTTGCAAAAAAAAATCTATGAGTAACTGGTCAAAGCTCTATCAACTGGCTAATCGTGTACAGGCGCTAAAACCCTGGCGGTTTATGTATGAAGATGACATCACCGGCGTTCGTGATCCGTCTACTGGCACAATTGGATTTATCAGCGTAATGGGAAATCTGGGTGAACACTATTCGATCACGGTTTACCTGGGAGAGCGGGCATTAGGACAATATCTTGAACTTTCAGAGAATCATGAAAACGCTGTCCCTGAAACTGTTCTGGAAATCCCTCAATTAATGCTTTCCTTTGAGGACAGGGACTTTATTGAAAAGGAGGATCGGGCAATAATGAAGGAGATCGGGATGAACTATTCGGGGAAGAAATCCTGGCCTGTCTTACGGAGTTACAGACCTGGCATGGTGCCATGGTTTTTGGAGGAACCGGAGCAGGAGAGCATGGTTCACTTCCTTGAACAATTTTTAGAAATAGCGGTCAACCCTGAAACCGGGCCCCAACCTGTACAGTCCGGATCCAATATACGGGATATTTGTCTGGTTAGAGAAAGCAGGAAAGTTGGAAAAAGCATGAAATGGAAAGATACATATCAGAAAATAGTAATCCCTGGTTTTGAAGAGCTCAGTATCCCTATTGACACAGCATTGTTGGCAAAAGTTAGGAATATCCCCGTTGGAGAGAGTATCTATGAGATAGATTTTTTTCTTACCCCTGCCCAGGTGAGAGAAAAGAACAAACGGCCCTTTTTCTCCTATATGCTGCTGATCGTTGATCAAAGAAGTGAACTGGTAATTTCCAGTGATCTCCTCGATCCCTCCGAGGGTATTGACGAGATGCTCGTCAAAATTCCCGGACTTATTCTTAAAGCACTATCAAGCGGAAAAACCCTGCCACAGGCCGTTTCTGCCGGATCGCTACGCTTGACTGACCTCCTTTCACCGCTGATGAAATCACTGGGCATTGAGCTTCAGTATAAACAAGGTTTGAGAAGCCTTGAAACAGCGAAAAATGCCATTTTAGAGTACTTCAGCAGAGGCTAAAGAAAGATCACCCCTCTTTACGAACAAAAAAACAGGCGTTCCGGCCTTTGCCGGAACGCCAGAATCTTGACACACGGAAAAGATTCAGAAGGTGATCTTGTTTTCAGCAGGGTTAAGAACCGTTTTGATTGCGGTCAATTCTTCGGCGGAGGGTTTTCCGTTACCCGATTTCAGTGCGGTTTTCGTCAACTTTGTCATGTGTTTCGCTGCTGCCCTGCAGACTTGTTTAGGCATCTGGCTCGCCAGGGTTTAAAAAATTTATGCCCTGACAACAAACGGAATGAAAATTCTGGAACAAACGTTCGGGTCACGATTCCGGAACGGAATCTGAATGAACCCGAAGGGTGACGGTGCCATAAGGAGGTCACTCTTAGCGAAAAAGATTTTCACGAGTTTAACTTTGCTGCAAATTTTGAGTAATAGTGGGTTGGGTTTTGGTACTTTTCACAAAAGTTCCCCGGAGA
>CAYUZX010000118.1:0-4691 GCA_964449285.1 uncultured Prolixibacteraceae bacterium
AACAAAGGAGGTCACCATCTGCTTGAGATCATTGAGGATATATTAAATGTTTCGGTGATTGAAAGCGGATTACTGGAAGTGAACATGGGGGATTTCTCGTTGGTTTCACTGTTAAACGAGATTGAGATCCTGATCAGGACAGAACAGGCAAAGATTCAAAAACAACATATTCGGATCGTGTCAATTCCCCCGGAATTTGGAAACGATATGGGAATCAATACCGATAGTGTAAAATTGAAGCAAATCCTGATGAATTTGTTGAAAAATGCCATGAAATTTACCCATGAGGGAAGTATTGAATATGGCGTTCAAAAATTAATGGAGGAGGATCAACCTGTTCTCCGGTTTTATGTCAGGGATACCGGGATCGGCATTCCCGTCGAGGTACAGAAGATTGTTTTTGATCTGTTTCGTCAGGCTGATGAAACTCACACCAGGACTCATGGTGGAACAGGGGTGGGATTATCTGTTTCAAAAAAGCTGGTCGAACTGCTGGGAGGTTCCATTTGGGTTGAGTCGGAAACAGGAAAGGGATCAATATTCTATTTTACTATTCCGTTTGAAGGTCAAAAGCTTCCTGATGAGATTCTTCAGCCAGGTAGTATGCACGAACAGGAAACATATATATCAGAAAAAAACGTTTTAATAGCAGAAGATGAGGAGTCCAATTATGAGCTTCTTGATATCCTGTTATCGGAGAAGGGGTTCAACCTCATCTGGGCGAAAAACGGACAGGAAGCGGTTCAGCTATGTGCCGAACATCCTGATCTCGACCTGATACTCATGGATCTGAAGATGCCGGTGATGAATGGGTATGAAGCTACTAGACTGATCCGGGAAGCAAATCCAATACTACCTATCATCGCACAAACCGCATACGCCATGCCGGCCGATAGGGATGCTGCCATTGATGCTGGATGCAATGAGTTGATTATCAAGCCAATCAAAAAAGATGAACTCTTTAAAACGATTGAGAGATGGCTGAGATGATACTGGAAAACATGCTCGACAGCCTGCCAGGCATCTTTTATATGATGGACAGGAGAGGCTATTTTATACAATGGAACCAGCAATTTGAGCATATTTCAGAGTACTCGGCCAAAGAACTCGCGGGGATACATGCGTTGGAGCTGTTTCAAGGGCCTGATAAAAGGAAACTAGCTGCCAGTGTATTGGAAGTGTTTAAAAAGGGATCCTCAACAGTGGAAGCTGATTTTGTATCTAAAAAGGGGAAAAGAACCCCCTATTATTTCACCGGAAAAACTGTTCAAACCGATGGTGTCACTTACCTCATGGGAATGGGGATTGATATATCTGAACGAACGCACACGGAAATGTCGTTAAAAGAGAGCGAAGAACGATTCCGGCGCCTTACTGAGACCTCTACCGATGCAATCATCTCCATCGATTCACAAGGACGTATCTGGCTTTTCAACCTGGCTGCAGAGCGTATTTTTGGATATTCGGCCAAAGAGATTTATCTTCAGACAATAGATCTACTTATCCCCGAAAAATACGGCGCTGTATTTTTGAAGGGAATCAAGCGCTACTTCGACACCGGAGTGTCAACCATACTCGGGCAGATCTTTGAGTTCAAGGGACGACGCAAAGGAGGGGATCTCTTTCCTTGTGAACTCTCGCTTTCAGAGGTAAAAGCTGGTGATGAGATCACATTTATCGGTATCATCCGTGATATTTCTGAACGGAAGAAAGTGGAAGCAGAACTTGAGAGGTTTACAAATGCTCTGAAGGAATCAAATATCACCAAAGACAAATTCTTCTCCATTATCGCTCATGACCTGAAGAGTCCCTTCAATGCCATCCTGGGGCTGACCAACGCTCTGATCGAAGATTATAGAAACCTGGATGAGAAACGGATTGAAAGTCTGTTGAAAACGATTAAAAGCTCTTCCGAAAGAGCCTTTGAGTTGCTGGAAAACCTGTTGGTTTGGGCCAATACACAAACAGGGCATATTGATTATAAACCGCAACCTGTCAGCCTGAAGGATCTGGTTGATGAGAGCATCGCTCTCCTGGATGGTCCTGCCGCCAACAAAGGAATCAGGATCGAATCTGAATTGAAGGCAGAATGCATAGTGATGGCTGATAGACAAATGATCCTCACCGTATTGCGGAACCTGATCTCCAACGCGGTGAAATTCACTCCATTTGGAGGCAGGATCGGGATTGCGGTAAACCCTGGCCAGGATTTCTGTGAAGTATCTGTCCGGGATTCAGGAATTGGCATACCCAAAGAGTATATAGAGAAGCTTTTCAGGATCGAAACCAAGCACAGCACACGGGGAACGGCCGATGAGAAAGGGACCGGACTGGGGTTGATTCTCTGTAAGGAATTTGTGGAAAGGCACGGAGGGAAGATTTGGGTAGAGAGTGAGGAGGGGAGAGGGAGTACTTTTTATTTCACACTGCCGGTTGTGAGTTAGTAGGCAGTAGGCAGTAGTGACGAAGGACGAGTGACGAAAGACGAAGGACGAATTACAAGTAGGGGCAATTCATGAATTGCCCCTACCTGGTCACTCGGTCACCTGGTCACCTGGTCACTCGGTCACCTGGTCACCTGGTCACCTGGTCACCTGGTCACCTGGTTACCTGTTCACCTGTTCACCTGTTCACCCGGTCACTGTTTTGATAAACATAAAAAACGTTGTTAATGGAAAAAGTTCTAATCATTGAAGATGATCAATCGTTTCGGTTAATTCTATCGCAGATGATAACCAAAGCGGGTTTTGTCGCAACTCTTGCCAGCGACGGGGAGGAGGGCATGGAGCTATTTAGAAACGGTAATTTTGATCTTGTGATCACGGATATCATCATGCCAAATATGGAAGGGATAGAGACCATTATGGAGTTGCACAAACTGGATCCAAAGGGAAAGATCATAGCAATATCAGGAGGCGGCAAGATGGAGGCGGAGAAATACCTGAGTACGGCCAGGGCTCTCAAAGTAAACGCGGTATTGAAAAAGCCGTTCTCTTACAACGAGTTACTAACAGCCATGGCGTTGATTGGCCAGTAGACAGTTTGCCAGCTTCTCGTCCCTCGTCCCTTGACCCTAACCTTCTCACGTCTTACGTCTTGCGTCCCACGTCTCACGTCCCACGTCCCTCCCCCGGCAAGGTAAACTTAAACGTACTCCCTTTCCCCTCCTCGCTCTCAGCCCAAATTTTCCCGCCGTGTTTCTCAATAAACTCTTTACAAATGATCAAACCCAATCCAGTGGTTGCTTCGCCATCCGTGCCACGACGTCCGGTCTCCTCGCCTAATTCGAATAGTTTAGATAGAAGTTCGTTGTTCAAACCAATTCCGGTATCGGTAATCGATATCGTTATGCCCTGGTTGCTGGTTTCATTGGCTTTGATTGTAATTTTTCCTCCTTTCCGGGTGAATTTAATGGCATTGGAGACCAGATTCCGGATAACTGTTTCAAGCATATGAACATCAGCGTATACCATTATTTCAGTGGGTATTTCACTGTAAATCCCGATCTCTTTTTTATCTGCCAGCTCCTGAATCATGCTGATGCTCTCTGTGATCTTAGGCCTCAGCAAAAAGAAATCGGGATTAAATCCGGCAACACCGCGCTGGATGCGTGACCATTCCAACAGCTCTTCAAGTAACCGGTAAAGGTTGGTGGCAGATCTCTGCATGCTGAATGCAATCTTTTCTATCTCTTCTGGTTTCATGGAAGGCAGTCTCTCCACCAACACTTGAGTAAGACCCAGAAAAGCGTTGAATGGACTTCTCAGGTCATGTGTGACGATCGATAAAAACTTGTCCTTCTCTGCGTTAATTTTTATCAGCTGGTTGTTCCGTTCCAAAATCTCTTCCGCAGATTTCTTCTCGTTTATTAAAAGTGACTCCTCAGCCTTTAACCTCCTGGTGATTTGCATTTTGATCCGGCTCCAGCTAGCCCAGATCCCGAACAAACCGATGAGCCAGATAGAACCATACATTAAAAATGTGAAGACCAGATGACTTTGAATCCGCTTCTCCATCGGACTCCACGGAAACGATACACTGATCCCTCCCCGTACATCTCCTGCCTGATATCCCTGAAATGCATGGCATTTTAAACATCCTTGCTCTGTCATCATCGGGCGCATGTAACGTAAAAACACCTCACTACCGATTGTGTCGAAGGAGATAACTTCGGTGACTCCCTGGTCAAACGATTGCAGTACATCCTTTTCCCATCGATCCGGTTCGTTTATCGGCCGGAGCGGATTCAGGCTCGTGATGTGACCCCTCAGACCATACTGATTTGCTCCCAGTTCATGCACCTGCCTGGTCATATATGCTGGATTTACAAGGGTCAGCTTTTTTCCAGAGGGTGTTGTAATATCTCGTTCAGAAATATGAGAAAGATATGGGTTAGGAGGTGTTGAGTCTGTTTCAGGTACATATACTCCTCCATGTTGGCTGGCCCACCTCCTGTAAACCAGGTCACGGTTAAAGGTTTCCTTGGCGCTGGCAGTGGCGATTTCCAGTGATGTGTTGTTGAATCGCCGGTTATCAATGTAACCCAATGCAATCATAAGAATGGTCCAGGCAATTGCCAATAGAAAAAATGTCCTCCATAACCTAACGGATGTTGTTGAAAGAATGTTTTTGGTTATCATATGAATAAACGTAAGAGATTATTTTTCAGTAGGCAGTTAGCAGTAGGCAGT
>CAYUZX010000119.1:0-4502 GCA_964449285.1 uncultured Prolixibacteraceae bacterium
TGCCTTTAAAAAGAGTGGATAAAACACGTACAGGGATGAAGAACTTCTTTCGTGAAGCATTCCACGTTTGCTCTCTCTCATTCCACCCACCTGCCGGGACCATTGTGTGCAGGTGTGGATGATACATGAGATTCTGGCCCCAGGAATGTAAAATAGCAACCATCCCGGTAACACTGTTCAGGTACTTTCGATCTTTTGAAAGGGTGATGAGTGTTTCAGAAGCAGCCTTGAAAAGGATGTCATATACAACAACCGGATTTGCCAGTGCTATGGAGTTCAGCTCTGAAGGAATCGTGAAGACAATATGAAAATACTGGACCGGTAACAGATCACAAGCCAGTTTATCAACCCATTTTGCTTGTTTGAGTCCTTGACATTGTGGGCAATGACGATTTCTGCAAGAGTTGTAGAAGAAACGCTGGTGACCACATTGGTCACATCGGTCAGTATGGCCACCCATCAGGGATGTGCGGCAGTTCTTAATGGCAAAGAACGCTTTCTGTTGTACCGGGGTCATGTTATAATGCTGACGGTACTGCTGACCGTATTGACGGATAATACCTCCAACTCCATTGGAGGTGGTTGTTAACATATCCATGATTGCTCAATCAGATAGAAAGTGTGTCTAATGGGCTTCTCACCCCCTGGATGGAGTACTGCTGGACGTGCAGATAACCACTGGTGGTTTTCAGCGACTTGTGACCCATCATCATCTGGATAATGGGAAGAGCTACACCTTGTTCAAGAAGATGTGTGGCAAAACTGTGTCGAAGAGAGTGAACACTAACTTTTTTTTGAACGTTGGACTTTATTAGTGCCTGTTTGAAAACTTGTTGAACTGTTCGTTTGGAGATGGCATTACAGGGAAGACTGCCTTCAAAGAGCCATTCTTTCGGTCTGTATATTCGGTAGTAACTGCGAAGTAAAGCAAGTGCTATTGGAGAAAGGATCGTATATCGCTCTTTGTCTCCTTTGGCTTTTCTCAAATGAATGAGCATCCTGTCTGAATCAATATCATTAATTTTAAGGGTGCTGACTTCCCCAAGCCTCAAACCACCTGAATAGGTTAACATCAGGATTGCTTTGTGCTTGACATTTGTTTTGCTGTCAATGATCCGCCGAACTTCATCCTTCGATAGAATAACCGGAACTTTTTTATCCTTTCTTGGACGAGGAAGGTCCAGATAGTTCCATTCACGTTTTAACACGTCACAGAAAAGAAGCTTAACAGCACTGATGGTCGCGTTCATCCATGGCTTACTGAGTTTCTTCTCTGTGATGCCAAGTAGGATGTAACTCCGGACCTGATCAACTGAAAGTTGATCTGCTGGTGAATTGTAAAATGATGCCATTCTTGAGATACAACTCACATAGTTTTTGATGGTCACAGGACTGTAACCTTTCAGCTGCATCTGCTGGATCAGTTGGTTTCGTAAAGTGCTCATAACAATATGTTTTATGGTTTAACATATTGCCTTGTACGAAGTATCTTGGAAAAGGTAAGGAAGGGTCTGAAAACTACCGCCAAAGGCGGTTTAGTTCAACGACTGGCTAAACGTATCAGTCGAGTTTATTTCCCTTAGCGTTATGGCGGTTGTCCTCCTAAGAAGAAGGCTAAATGAATAAGTTAACCGTTTATCCATAACCTGGCCTTAACACAGTAAAGATATTGAAAAATCTTTCATGCGTGAATATTACTTGAAAATAATTGTTGCGACGGCTGTTCCGGAATCCGTTTTTTTTCGTAACTTTGATAGTAAGCGCCAATTGGTGGAACTGGCGTGATATGCAAGGAGGTGACCATGAAAACAGAAAAAAACGATCTGCTCTCCGGACATACGGGAAAAATAGGGGACACTGGCTTCTACAGGCGGGTGGTGAACGGCCGGGTAGTCATCCAGCGGTGCCCGAATCGAAAAAAGATCAAAAACTACCAGGAATGGCCCGACCAAGTCAAACGGTTTTCTACAGCCACAAAATATGCATCGGCCATTCTTAAGAATCCCGGAATCAAAGCCCTCTACGAAAAAGTAGCCGAAGGATTCAACAGCGCAACTTCCATGGCCGTTAAGGATTACCTGAAGCCCGCCGTAATAGAGAGGGTGGTCACAACAGGCTACTTCGGAAGGGTTGGTTACTGCATTGTTATCAGAATTGACAATATCGTTCCGGTCAAATCTGTAAAAGTCACGATCGAAAACCCACAAGGAGAAACGATCGAATCGGGCCAGGCCCTGATGCAAAAATCAGGCAGCCTCTGGCATTATATCACCACCAAACCAAACCAGCATCACAAAGGGTCGGTTATTCGTATCGTATCCCGCGACCTGCCAGATCATATCGTAGAATGGACACGGATTTTCTGAATCATCAGACGTGTCTCCCTCAAGTCATTTATCGCGGAACCATCTCCTAACCATGTCGGGAGCATGTCGGGAGCACTCTAAATCTATATTAACGGAATCTTAAAGGAATCTTGAACAAACATGGAACCAACAAGAAACAAACCTGCAATGTGATCAGGTTTATGAGCCTCTCAGCGGACTCGAACCGCCGACCTGCTAATTACGAATCAGCTGCTCTACCAACTGAGCTAAAGAGGCCTAGGAGACGGGATTAATCCCGTCTGTACAGCCGCGATTAATCGCGGCTTGTCGGGATGAGAAGACTCGAACTTCCGACCCCCACGTCCCGAACGTGGTGCGCTAGCCAACTGCGCTACATCCCGGCTTCCCGTTACCAGGCGCAAACGTTCTGGGTTTCGGGAGCGCAAAAATACAAAAAAAATGAATTGAAACGCATCTTCTGACGGAAACAACCCTCTCCTATCAAAGATCTGAAAGCCAGTTTCCAAGTCGGTCAAAACCTTTGACAATCTTCGGACAATATTCTTTGACAAAGGATTCGTGTAAACCATTCGCCTGAAAATTGCAGGTTGAAGCCTCCAGCGCATGTTGGCCATCGAAATCAACATATGCCATCCTGGCAGTAAGTTCTTCCCCGTTGCGGGCAAAATCGCTGCCAGGCAATACTGCCACTCCCGT
Organism: uncultured Prolixibacteraceae bacterium; assembly: GCA_964449285.1. Taxonomy (GTDB): domain Bacteria; phylum Bacteroidota; class Bacteroidia; order Bacteroidales; family FEN-979; genus QYOJ01. The sequence goes on from CAYUZX010000119.1 coordinate 3,045, forward strand.
TTCATCCAGAAGCCGGGTGGCTAACTCAAGTGAATTCATGATCCCATGACTGGCTAGCTTTTCCCGAAACGGGGCGAAATTAGGGAACATATAAAACCCTCCCTGCGGGAGCGGGATATCAAGCCCCATGTCATGAAACCTGTCTGTCATAAAATGGGCGATCGATTTCAGGATTCGGCGGGAGTGGTGAAGGTAAAGGTCGAGCTCTGCATGGTCTTCAAATGCAGTAACCGCTGCGTGCTGGATAGGAGCTGAGGTAGAAGTGAATGTTTCACTGGCAACCACAGCTATGGCATTCAGCAGCCATGACAGGTTTGATGGGAAAGAAAACGTACCCAGACGCCATCCTCCAGCTCCGCACCATTTGCTCAATCCGCTGCTGACGATTGTTCCTTCAGGGTAAAACCTGGCAATGGAGACATGCTGCCCCTGGTGGTGAATCCCGCCATAAATTTCATCCGAAACCAGGATCACCTTGTATTTACGCGCCACCGCCGCGAGTAGCTTCAGCCGTTCGATAGGATATGTATAACCGGTTGGATTAGAGGGATAATTCAGGATCACGATACGTGGGCGTTCAGGATCTTCCCGGCAGATCTTCTCCAGATCTTCATAACTAAGGCGCCAGTTGTTATCCTCCCGGGTAGGAACCCACCTGACATGCCTGCCGATGATATGAGCCTGCGGAGAGTAAGAGACCCAGCTTGGAGTAGGAATGATCAGGTCGCCATAATATACCAGTTGCAGCAAGAAGATCAACTCTTTCGATCCGGGGCCAATCAATACATTAGCAGGATCCGTCTTGAGCTTCTGTGTCCTGAAGTTATAAGATGCAACTGCCTCCTGCAGTGACTGGAGTCCTTTCACTGGCAGGTAGTCTTTTTGGTGCGCATTCCGGCGTAATGCTTCCACTACAATCTCCGGTACCGGAAATGGCGATTGCCCGAGTCCGAACTTAAAGACCTCTTTTCCCGCTTTCATTAATGCCTGGCTCTTTTCATTGATAGCCAGTGTGGCAGATGTTTTAAGTCCCCTGACGTTCAGATTCAGGTTTATGTGAAGATGTTCCTGCTTTCTGCTCATGAAAAACTTTTTTTCCAGGCTAAATTATAGATTATCTTTGAACTTAAAGAAAGTTCGTCGCTTTAAAATCTTTTCACACAGATGAAGAAGCAGAAGAAGTCGCTGGGGATGTTTACCCTATCAATGATCAGCGTTGCCGCTGTATTGTCGGTCAGAAATTATCCGGGCATGGCCACAGGAGGGCGGCGTCTATGCCTGGGTCAAGGAGGCATTCGGGATTAAAACCGGTTACCTGCTGATCATGGTTGTCGGAACTTTCATCTGGATGGTCCCTTACTTCTTATTCAGGTGGTTCCGCAGACCAGGATGGAAAACCGATCCGGAGGATTAAACCTCTTGGTTAACGAAGTCCCAGGCTTTATCCATCTCTGAGAC
>CAYUZX010000120.1:0-4446 GCA_964449285.1 uncultured Prolixibacteraceae bacterium
TGCCCCAGGATGATGCTGGTAGCATGCTGTTCCAAACAAATCTGAAAGATCTTCTTTGGATCTACGACGGTCCCGGAGATCCCGCCTTCGGAGATCTTCACTTTTTTAACAATCCTGTTTGCCCTGTTCAGCAACAGGATCCAGAATTCTTCATAGGGAAGGTCGCCAATGAGGGAATGGAAGATTTCAAAGGCATCCTGGCTTTTTGAGATCTTCTTTTTAAAGATCACTTCGGATTCATTCCGGCGGCGTGAAAGGGCAAACATAGCACTGATCTTCACCGCTCTTTTGCGGCCGATCTGTAAAGAATTCTCCCCAGGAATCCCGGAGCCGATAATGATGCTGAGTAGTTCGGCATCGGAGGAGACTCAAGGAGCCTTTTAGCAGCAGCTTTTCACTTGGGAGGTCGTGCTTAGTGAAAAATATTTTCACGAACATACCTTTGTGAATTTCTATTTACGGAAGTAGGGACTGAGAGGGGCGCGAATGTAAACTGATGATCCCGAGTGATCAGGATTTCAGCACTGAATATAGTTCATGGATCTTTTTTGATGAAACACCGGCTTGTTTGGCATAGGAGGGCCATTTATCAATGATATCGCGTATTTGGCTTATAATTTCTTTGCCGTTTTTAACCCGAATGGATTTTGCAATTGCGAGCATGTCATCTGTTGTAATGTTCCTTCTTTTCCCATTAATGCTTAATGCATGCTGATTCACCCATTGGCCGGATGGATCGAATGACCAGGTCATATCATAGGCCGGAGATAACTCCCATGCATTTCCTTCTTTTAGTCTAAATGAGAAATTTTTTGTATGATCATCACAATTATAAGCTAAAATATTGAATACCATCCTCCTGAACATTTGTTCAGCCTGGGGATGGGGTAATCTCAATATTCTCATTGTTTGGAATAATTGTTCGTAACTATAACTAAAAACATCTTGATAATCATAATGTTGAATGGCACATAATGTCTGGATATGATGCTTCGTATCAGATCCTTCCCTGTCAAACCTTTTGGTCATAAAATGAGCCCTGTCGCCTTCCTCAAAAAGCCGACACTCCATCATCTCAATGCCACAATCAACGGCCATCATGTGATAGGCCATTTCAATTCTACCATAACCTTTGGGGTCCCCCAGCGTTGAATCATTGACGCCGTCAAGTTTTATCAGCCAATGTTCAAACCCTGATGGCACGCGGGTTTGGCCCGATCTTACCTCCCCGGTTTTTTCGTTATATGCTATGATTGCCTTAGCTCTCATGCCTCCTGCAGAAGTACCTATTTTAAGAATATCCTGCACTGCTCTTTTCTCATCAGCATTCAGATTGGCATGAAATCCTTCTCGTTCATGCAGGATTTGCTTTGCCAAATCAACCAATTCATCAATATCAACACTAAATGTATGCTTAGCATTTTTAAATTTGGCAGGTTCAAACTCTAATGCCCCCATCCCCCGAGATCCTATAAAACATAATTTTTCGATTGGGTTCATAGAATCCGGAGGTCTTCCTTGTTGAGCTAACCAAACATCAATTAGTTTATTTCCATAGTTATCAGGCAATGAATCGGTTAGCAGACCAGGAAGGCCATTGAACGTGGGACTATTTCTTAGTTCTGGAAACGAAAAAATGCTTCTATTAGAATTAATTGGCATTTTAATTGGAGCCAGATCAATGGATTTCGTTTTAAATGAAGGGTCAAATTCAAAACTACCTAATCGGGTATTACTATCCCAAGCTATTGCTCCGACCCTTATTCCCCATATATTTACAAATGCAGTTGTTGCCATTACCAATCACTTTCAGGTTTTTCGTTGTTTCTTTTATTGCTCGCTCTTTTTCTCCTCTGTTCCTCCAACTTCGCTAGTTTGAGCGGGCTTACCTGGCTCTCAATTGTGAATACATCCATAATTCGTAACAAACCCAGGGCACGTAATACCTGAACTAAGGTAGATACATTCACAATATCGCCATTCTCCAAGAGGCTTAACGTTGATCGATTAATCCCGGCATCATTTGCCACTTCTTGCTGTGTTCTATTTTGGGCCACACGATGATGTTTAATAAATGCTCCGATTGTTTTTATCATGGCATCATCACTCATTGCGTACCAATCTTTGTTGTTTATATCCATCATTAACAATCTAAAAAGTACTTAACGTTGTTTATATCCAACAAATATAATAGTATTTTAGTAAAAATTATTCATTTTATTTAATATTTTTTCTCAAGTGAATCAGCGACCATAAAAAAAGCAGGCAGTTCCGATTCATCGGAACCGCCTGCCTGATTGGAGGCAATTAATGCCTTATGGAGAATTGCCCCTGGAACTCTTTCAGTTCCCAATCGAACTTACCGGGATCGGAGGCAATGAGGTCTTCAGTGTAACCAGGGTAGTAAATCTGATCCAGCTCCTGGATAAAAATGTCTTCGATTGACTGCTGGAGGGTCATTTGTGCTAAAGCTTTCATCTGGCGTGTGTTTTAAGGTTAGAAATGAAATTTTTTACGCCAAAGGCTATAACCTGGAATAATAAATAATGTCAAGGGTGTGGGTCATTCCGTACTTGCAGAATGAATACACTGAAAGCGATAGTTCCCAAAGGAGGTCGCCCTTTACAGTTTTAAGCTCCTTCTCTATAAGCGAATTATTCGTAAGGTAACTTTGAAAGAAAATTTCGAGCTAAACCGTGCGGTGGCCAAAGGGTTTTTTATAATCCCAGGATGTATAGTTGTTTGTCAATAATATTTTAATCATAATGTTAATTATTATAGGTATAATGTGCTATATTTGTAAAATATTATATACATTATGGAACGAAGAAAGATTGTTTTGCTGCCACGCGTCCAGCAAATCCTAACTGAACTGGGGGAAAACATGAAACTGGCCCGGCTGCGTCGTAAACTTAGTACTATGCAAGTTGCAGAAAGAGCAAACCTGAGCCGGCAAACTGTTATTTCAGTTGAAAAAGGCCTGTCGGGTGTCAGTATAGGAGCTTATCTTCAGGTACTTTTAGTCTTAGGACTAGAAAAGGACCTACTTAAAGTTGCAAGTGATGATCTGCTGGGCAGAAAACTTCAGGACGCCAAACTGATGGTCAAATCACGGGCTCCTAAAAGGTCGAAAAAGAAGGAGGAATAGCAATGGCGCAGAAAGACATCCTGGTATTCGCCAACTGGAAAGGGCTTGATGGACCCATTAAAATAGGTACCCTGCAGAGCGAATCTGTAAGAGGAAAGGAAGTTTTCTCTTTTGAATACGACAAGGAATGGATTGATTCGGGAAGATATCATTTGCTGGATCCGGACCTGAGACTGTTGTCAGGGCCGCAATATCCAGCTGTGGAAAAGACAAATTTCGGTCTATTCCTTGATTCATCTCCGGATCGCTGGGGACGCTTGCTGCTGAACAGGAGGCAAGCGTACATGGCTAGAAAGGAAGGCGGAAAACCGAAACCTCTTCAGGAATCGGACTATTTGCTTGGAGTGCACGATATTCTTCGGATGGGAGGTTTACGATTTAAACTTGAAGATTCCGGCCCGTTTCTCAACGATGATAGTGCATTGTCAATTCCTCCCATGACTAGGTTACGGGAACTTGAGGAAGCAAGTCTACAGCTTGAAAGGGATGACTCTATAGAAGATTCGAGATATTCCGCATGGTTGAACCTTCTGTTAGCTCCCGGATCTTCCATTGGCGGAGCAAGACCCAAAGCCAATGTATCTGATGTGACGAATCAACTTTGGATAGCTAAATTCCCGAGCAGGAGCGATCTTACCGACACAGGCGGATGGGAGATGGTTGTTTGGGAACTTGCGAAGCGTTCCGGTCTGTCCGTTCCAGAATCGACTGCTGAAAAATTTTCCGGGAAAGGTCATACATTTTTAACCAAGCGATTCGACAGAACACCAACAAGGGAGAGAATACATTTTGCTTCTGCAATGACCTTACTGGGTTACACTGACGGGACAGATTTCAAAGACGGAGCCAGTTACCTGGAGTTTCCAGAATTCCTGATACAACACGGAGCAGACGTAAACAGGGATCTTGAAGAGATTTGGCGAAGAATAGTTTTTAGCATCTGTGTCAGGAATACAGATGATCATCTTCGGAATCATGGATTTATACTTTCTGAAGGAGGCTGGAAGCTTTCACCTGCATACGATATGAATCCTAATCCATCGGGTAATGGGCTGACGTTGAACATCTCATTGAATGATAATTCCCTTGACCTGGAGGTTGCCATGGAGGTCCGATCTTTTTTCCGGCTATCCGACAAAAATGCTATGGAAATCATTGAAAAAGTGAAAAAAGAAGTTCGGAACTGGGAGCGTATCGCTGAAAAGGTAGGGATTCCCAGGCAGGAACAGGAAATGATGTCACGAGCTTTCATTTCTTAATGCCTTCTACCTTCCAAAGAAAGGACCCACAACTTAAGA
>CAYUZX010000121.1:0-4442 GCA_964449285.1 uncultured Prolixibacteraceae bacterium
CTTTATAGAGAAGGTCTTTCTTGTAAAGCTGGCTAAGCAGGTGCCAGACTGTTTCGATGTATTTGTTTTCGAAGGTGATGTAGGGGTGGTCGAGGTCGAGCCAGTAACCCATCTTCACCGTAAGGTCATCCCACAAGTCTTTATATTTCATCACCTCGGTACGACACTCCCGGTTATAATCTTCGATGGAGATGCTCTTCCCGATATCCTCTTTGGTGATCCCTAGTTTCTTTTCCACGCCTATTTCAACCGGAAGTCCGTGTGTATCCCAACCGGCTTTTCGATCCACATAGAAGCCTTTCATGGTTTTGAACCGGCAAAAAATATCTTTGATCGCCCGCGCCATCACATGATGAATTCCAGGAATTCCATTTGCCGAAGGGGGTCCTTCATAGAAGATGTAGGGTGGTTTCCCTTTCGAGCGTTCCAGACTCTGTTTAAAAACCCTGTGGTCTTCCCAATAGGAAAGAATCTCCTCGCCAATCCGCTTCAGATCAAGGGTTTTGTATTCGGGGTACTTCGCTTGCTTCGTCATTTCACTCCTCGCAATGACAAGGTTATATTCATAAAAAAGGGCTGCAAAGATACGATTTAAAGTTAGAAGTTAGAAGTCGGACGTTAGAACTGGAAGTTAGAGGTGTGATGTTGAAACGGTTATTTCTTCTTTTTTTTTGGAAAATATAGTTGATTGATTTAATTTTGTTGCTTCAACGTAAGTGAATAGTCCTATGGTAATCAATTTGTCCATTTCGCGATTTACCATCCTCGTGCCTCAAATCTGCACCCGGTAGGCTATTCCTTTCAGATCCCATTTCATTTATTTTTCAATTAAACGTTTCTGGAGGAAAAACCATGAAAACCATTCTCCACGACCTCAAGGAGGCGATCGCGGGGAGCGAACAGGACTTCACATCAGGGAAACTCAGCCGTGCCATTTTTTTACTCTCCGTTCCGATGGTTCTTGAGATGATTCTGGAGTCGGTATTTGCCGTTGTGGATATATTTTTTGTTTCCAAACTTGGCCCTGATGCCATTGCTACCGTTGGGCTTACCGAATCGGTGATCACCCTGGTTTATGCCATTGCCATCGGGTTGAGCATGGCCACTGCTTCGATGGTCTCCCGACGGATCGGGGAGAAAAATCCAGATGCAGCCGGAGTGGTAGCAGTACAGGCGATTCTGGCCGGCATCCTGATCTCGCTTCTCATCGCCATCCCAGGGGGATTACTTGCAGGAGAGATATTGGAATTGATGGGAGCCTCCCCGGTGATCGTAAGGGAGATGCAGGGCTATACCGCCTGGATGCTGGGGGGCAACGTGGTGATCATGCTGCTATTCATCATCAATGCCATCTTTCGAAGTGCGGGAGATGCTGCTGTTTCCATGCGTGTTCTCTGGTTTGCCAACCTTCTCAACATCGTGCTGGATCCGCTATTGATTTTCGGGTTCGGATCGTTTGAAGGGCTTGGCATCCGGGGTGCGGCCATTGCAACAACTTCCGGAAGGGGACTCGCTGTGTTATTCCAGTTCTATCTGCTCTTTTTCGGAAAGAAACGAATCCGGATTAAGCTGCATCATATTCGTCTTAACCTGAACGTGATGTATCAGCTGATCCGGATCTCCCTGGGTGGCATTGGCCAGAATCTGATTGCCACCTCCAGCTGGATCGGGATGGTACGGATCATCTCGGTGTTTGGCAGTGTCGCACTGGCAGGCTATACGATTGCTATCCGTATCATCATCTTTGCCCTTCTTCCTTCCTGGGGGTTGAGCAATGCAGCTGCCACACTGGTTGGGCAAAATCTGGGAGCGAAGCAGCCTGATCGTGCCGAGAAATCGGTGTGGGCAACTGCCTGGGCCAACATGATCATGCTGGCGTTTGTAGGCGTAATCCTGATGGTCTTCAGCGATTTCTTTATCCGTCTCTTCATCGACGATGCCGAAGTGATTCGTGCCGGAGCACTGGGGTTGAAGATCATCAGCGCCGGATTTATCGCCTACGGACTTGGGATGGTAATGGTCAACGCTTTCAACGGCGCCGGTGATACGATCACCCCCACATGGATCAATCTCTTCTGTTTCTGGCTCTTCGAAATCCCGGTAGCCTGGTTGCTTGCAATCCCGTTTGGAATGAATGAAACCGGCGTATTTGTGGCTATCGTCGCCGCTGAAACAACCATGACCCTTACCGCGTGGATACTATTCAGGAGAGGGAAGTGGAAGGAGAAGGAAGTGTGAGGGTATGAAAGTGGGGAGGTAGGGAGATGGAGAGTAGGAAAGTAGGAAATTAGGGAAATTGAATCGCTGAACTGTTGTAAATTCGTGGTCGAAATACTGTTTACCCTCATACTCTCTTACCCTCATACCCTCACACAATGATTTATCTTCAGGTTGTTCTCTCTTTCCTCATCGCCGGCAGCTGGATTGCTGTGCTGACATTGATGGCGGAGCGGTTTGGGAGCAAGGCGGGCGGACTGATCGCCAACCTTCCATCCAATATCATGATCACCCTGATTTTCATTACCCTGTCGCATGGGGACAGTTTCGTGAAGGGGATGCTCCCGGCCATCCCGGTTGGATTGCTGATTGACTCTGTTTTTCTGGTTGTATTCATCCTGCTGCTCAACTATAATCTGATAATCAGTATGCTGGGTTCTCTGGGGTGCTGGCTCGTACTTGCCGTGTTGGCAAACAGGATCCAGCTGGATTCGCTATGGATCAATATTGCCAACTATTTTATCATCACGATTGTGGCTTTTCTCTTTGTGGAGTATGGATGGAAGATCCCGGCAATGGGTAAGTCGGGAAAAAAATATACCATTGGACAGATGGCGATCCGGGCTGGCTTTGCCGGAGGCATCGTGGGAGGTGTCGTGCTGATCTCGCACTTCGTCCCGGCCTACCTCACCGGGATTGTCAGCACCTTCCCCGCGGTTCTCTTCTCCTCCATGGTGATCCTTGCCTTGAACCAGGGGAAAGCATTTGCTCAGGCTACCGGGAAGGTGATGATCCTCTCCACCTCCAACATCCTTGTCTATGCCCTTGGCGTTTATTATACCTATCCACTGTTGGGGATCATTGGAGGAACGATCGTCTCTTTCATCCTGGCATTTTTGTGGGTGGTGATGTTGAGGCCCATTATGAAAATAGCGAAATAGTGAAATAGCGAAAAAGTGAGATTGATGGCAATGATATGCCATTTCTGTATCTTAGCGCTAAAATTTTTTAGATCATGAAAAACCTCCTATCCCTCTCACTCCTGGCAGCTCTTCTCCTCACCGGCTGCCTCGACTTTCAGAAAAACCTCCCCCAGGGTCCATGGCTGGGGGTGATCCGGATTGACAGTGCAGTGCCCGACATGGACCTGCCGTTCAATATGGTCTATGAAAAAAATATAGAGATAGAAGTGATGTACGTGCTCAATGCTGATGAGACCATCTTCATCACAGAGATCGACCGGGTTGGTGATTCGGTTTACATGAAGTTTCCAGTCTTTTCGAGTGAGATTGCAGCCGAATTCCGTCACGACTCCCTGGTTGGCCGCTACTACCCGAAAGGCATTGAAACCGGTACGTCGTATGCTTTTTATGCTGTTCCGGGCGTGGAAGAGCGTTTTCCGTGGTATGATGATGAACCCATTGCGGATGTAACGGGTCGTTGGCGTTTCATTGAAAATCCGGAAACCCCCGATTCCAGTGTCATGGTTGGAGAGTTTCAGCAGGAGGGAAGCAGGGTCACAGGAACCATTCTAAACCCTACCGGCGATTACCGTTTCCTGGAGGGGAAGGTCTCCGGGAGCCGATTCATGCTTTCCGGCATCGACGGGGCGCATACGTTGATCTTCACTGCCGGGATCTCACCCGAAGGCCACCTGGAAAACGGAAGGTTTATGGGCAGCCCGGGCTGGAAATCCCACTGGCGGGCGGTACGGGATGAAGAGGCGTCGATCCCACGAGGAGAACTCCTGATCAAATTAAAACCGGATGCCGGATCATTCAATTTTTCTTTCCCGGATATAAATGGCGATACCATTTCGTTAACAGATGCCAGATATAAGGGAAAGGTGGTGATTGTGCAAGCGGTTGGCACCTGGTGCCCTAACTGCCTTGATGAAGCGGTTTTTTACCGCGATATCTACTCTGAGTATAAAGACCAGGGGTTGGAGATCATCGCTCTCAGTTTTGAGGATAAAACGTTTGAGGCATCCGTGCCCAAAATGAGAAGATTCGCTGAACAAACCGGCGTGGGCTATCCACTAATCTATGCAGGCCCACGCGGCCGCGAGTCGATCCGGGCTGTCCTCTATCCCTTCGAAGGCATTATGGCCTATCCTACCACGATCTTCATTGATAAAAAAGGAAAGATCAGAAAAGTGGAAACGGGATTTTCAGGACCCGGTACCGGAGCACATTACGACCGGTATGTGGATGAGACGAGGGGGT
>CAYUZX010000122.1:0-4334 GCA_964449285.1 uncultured Prolixibacteraceae bacterium
GCTTCAAAAGGAGAAAACTGGGCCCAGCTGGAGTCGTTGCAACGTTTGGCATCAAACATCCCCCTGGAGAATTCCACTGCCTGAAACCAGACACCGTCGTTTGCCAGCCAGTTCGCCGCTACTGCCTCTTTCATCTCCTCCAGTTTCCCTTCCGGCAACTCCAGAAGCGGTTTCGGGATACCGTTGTCCATGTCAAAATCCATCACCTTCGCTAATCTTTTTAACTGAATATCCCGGCTTTTCTCATAGGCCACCTGCAAGATTTCCCAGGCTTTTTCCCTGCCGTACTGATGGATCACCTCGCTGTACCAGATGGCATGATGCATCATGGTCCGATGCCAAAAATCAATGATCAGGCGAATTGTTTCTCGTTTATCCATTGTGTAATGCGGTTGTGCTTGCTAAAGTACAAAGAAAGTTAGATTCCCATATACCTCTCATATTGTTCCATATCCCATTTCAGTTCCAGTTCCTGGAAAAGGGATTTGGCCATGAGGAGGTATTCGGATCCGTTTTTTGATCCCAGGCGGTTGTGTTTGCTTTTTGGATCCTTCAGGCACTTTCCCAGTTCAAAACAGGTACGTGCAAGTTCGGGGCGCGTGCCATATGTCTCAGCGACCTCCAGCGACTTACTAAAATTCTTTATTGCTTTCCGCTGTCTGTTCAGATGCCAGAAAACCAGCGCTCTCAACCGGTACCCTTCAACCCGGTTTGAGTGGAGTGTCTTTGACACCCTGATCAGGGTTCCGGTTCGTTTCAGAAGGGATCGCAGATGGTGCTTCCTGTTTTCTGTTGAAGCAAAAAGCTCGGCATAGTCAAGAGAACAGGCTGCAAGCAGATACCCTGAATAGTATATTTTCATGATCTTCCGTTCTTTGACAAGGGCCTCCGCTTCCTTCAGCGCTTGCCGCGCCTTGTCAAACTCTCCCAGAAGGGTATGCAATCTCGATTTTTCACAATAAATCACAAGCAGCATAGCCAAATGTCCGGTCTTTGTCGTAAACCGGATTCCCTCTTCTGCCTCCCTCAACCCATTTTCTATCAGCCTGTTTTTTAAAGAGTTAATTACTAATAGACGGTGGGCTTGCGCACGCGCGTGACTGTTCTCAAAATTGTCGGAGAGTTCGTTCAGCTTTTCCGCTAGCTTGATTGCTTTTTTCCCCTGGCCTTTATCAACGAATATCAATCCCGAATAGAGCAGATAAATAACGATATCCCAGACAGATCCTGCCCTGATGGCCTTTTGGTAGAACTCTTCCAGATCATTATCATCAGTCCATTTACCAGCAAAATAGTCATACATTCTTTTCGCAAACCGATAGGTACACTCGAACGAATTATCTTTCCCATACATCGTCCGAAAAGCCTCCTCCAGCATTAACCCTCCGGTTTTCAAAGAGAGGCCGGTCCATGTATAAAACGTACTTGCGGCTGACAAAATACCCGTTGTTGTCTCAATCCGGTTAAGATTATATACAAGGAAAAGTTTCAATGCATAGATTGAATCCATAAAATAGCGCGTCGGATTAATGGTTGCCAGGGCTTCTCCTTTGTAAATAACAAGTCTTGCAATACGTTGTATCCTTTCATCCGGAGTTTTGTTGATCATCAACCAGGGGTGCCTGAGGACAACCGGGAACCAGATAAAATAAAATCCAACACCCATCATTGCAACAAACTTACGTTTGGGGATGTTAAACCCATAAAACTCCAATACCTGGTCAAAATAATCTACTGCTTCTATGTTATCCCCTTTGGTCTCCAAAGCCATTCCGATCTTCTCCTTCAGGTGAATCACCATTTCGGCATCGGCATTATCTTTGTGGATATTCAGATAGATCTCCAGAGCCTCTTTAAAGTAGTTGATGGCCTCAGACGAGGCGCCCGACAGGAGAGATTGCTCGCCTGCCTTCACCAGGTACTCCTCCTGTTTCTCCGGAACCTCCGCCTTTCCATAGTGCAGGGCCAGCACACCGTAATATTCGTGGATCTTGGAGGCAAATACTTTCTCGATCGAACGGGCAATTTTCAGGTGCATCTCCTGCCGTTTCTTCTGCATGATCGATTCATAGGTAGCCTGCTGAGCGAGGGCGTGCTTAAAAAGATACTCAACCTCATCGCTGGTGCCTCCTTCGTTGATGAACTGCATATCCTTCAGGTACCCGAGTTTATCATCCAGTTCTCCAATCGTATCGGCAGCCTCTTCCAGCACCTTGTAGTAGAAATTCCGTCCGATCACTGAAGCCATTTTCAGGAGGTTGCGGGTCTTTTCGTCCAGCCGGTCGATCCGCGAAAGCAGGACCTCGTTGATGGTCTCCGGAATATTGGCATAGCGTATCTTATCGGTTACCTCAAACCCTTTATCCTTGTGCCGGATGATCCCCTGGTCGATGAATGACCGCAGGATCTCTTCAATGAAAAAGGGGTTTCCCCGGGATCTCTCCTGAATAAGGGTTTCAACATCCTGTGGGAGTTCCAACTGGCCCAAAAGGTTGTCAATCAATTCGGCTGAATGGTTTTGATCCAGGTTAATGATCTCAATAGGAATAAATTGTTCCGGAATGTTTTCAGAAATGAATTTCTGCATATGCTCGCCAGTCTTTTCATATCCGGGACGGAAGATGAAGACAAAGACCAGCCGGTGGTTGCGGACCAGTTTTACGAGGAATTCCAGGGCATGAATGGTGGAGAGGTCGGCCCAGTGGAGGTCCTCGATCACGATGAATCCCGGACGCCGCCTTACCGCCTCACCGAGCAGCTCACGGAGGTTCTTCAGGATCAGCTTTTCCAGCGACTCCCCTTCAATCCCTTTCACGCGTTCCTGCGCCTCCCCTGTGAGGGGATAACCCATCATGGTTGCGATGAACGGGAAAGCCTCCTCAGCCCCATCCGGATAGACCCGTTCAATATTGGAAGCCAGTTTTTCCAGGGCTGTATTGGGGGGATCGTCTTCATGGATACCTGCCCACGAACGGATCACCTGCGTGATGGGGTGAAAACTCAGGTTCCCGCCAAACGAGATCCCTTTTCCTTCCAGGAAGGCGACCTGCCCGATGGCCTCCTGTTTTTTAAATTCGGCCATCAGGCGGGATTTCCCCACGCCAGCCTCACCGGTGATCGTTACAACACATCCCTTCCCGTTCACGATAAGCTGCATCACTTTGGTCTGCAGCAGTTCCATCTCCTTCTCTCGCCCCACAATGGGTGAGCTGATCATACGGGCGGCTTCGGGACTGGCGGCCACTTGCTCCTCTCTCCGTGCAAGAACGTTGTATACCTGGACCGGCTTTTTCTGTCCTTTCACGGGAACCGGTTCCATCGGCCTGATGTCGAAGTGATCAAGCACCAGCCTGTGGGTCTCCGGGCCGATCAGGATCTGTCCGGGTTCGGCAAAATCCTGGATGCGCGATGCCAGATCCACAACATTGCCGATCACTGTATGGCGCTCTGTTTTACCCGATCCCATCATACTGTAAATCACCTCCCCAGTGGAAATACCCGACCGAAGACCAATGTATTCAGGGATCTCTTTATCAGCAATCAACACTTCCAGCCTGCTTTTCATCTCCAGGGAGGCCTGCAGCGCTCTTACAGCGAAATTTTCCTGGGGATCCGGGATTCCGAAGAAGGCTACCATCCGTTCACCGTCAAACCGGAGGATCTCCCCGCTGAACAGCCTAACCACCTGCTCCATGCTCTCCATGCAACGGCTAAGGAGTTGGGTGATACTTTCAGATGAAGATTCTTCGGGGAGGTTGGTCAGGCCATCGAGTGCCGTAACCAGGATGGTTGCCCTCCTTTTTTCTGAGTTTTCCCGGGGATCAGTCATGATATCAGATTTTCAGATTCATACGAATAATCGGCTTTCCCTTATTGAATGATCAGTTTTTCCCTGGTCCGGAGTTCGCCAGAGAAGATCTCTATAACGTACATCCCCGGAAGAAGCCTGGAAACATCAACCGGGCCTGCTGCCTCTTCTTTTTGTAAAACTCGTTGACCCATCTGGTTGTAGATCGACACCTGCTGAACAACTGATTGACTGGTTCCCTTCACAAATATAAACGATTCTGCCGGGTTTGGGTAAAACAATGTAACAGCCTGTGCATCAACTGACGGTATAGCCAGGGTTTCACATGCTTCCTGAACTTCTTCCAGACTGTTGCAGCCGGGTGCGTTGTTTTCAATCATTACATTTCCATTAGGACTTACAAGATAATCGCAAATACTCTGTACTACACAAGAAGAAAGTAGACTATTGTTGTAAATATATAAGTCACTTATCGATTGTGGTTCTATATTGCCTAAACCTTCCAAGCTGAAAAGGCTATTGTTGC
>CAYUZX010000123.1:0-4176 GCA_964449285.1 uncultured Prolixibacteraceae bacterium
CCTTTGTCGACAGGAACTGCCACAAATCACTCAATTATGCCATGGTGATTACCGAGGCTATCCCGGTCTACATGATTCCCCGGCGCAACATGAGAGGGATCATCGGACCGGTGAGGCTCTCTGAATTTTCGCCCGAATCCATCAAGAGTAAAATCAAGGCATCCGCCCTCATCACCACCGACAGGAAAGGTGAAACTCCGAAAATGTCAGCACTGACCAACTCAACCTACGATGGGGTTTGTTATAACGTTATACAGATCAAAAAACAGTTGACCCGGAGTGTCGAGAACCTCCATTTTGATGAAGCGTGGTATGCCTATGCCCGGTTTCACCCCATCTATACGAACCACTTTGGCATGGCTGATGACGATTTGAACAAGGAACATCCGCCGATTTTCGTCTCCCAGTCGACACACAAACTGCTGACGGCATTTTCGCAGGCATCAATGTTGCATATACGGAATGGCAGCAATGAAAAAGTCGACCCCGATATGTTTAACGAATCGTATATGATGCATGGTTCAACATCGCCCCAGTACAGTATGGTTGCCTCCCTCGACGTGGCTACAAAGATGATGGACGACAACGGGGAGATCATGTTGAATGACACCATTATTGAAGCCATTCATTTGAGAAAGAAAATGGTAACCATCCTTAGGGATTTGCAAAAGAAGAATGAAAACGATTGGTTTTTTGGCATGTGGCAGCCTAAGCAGGTTGAGATTGATGGTGAATGGGTAAATTTTGAAGATGTTCCTGCTAAAATATTGGCCAGCACCCAGTCGGCCTGGGTTATGAGCAAAGAGAACCCCTGGCATGGATTCAAGGATATCGAGGATGACTATGCCATGCTTGATCCTATCAAGCTGACATTCACCACCCCTGGCATCAATGATGAAGGGGAGATGACAGAGGAGGGAATTCCGGCCTCCTTAGTCACGAATTACCTGATTGACAAAGGGATCGTTTGCGAAAAGACCGATTACTATTCCTTCCTCCTCCTGAATTCATTAGGGACTACCCGGGGGAAACAGGGAACGCTCTTCGCAGAACTGTTAAAATTTAAGGAGGCCTATGACCGGAATGCTCCGATGGCAGAGATCTTCCCGGAGATGGTTGCCGCCTGGCCTGAACATTACAGCAAAGTGGGTTTGAAGGACCATGCCAATGCTGTTCACAGGTATACCCGGGAGCACCGGATGCTTGACCGCATGCAGGAAGCCTTCCAGGTGATCCCCGACCAGGCTATGAAGCCGGCCGATGCCTACCATGCCGTGGTGAAGAAGAATGTGGAATTTGTTGATCTGGATAAGATGATGGGCCGGATACCGGCTGTTATGATTGTCCCTTATCCTCCTGGAATACCTATCATGATGGGGGGTGAGAAGATGAACGACAAAGCCAGCCCGATCTGGGATTACCTGAAACTGCGCCAGGATTTTGAGAACACATTCCCGGGTTATGAAAGCGATATCCATGGTGTGGAACGGACTGAACGGAACGGGAAAAAGTACTTCCGGACAATGTGCATTAAGAAATAAGTCAGAAGTCAGAAACCAGAATTCAGAACTGGAAGTTCGAAGTTAGAAGTACGAAAGTAATTTTCCTACGTCTCACGTCTCACGTCTCACGTTTATACCTAACCCGCTCCTCTTTCGTCATCTTCTCCGTCGCATACTGAAAGATCAAACGGGCAGCGTCATTTTTCCACTTCAGAAGGAAGATTTCGACAGGTGCGGGATGCACTTTCCAGGCCTCGCGAAGAAACCAGCCGAGCCCTTGGTGAACGACACGCTCGGTGTCCATCATCATGGGATTCAGAAAGTCGAGGTAGGGATTAACATCGGGACTCTTTTTCACAGATTTGATCAAAGCTACCGGTACGGCCCTGCGCTGGAACCGGAATTTCGACTTCCGCCAACCTGAAAAATCCTTCATGGTGATGATCTGCTTCTGGAGCATGGGGGAGAGCAGTTCGCTACACAGGCCATCGGTATGGGCCCAATTTCGTATACCGATGGGGAACCATCGTTCAATCACCTTGAACGTATCTTTCGAGAATTGCTTTGAGAAGCCTTTTAACAGCTGCATGGCAAAACTGGGTTCTTCATATTTCTCCGATTTCATCAGTCCGTAACTGGCTTCGACTACTGTATCCATCGTGAGGGTTTTGGATGCCAGCAGTTCCTTGACTTTGGCCATGAACTCACCACTGGGAAGGCCATAAGCATCATATCCTTCTTTAAAATATCGGGCATACTTATGAACAATCGCCGGATCGGCATGGGATTCGCAAAAGCTACGGATATCGAGGATCAATTCCTGTGCATTCATCGTATGTTGTTTAATTTTTATTCTTCTTCTTCTTCCTTCTTCCCTCACTTCGCTATTCCGATCACCCCACACGCCACGCGTGCGCCCGCGTTTCCCGTGGGTTGGGATATGAGGTCATCTTCCTGAGCGTGTATAACCACCGAGTAACCAATGATAGTGTGAGGTCCGCTGAGAGAGATAGCCGGGTCAAGATTACTCATCCGTGCTCTTCCTGTCTGATCAGCCTCAAGGTTTCCCAGGTCTCCTTCATGACGAACAACATTCTGTGGCCCTCCGTGCTTCATATGCTCAGGGTTGAAATGGCCTCCCGCAGAGGAGCCGTCAGCAGCCGAACAATCCCCGAATTCGTGGATGTGAAATCCATGCTTCCCAGGAGTAAGTCCGTAGACATCTGCCTCAACGAGAACGCCTGAAGAGCTCGTTGTGAAAGTAATGATGCCAGAGATGTCATTTCCGGAAGTTCCATGAAGTACACAAATCGCTTTTTGCGCTATCGTCTCGGCCTCCATCTGCAGGGCTGCCTGATCCTGGGCAGAGGCGAAAAGTATCGCGCAAAGGAATGAAAGAGTGAGAATTATTTTACTTGTTTTCATGGGATTACTGATTTAACTTAGAATGTGTAAAAATAATAAAAATTCCCCGATAGTCCAATTTTCGTGGTCAATTCATCGCTTGGTTTTGATCAGGAGGATGTGGATAGAGACACCAAATCCGATTCCTATCAGTAAAATCTGAACCCAAAGGATAGAGACGAATACAAAAGCGGATACCAGAAGAGATGTCCATAAAAAAAGGAGAGCCCCCAGTTTTACCTTTAATGGAATCCCTTTTTTGTTGGTGAAATCACGGATGTATTTCCCGAACAGCTTGTTCGTCATTAGCCAGTTGTAGAAACGGTTTGAGCTTCTGTAAAAACAAGCAGCTGCAACAAGCAGGAAAGGGGTTGTGGGAATGAGTGGCAGAACCACCCCCAGTGCCGCCAGGCCAACCAGTACCCAACCACATACCAGAAGCAAAAGGCGTAACGCCCTGTTTTTTACAATCCCATTTGACTTATTGTCATCCATTGCCATTCATTGCACAAAGATTACTATCACTTCATCACATCCATCACCACGTCCCTTCATCACCCTAATTTCACAAAAGTACCGTTTTCCTCTCATTTTCCTTATTTTTGCCAGGTAACAAACCAGGTACGACGAATGAAGACACTCCATCTCCCAACCCAATACCATCTTTCATCTCTTGTTACCGGAAAATCCTTTGAGGATAAAGGATGGATCCTTGAAGCAGCAGGTGAGCCAAAGCCTTCCCTGCTGTCAAGCGTTTATAAGAAGGTACAGCTTAAGCTGAATGATGACCGCTATGGCATCTATAAATTCGGGGATTGGCTTCCACTTCATAAGATTCTGGAGGGTTCTTCAGCTCCTGTAACGTTTAAAAGCGAAAAGTTGGCCAACAGGCTAGGACTGAATCAATTGTATATTACCTATAGCGGATACTGGCCCGATCGTGGAGCCTTGATGAGGACCTGTTCATTCAAAGAGACAGAGGCTTATTCGGTTTGTGCACGTCTCAGGCCTGAACAGCATCAAACCCTTGTGGTGGCTTCAGCCGGCAACACCGCCAGGGCTTTTGCACGTGTTTGCTCCGACAACCATATTCCACTCCTTGTGACAGTCCCTTCGGATACACTCTGCGCCCTCTGGTTTGACGCACCCCTGGATGAGTGTGTCACATTGATCTCACTTCCTTCAGGATGTGATTACTACGATGCCATTCATCTTTCTAACCTGGTTTGCCAGCTTGATGGGTTTATCCCGGAAGGGGGGGCAAAAAATA
>CAYUZX010000124.1:0-4155 GCA_964449285.1 uncultured Prolixibacteraceae bacterium
AAGGAGCTGGCTGATAAGTATATTGTCCCTGAACGGATGTTCTATGTCATTGGCGGTGATGCCAAAACCCAACTGAAGCCGTTGGAGAAGATCGGCTTTGGGAAGGTGGAAGAGGTTAAATAGCCGGAGGTTGCTTCGTTATCACCCCAGTTTCCCCCGGATCTGGTCCAGCGCCGATTCGGTGCCGAGAACAATCACGGTATCACCAAGGCGAAGCTGGGTCTCGCCATGAGGTACGTAGATGGAGTTCTTTCGCTTGACCAGCATCAGGGAGCCATCATGGTGGAAGGGAATTTCTTTGACCTGAAGACCGTCACATGAGGTATTCGTGACTTCGATCTCCTCCACGCTGAAACTTTCGAAGGTTTCAACAAGGGTATGGTAGGTTGTAGGGCGGAGGATCAGGTTTTCAATCGTGGTTACGACAGTCCGGAGCAGGTCGATCGTCTCCACACCCATCCGATGATAGGTCTGCTCTATCGTGCGTGACGGTGCAACAGCTATGATCCGGTTGTGTGCAAAGTGATTTCGCAACAGCTCGCAAATGCGCATGTTCTCCCCTTCAGATTCAGTGAGTACAATGACGTAGTTTGACGGTATAAGTTTCAGTTTGATATAAACCTCCGGATCCTTCCCATCGGCGTGAAACGCGTGTAGGCCTTTCTCTTCAATGTCGCGAAATCTCTTCAGTTCTCTCTCAATGATGACCGTTTCGCGACTGTGCATCTTGAACCTCCGTGCCAGCAGGACTGCTGAGCTGCTGCCTCCCACGATGATCAGCTTGTCGGCCGGTAACAGGGCTTTCGGGCTTATCTGATTATACAGGATAGGGGAAAAGATGCAGGTGATGATTGCCATCAGGATCACTGCTGCATTGATCTCCTGGGAGATAAGACCCATTTGCAGCCCGATAGCAGATGCTGCGATGATCAGGCTAAGGCGCGAGGAGATAAGAAATCCTCCCGCAAGGGCTCTGCGAATTCCGAAAAGGCGGGCCCAGATCAAAGATGGGAGGACCTTCACAGCATAGAGGGTGACAAGGAAAAGAGCCAGAAACAGGAACAAGGACCGTTCCAGACCTGCCAGTACAGTTGGATCAAACCGGATGCCGACCATAATGAAAAAGACAGGAATGAAAAAGCCGTACCCCATCCCATCGAGTTTTAAAAGCAGGAGAGACCTGGATTTATGGGTATATACCGAGAGCAATAGGCCTCCAAGGAAGGCTCCAAGCAACATCACCTCCCGGCCGATGAATTGGGCAAGAACAATGAAAATCAGTAGCATCAGCATCGTTCCGCGAACCGTAATTTGTGAAGCGGCTTCCGAGAGCTGGAAGATCAGTTTCTTGATCAGGGGGATTCGCTTCAGCAGGATGCCGGTGGAATAAAAGATGAAGAAGAGGAGAAAAATTCCCAGGATCAGGAGGATCTCCGGCTGGAAGCCGTTCTTCAGGATAAACGCGGTGAATGAGAAAAGGATAATGCTTAGGATATCGGCTATCACAGCTGCCAGGACGATCATCTGCCCGAATCGGCTACTGATCTCGCCCCGCTCTTTTAACACAGGGATGATGATCCCAACCGATGTTGTGATCATGATCAAGGCAAAATAGAAGGTGTTCTGCATGGGGATGTAGTGACTCATCACCATTGAACCACCATATGATAGTGTAACAGTAAGAATAAAAATGGAGAAGCCTACCAGGAATGGGTTACTCAGATACCGGGCCATGGTAAGGCGTCGCCTTGGTAGGGATGCCACGATCTGATCCACGTCAATCTCCAGCCCGCTCAGAAACATCAGGAACATGAACCCAGTGAAAGCAAGGAAATCAAGAATATCAGTACTCTCCGGAGTAAAATAGGCAAACAGGAATTTCCCAATCACAAAACCGATCACGATCTCCATGATTACCGTGGGAATCCTGCGAAGGCGCAACAACGACATCAGCAATGGCGTTAACCAGGCTACTGCTGCGACTACCAGGAGAGGCAGGTAGTCAAAGTGGCTGAAGATTGCAAGAAATTGTGTCATACAGTCTTTTTTGCCCCAAACCCCCTTTAGTAAATTTCAACCACGCTCCCCTCTTTCGCTTTCGCATAACCCCGGAACATGGCATTGGTATTGAATGGCATTGCAATATTTCCATCTTTATCCACGGCAATCAATCCGCCACCGCCACCTTGTGATTTAAGCTTTTCATTAATCAGAAATCCGGCAGCCTGCCCGAGCGACCAGTCGCGATATTCCATCAACGCTGAGACATCATAAGCGATCACATTCCGCATGAAATACTCACCGGTGCCTGTACATGAGACCGCGCAGGTAGCATTATTGGCATAGGTTCCGGCGCCAATGATCGGGGTGTCGCCGATCCGGCCCTTCATTTTCATCATCAATCCGCCGGTGGAGGTAGCAGCTGCCATGTTGCCCATATTATCCAGGGCCACGGCGCCAACAGTACCTTTGGTTTTGTCGTCAACCTTTATCACGGTATCGGGGCGCTCCGGTTTCTTCTCCTGGATCCTGACCTTACTCTTGTCCCGGTTGATCTCCTCTTTCTTTAGCTCTTTTTCCTGTTGATTCGCTTTCATCCGCTCATACTGCTCCGTGCGGGCCGGAGTCTGAAAATAGGAGGGATCCATGAGTTCCAGTCCCTGGTCTTTTGCAAAAAGCTCAGCCCCGGCACCCATAAGCAATACGTGCCGGGTATTGGTCATCACCAACCGGGCGGCAGATACCGGATGCCTGATAACCGTGACACCTGTAACAGCCCCTGCCATCAATGAGCTTCCATCCATGATAGAGGCATCCATCTCAGCAACTCCTTCATCGTTGTATACTGCCCCTTTCCCGGCATTGAAAAGAGGGCAATCCTCCATGAACATTACCACCGCTTCAACGGCATCGATGCTGCGGCCTCCTTTCGCCAGGATGGCCGTCCCCACAGCAAGGGCTTCAGAGAGCTTATCCTTGTATTGTTGTTCCCTCTCCTCCGGCATCGACCCCTGTGGAGGGCCACCTGCACCGCCATGGATGACCAGGACCCACTTGCCCGGATGCTGTTGATTCGCTTCGCTCGCAATGACAATGCCGGATGCTTGACCCTGGATGCCGGATGCCGGATGCCGGATCCCGGATGCCGGTACATCCTGGCAAAAGGTTGGTGAGCTGAAAAAAAGCTGAAACATCAGGAAAAATATGACTTGCATACCTCGCAGAGCAGGTGGCGGTTGGCAGTTGGCAGTTGGCAAGTTGCTTTTCGCGCACCTGACATCCGGCATCCGGCATCCGGCATCCGGGATCAGTTGTTCCTTTTTCATATCCTTTACTTTAACAAGCTTTGAAAAATCTCTTTAAAATCCACCATCCCTGTCACCTTCATAGCTGCCAGAATCACGGAGGCAACAATCACCCAACGGATGAACCTACCACCCTTCCTGATGGCCATCATGCTGGCAATATAGGCTCCGGCAATGCTGCCGATCGATAACAATATACCATAAAGGTAATACACCTGGTCACTGAGGATAAAGATTACCAGCGAAACAGCAGCGGAAAAAAGGATGACCAGGTTCTTGACGGCGTTGGCCTTCACCAGCTCGAAACCAACTCCCAGAACCAAAGACATCAACAGAAAATAGCCAACACCTACCTGAAGGAACCCGGCATAACAGCCAACAACGAAGAATAAAAGCACTTGCCACCATCGGATCTTTTTCTCCAGGAAAGCAGTATTCTCCTTCATCCACCGTTCAGGTTTCAGGAAGATAAAGACAAGCATGAAAGCCATGACGATCACCATGGCAATCTCCAGGGCTTCTGATTTGACTCCCGTAGCTAACAAGGCTCCGGCAATCGATCCTACTGTAGCTGGCAGGATGAGCCACCAGATCTTCCGGGTGGTAAACATATTTTTTCGCCAGAAGGTGGTCACCGATGAAGAGGTCTGGAAAAAGACACTCATGCGGTTGGTCCCGTTGGCAATAGTGGCCGGCAGCCCGAGGATCAGCAACAACGACAGTGAGATCACAGAACCTCCTCCAGCAAGGGTGTTGATAAAGCCGACAAGTACGCCGGCTAAAATAATAATGGTATACTCAATAATCATACTATTAATTTTACACCCTTTCAATTGACGATGCTTTCGCC
>CAYUZX010000125.1:0-4038 GCA_964449285.1 uncultured Prolixibacteraceae bacterium
GCTTTTTCATAATCTTACCTCTCACGTCTCACGTCTCACGTCTCACGTCTCACGTGGTGGTTTCACATTGAGAACTACCCAGTACTCTCCAATCTCCTTCACGGTATGAAGGAATCCGTCAAATGAAACCGGCTTTATAAGATAGCTGTTTGCGCCCAAATCATAGGATGCAACACGGTCGCCCTCCTCTTTTGACGATGTAAGGATGATGACAGGAATCCGTTTTAGTTTTTCAGTCCCCTTCAGCTGTTTCAGAACTTCAAACCCATCGATCCCTGGCATCTTCAGGTCGAGAAGGATCAGGTCTGGCAGAGGGTGAGATTTTCGGTCAGAAAACTCACCATTTCCGAACATGTAATCCAGCGCCTCTTCTCCGGTAGTCGCGACCCGGATGCTATTAGCCAGTCTTGCTTCCCTGAAGGCATCCAGAGTAAGCTCGATATCCAAACGTTGATCTTCTACCAGCAGTATTGTTGCAGGTCTTGTCATTTCATATGTTTTGATAACACACCCATCAGTTCAGTTATATCAATTGGTTTCGAAATATAGTCATCACATCCGGAGCTGATGCTCAGCTCTTTTTCTCCCTTTAGAGCGTAAGCTGTTTGCGCAATTATCGGGAGGGATTTATTCTCTTTTTTGATGATTTCAGTCGCCTCATACCCATCCATGCCTGGCATTCGGATATCCATCAGTATCAGGTCCACCTTTTCGGTTTGAGCCAGGTTTACAGCCTCCTTTCCATTTTGCGCCCATAACAGCCTGACACCGGTCCGCTTAAGTACATGTTCGAGGAAGGTGTAATTGGACTCTTCATCTTCTGCGATCAGAATGACCTTTTCTTTCCAGTCCCGTGGTTTTGTTTCCGACTTATCCTCAGCAGGTTCTTCTATGGGTGAGCTTATTGTCCACATCGGAAGGGTTATTATAAACCTGGTTCCTTTTCCAACTTCCGATTTTAGGGTTAGTTCTCCACCCATCAGGTGTGTCAGGTTTTTACATATCGTCAAGCCTAACCCGGTTCCCCCATATTTTCGGGTATGGGAGTCATCTACCTGCCTGAATCGTTCAAAGATAATTTTATGCATCTCTTCGGGGATGCCGATTCCAGAATCCTGGATATAGAATTCAATGGACTTCCCTATGCCAAAATCTTCCGTGATAACATACCCGAACTCAATCTCTCCTCTCTCAGTAAACTTCAACGCGTTCTCAACGAGGTTGGTAATGACCTGACGAAGTCGCTGAGGGTCTGTAAGGATGGTAAATTCGGGATCTGAATTCTGAAGAGAGATGATAAGCTCAACGTTATGCTTCTCATGTTTCAGTTTGACCTGTTTGAAAATGGTATAGATGTCCTCCAGCAATCTGTTAACTTTGCAATCTTTTATGTTGATCTTTAACTGACCTGACTCAATTTTGGCAACATCGATGATGTCGCTGATGATTCGCATCAGGTCATTGCCACGCTCCTTGATGATGTCGATGTATTCAGTTTTCTCCTCTTCTGTGGTTCCGGGATCAGACAGGAGACTTGAGAATCCGAGGATTGCATTCATCGGTGTCCGGATTTCATGGGACATATTAGAAAGAAAAGCCGATTTCAGCCGGTCCGACTCCTCAGCCTTCTCTTTGGCAATTATCAGGCTCTTTTCGATACGCTTTCGGTCTGTAATGTCCCGATAAATTCCATAGGCGCCAGCAATAGCCCCTTCAATGAAGATGGGGGTCACAAGAATGGATACATCGATTAATATTCCATTTTTATGCTGGCGGACAGACTCCATTTCCACCCGTTCATTCGTGAGGGCTCGGTTGGTGTTGCGTACTCCTTCGTCGCTCAAATACCTGGGAACAATCATTTCATCAATGTTCTTTCCCAGAATTTCTGACTCCTCATACCCAAAAAGGTGGCTGAACTCTTTATTGATAGATTTAACAATGCTTTTGTTATCAATCATGACGATTGATTCCGAAGAACTCTGATATAACTGATCAAGGTAAGCCTGTTCTTTCCGTAGATTATCTTCGGTGTTTTTCCGCATGATCAGGCCGGCTACCTGGTCGGCAACGAACATCATCAATGAAAGGTCACTCTCGGTAAAACAGTTAGGGTCAGTATAGTTTTGAACCGCGATCGCACCAATCACTTTATGTTTAACAATTAGAGGAACTCCCAGCCACACCTTGGCTGGCGTTCCGATGATGTCAATAACACCCTCTTCCACAAGTCTGGAAATCTCTTTTTCGGTAGCGAGAACAGGCTTTTCTGAATGGATCACATGGCCTGTCATCGATTTCCCTGCCGGGAAAGAGGCAAACTTATCTTTGAAGTCTACATGGTAGGGAAGTGTGATGGAGTCGGTCTCCTTGTTATATAAGGCTACAAAAAAATTGGTGGTATCAATGATTTTGCCGAGGTGTGTGTGAACGATAGAGAGTAATTCATCGAGAGATTCTGTTTCGTAACTGGATTTGGATATTTCAAATACAACCTCCCTGACTAGTCGGTTACGTTTTTCAGAAGTAGCATCAGTAATGAATCCTTCAAGGAGAATTGAATTATTCTCTGAATTTCGGATTCCTACTCCCTGTTCTTTTACCCATTTTACCTTTTTATCGGCTGTTACAATCCGGTAGCTCAAGGTGAATGGTTTATCTTCACTGATCTTTTCCATAACTTCTGACCAGATTCTCTCCCTGTCATCTTCATGAATGACATCGTTGAAAGAGAGCTTTTTGTTGTTAATCAATTCTTCAGGGAGGTATCCAGTGATTCCAAAGCAGCCATCGCTAATATATTCCATCGCCCAGTCGCGGTTGCTTTGGCATCGGTATACCATTCCGTTCAGGTTGCTGATCAATGTCTGCAACATGCGCCTGGTTTCAGTCAGTTCTTTCCGGGTATTCGTTAACGTATTCTCTTTCATGCTCGGGGATTAAGTAAACGACCAATTTGAAAAATAAGGTCATGCTCATCAAATGGCTTTGATAAATATTCGTCAAAGCCGGCATCAAGGCATTTTTCACGCTCCCCAATCATGCCAAAAGCGGTAACCGCCATAATTGGAATATTGGGATATTTCTTTTTAAAAAGATCTATAAGGGTATACCCGCTGATCAAGGGCATCTGGATGTCGAGCAGGATCAGGTCTATGCCATTACTTGTTTGTTGATCCATAAAATGGATAGCCTCCTCACCGTTGTATACAAACTGAAGTTGTACGTTGGTTTTTTTTAGCATCATCTTGATGAGGAAACAAAAATCCTTGTCATCATCAACAAGAAGAATTGTTTTATCGGACAGGTTAATCATAGAGATATCATGAATTTATGTAGTAAAATTAGAATAAATAAACATGAAATCAAAGTTATGGTAATTCTGAAATTATTTCGAACTTTGATTTTTTTCAGGATAATGGATTTTCAAGACGAGCAGGATACGATTTATTCCCTGTCGGGACTAGCTGAAGGGCTTCGTTTTGCTATTTATCATGCTTTCCCTGATCAGGTTTGGGTTCAGGCAGAGATAGCGAAGCTGAATATTTATCCGCGAAGTGGCCATGTTTACCTCGATCTGGTCGAAAAGGAGGGTAGCACAACCCAGGCACAGATGCGTGGGATCATATGGGCAAACGATTACCCTGCGATCCGCGGGAAATTTGAAACGGTAACAGGGGAGCCTTTCAGGGAAGGGCTGAAAATTCTCTTTCTTGCCCGTTGTA
This sequence comes from uncultured Prolixibacteraceae bacterium, assembly GCA_964449285.1. GTDB lineage: Bacteria > Bacteroidota > Bacteroidia > Bacteroidales > FEN-979 > QYOJ01. Next base: position 3,726 of record CAYUZX010000125.1, read on the forward strand.
ATTTTCATGCTTCTTATGGCTTCTCCCTCTGGATCAGTGACGTTGAGCCTTCGTTTACGCTGGGAGAACTTTCTCGTGTAAAGAAACTGACGATTGATTGGTTGCATCGTGATAAACTATTTGACCTGAATAAACAACGACCGATTCCCTCCCTGCCGCTGCGCATTGCAGTCATCTCAGCAGAGACCAGCAAAGGATACCTTGATTTTATCCAGGTCATCCGTCAGCATAACATTTCCTACCGGTTTGAGATCACTCTTTTCCCTGCACTCCTTCAGGGGGATAAGGCGGTGGAGTCTATCAGGGAGCAGTT
>CAYUZX010000126.1:0-3875 GCA_964449285.1 uncultured Prolixibacteraceae bacterium
CGGCCAGCAACGAGGATTGGGCTCCCAGGGTGGGGATTCCAACCCCTTCGGGCAGTCGTTCGGAAACGCCGGTAAGTTTCTCTGTAACAATTTGCCGGGCCCGGTAGATGTCGGTTCCCCAGTCGAACTCGACCCAGATCACGGAGAATCCGGTTGTAGAGGATGAGCGAACCCGGCGTACATTAGTGGCTCCGTTCACAGAAGTTTCGATGGGCAACGTTACGAGCCGCTCCACCTCTTCGGATGCCATCCCGGGAGCTTCCGTCATGACGACGACTGTTGGCGCCGTGAGGTCGGGAAAGACATCTACCTCCATATGCCAGGCAGTGATGGCTCCGGCAATGGTGAGGATCAAACCGGCAAAGAGGGTGATAATCCGGTTATCTAATGCTATTTTGATGAGTCTGTTTACCATGGCTACCTCTTGTTAATGTGCATGTCCATGAGGAATGGATGATGAGAGTGAAGCCATCTTTACCTGAATGGCGCCAGTTGTCACCACCCGTTCGCCTTCGCTGACGCCACTGAGGATGACAACATTTCGGCCATCGTTTTCTCCGGTTTTCACCTCCCGCTTTTCAAACAATTCTCCGTCAATCTGAACGTAAACATATAATGTTCCTGATTCATCGATGAGGGAAGTCAGCGGGATTACATGTGACAGGGGATTGGCGGCCAATTTCAGGTAAACTTCGGTAAATGAGCCAGGGATAATCTCCCCACGGTTATCAAATTCGAAAAAAACGGGTGTATAAAAGGTATAGTTATCGGCCGTTTTTCCGAATGAAACCAACTTTCCCCCCAGTTCTTTGATGTCGTGTACTTCGTTATTGTAGAGGGTCTTGAAGCTGGCCGAGACCACTCCCGGGAGCTCTGATGAGTACCGGGGCGACACATCGGCTTTCAGTACCAGCCGTAGGTTTTGTGATACCATTGCCAGGGGTTGACCAACAGTCACATAGTCTCCTTCATGGACATACACCGTTTTAAGAAAGCCGTTGATGGGACTGAAGATCTGTTTTCCCTCCGGGCTGACATTCCGGGATAGAGCCTCATATCGTGTAGTGGCATCTGATAACGTATTTTGGGCTGCCAGAAACTCCTTCCGGGAGATGATGCTTTCTTTGTTGAGCTCTTCAGCCCGATTGAAGTCAGCCCTGGCTTTCTCCAGACTGGTAGAGGCAAGCATGATCTGTGTCTGCAGGTTGTCCTCCGACAAATCGCCTGGCATGATGGTAAAGAGCCATTCATTCTTTTGTACCTGGATGCCTGTAAGCAGGTCGATGCTTCCCGACTTCACCATGCCCGATGCGGTGGCGGGTACCATCATCTCATCACCCCGCGCCGGCAGCACCTGCCCGCTGGTCTTGATGATCTGGTTAAAAGGCCGGCGCACCACAGGTTTGGTTGAGAAATCGGTCTTCCATGCCTGCTCTTTTGTGTAGGTGATCAGGTTTCCCTTAACCTCTTCTGCCGGAGGAACAGCGTGATCAGAACCGTAAACAAGTACTGTATCCAGAATAAACACAACCGGTTTCCCGTGGAAATCTGTCTCCACTGAAATCAGAGAAATCCCTTCATTTGCAGCGGAATAAGTGGCCCGGTAAATACCGGTGACTTCTTGTGGTTCAAAGGGGATCACATCTGTTTTCCCTTTGCAGGTGATGGACAAAACCACTTCCGCCGCTTTCAAAGGCTGGTAATCCTCGTTCAGGATGGTAAGATGTGCCATGAAGCTGGCCTCCTCGTCTTTGACCAGGGGTCCGTACTCCATGAAGAGTTCCAGGCTGTCGGCAAAGAGGGTGACACGGGAGGAGGCTGCTTCATGTGATCCTGACTCGCCTTCGTGTTCGTGGGTATCCGTTTGTTTCGGCTGGCAGCCAGCCAGAATCCCGGCCAGCAGCAAAATAATTCCGTATTTCATTTTCAACTAGTTTACGATGTAATTTGCGCTCTTTGCGCCTTTGCGTCTTCGCGTGCAAAGTCTTCACCGCTAAGGCGCTAAGACACGAAGTTCGCTAAGATGAGAATGGGGTCCGTTTAAACGGAAGGAGGAGCTCGCGGACCGGAAGAGAGAATTACCGGATCGGGGAAGACTTGCAAGGAGTGATAAGAAAGTAATTTTAACGGGATAGATTCTTGAGGAAGTTGGGCATTCATGAAAACTGGAAGTCCGAAAGGAGAGGAGTGGCTCCAGTTAACCTGAAAAACAGGGGTAGTGATCTCCCTTTTACCGGAAGGTGTCACATAAAACTGCTTCAGGGAGCAGTTGAAATCGAATGAATTGACCGGGTCGTGTTGATGGGAGGCTTCCCGGGCATGGCTGTTATCAGCATCATGATGAAAGCAGACCACCCCTTCGTGGTGATGGTGGGGTATAGCGGCATGGATCACCAAAATTGCGGTTCCAAAGCTCAGGATCAGTATAGCCAGCCAGCGGTTCATGGAGACAAAGATAAGAAGAATCGTGAATTGGGAAACGAATCACAGCGAATTGAAGAAGCTGGATTTGCAAACGGGAGAGTCAATCTAATGATTTAGTCTGTTTTTGTACCTTTCAATAACCTCCTGTTCTTTCTTTTTATCGGAGATAAATATGATTGTTCTTCCGTTATCAAGAACAACGGGGAACTTATCTTTGGTTGAGCCATTCTCTTGCTTCTCTTTGGGAGTAATTCTCTGGTAGTTCATAAGATTGTGTCTGTTGTCAAATTTATCGCCCATCATGGTTTGGCGGTTTATTTGCAAGATACGTCTTTTTTGCGAATCATGGAAAAGATTTAACAATAAAAGTGGGAATGGCATTCAGCAGACGAATCTCTGTCGTCATCAGTCTTCCTTATCCGTCATGTAACCAAACCGTTTTAGGAGACGTTCATTCTCCCGCCAGTTTTTCTCAACCTTGATGGTTAATCCCAGGAAAATATGTTTGTCGAGAAAGGTTTCAATCTCTTTGCGGGCTTCCATGCCCAGTTTTTTTATCGCTTTTCCCTGTTTGCCAAGGATAATCGCTTTTTGCGACTCTCGCGAAACATAGATTGTCGCTTCAATCCTGTCGAGAGTTTCGTCCTCTTTGAAGGCATCGATAATTACCTCGCAGGAGTAAGGAATCTCCTCACCAAAAAGCATGAAAATCTTCTCCCGGATAATCTCCGAAACAAAAAAGCGTTGGGAGCGGTCAGAAAGTTCATCTTTCGGATAATATTCAGGAGCCTCAGGCAGCCTGTCTATGACCAAGTCCAGTAGTTTTCCCAGGTTGAATGTATGCAACGCTGAAACAGGTACGATTTCGGCGGAAGGAAATTGCATCGCCCATTTCTCGATGGCTTGTTTCACGACTTTTTCAGATGACAAGTCCACTTTGTTGATCACCACAATTAGAGGAATATCACTGCCACGGAGTTTCTCCAGGATTTGTTCATTGTCGAACGGAGTGTCAATCTCTGTTACCAGGAGGATGACATCTGCATCGGAGATAGAGGCCATCACAGCCGACATCATTGAGCGGTGCAGCATATAGTGTGGCTTAATGATTCCCGGGGTGTCTGAGTAAACGATCTGAAAATCCTCACCACTAAGGATTCCCATGATGCGGTGCCGGGTGGTCTGGGCTTTGGGAGTGATGATCGACAGACGTTCTCCAACCAGTGCATTCATGAGAGTAGATTTCCCTACATTGGGATACCCTATAATCGATACAAATCCTGCTTTATGAGCCATATTTATAATGAAATTTGCAGGGATTTGGAATGTTTGCTATATTTGCATCCCTATTTGAGGACAAAGGTACTTAAAAATATATTGCGGGGTGGAGCAGAGGTAGCTCGTTGGGCTCATAACCCAAAGGTCGTAGGTTCGAATCCTGCCCCCGCTAC
>CAYUZX010000127.1:0-3755 GCA_964449285.1 uncultured Prolixibacteraceae bacterium
TTTGACCGTTTCATGGGAGTGGCAATCATCCGCCGGAGGAGTTTCTTGGATCGGGTGTCGATGATCCCGTATCCCAATCCCCAGAGGCAGGAGAACATCACTCCCATCGCTATCATCCCGGGGATCAGGAAATCAATGTAGCGGGTGCCAGTGACGGTGAGAACGTCAACTTCCGCGGCAGTTACCGAACTCATATCCTCTTCGTACCCCGGATGCCGGATGCCAGATCCCGGATCCCGGATCTCAGATCCCGGATCGCGTATCCCGTATCCCGGATCCCGTATCAGATCCCTAGCTGGGATTCGATTCAAAACAGGTGCCAGCCGTACATAGGTCAGCTGGGCATCGGGGTTCATCGGGTCGAAATGGTACCTGTAGCCACTATCTCCAATGGTTACCGCCACATTCACATGCCCCCGTTTGAGCTGAACCATGGCCTCTTCCCACGACATTCTCTCCAACCGGAAGGTGGTGTTTCCCAGTTTATCATCTTTCAGGATAATGGAATAGCTCCCGGTGTCGGCAGCGATCAGTGCCACGTGTCTGACGATCTCCGGTTTGCGGGTAAAGGCCAGACCCAGTCCGATGGCCATCAGGATTGGGAAGCCGATTCCCCAGAACAAAACTCCCGGCTCCCTGACCTTCTCCAGGATATTGGCAAGTATGAGCTGCCAGAGTTGGTTATTGTGAATCCGGTCAATCATGCAAACGTCTCCCGGTTAGTAAAGTAAACAGGTCATCAAGGGTCTTCACCGACGGATTCTCTCCAAGCAGTTGATCAATTGTCCCTTCCCGCATTATCTTCCCTTCATAGATAATCACAATCTGCTCGCAAAGCTGTTCCGCCTCTTCCATGTAGTGGGTGGTGAGGATCATAGAGGTATCGGAAGATTTCCGGAGGTTCCTGAGGATCTCCCAAATCTCTCGCCGGGCATTAGGATCGAGACCGGTAGTGGGTTCATCCAGGAGTAGTATCCGGGGATTGTTAATCAGGGCGATGCCGAGAGCAAGGCGCTGGCGCTGGCCTCCCGATAGATTTACCGTATAGGCTTTTCTTTTCTCTTCCAGACCTACCAGTTGAAGAACCTCCTCTACACGATCCTTGCCCAGGCCGAAAAAACTTCCGAAAAGCCGCAATGTTTCGTAGGCAGTCAGCTTCTCAATATACCGGGTCTCCTGAAGCGACAACCCGATTACCTGTCGCAACTCCTTTTCGTGTCCCTTCCATGGCTTCCCGAGAATCCGTATCTCTCCGCGGTCAGGTTTCTGGATCCCTTCGATCATCTCAACCAGCGTGGTTTTTCCGGCTCCATTGGGGCCCAGAAGCGCAACAAACTGTCCGGAAAAGATGGTAAGATCTACACCGCGCACAGCCTGTACCGTCTTGAACGACTTAAAGACGTTACGGACTTCGATAACGGTAGTGGAAGACATGGTACAAAGATAGAGGAAAGTTGGAAGTCAGCGGTCAGAAGTCAGAGCTGGAAGTTCGAAGGTAGAAGTTTGAGGTAATTTTCGTGTTCCTGGCGTCTTTGCAGTGAAGTCTTTATGTCAATTAAACTTGTATATTTACCTTTATTTTAGACTTGGTAATTAATCAGAACTTCCAATGAAAAAGAGTTACAAATTTTGCCAGAGCTGCGGGATGCCGCTCAGCAAGGACGACAAAGGTGGTGGTACAGAGGTCGACGGATCCAAAAGCGCGAAGTATTGTTCGCATTGTTATGAGAATGGCTCTTTTACACTTCCGGACATCACGGCAAAAGGAATGAAAGATCGGGTGAAGGAAAAGATGTCGGAGATGGGGTATTCGCCAATTGTGGCGTGGTTCTTCACATTTAACATCCCGAATCTGGAGCGGTGGGAGAAGAAGTCAGATGTCAGAAGGTAGAAGTTTTTTTCGTGTTCTTAGTGTCTGGGTGACTTTGTGTTGAAGTCTTTACCATGAAGGCACGAAATGTAAAATGGCGAAATACATTCGTATTTATTACTTTAGCAATTCGATTTTTTTAACATCATTTCGATGCTCCTAAACGAATCCCCCACCATTACCCGTCAACATTACCGCATCCTGGGCCTGAGCTGGGCCGGATGGGTATTTGACTTTTACGATCTGATCCTCTTCACCTTCCTGCTGATCATGATCCGCCAGGATTTTCACCTCACCAACATGGAGATCTCCTATATCCTGGGAGCTTCCCTGGCTGCCACGGCCGTCGGGGGTATCATCTTCGGCGTGCTGGCCGACCGGTTCGGCCGCAGGCCAGTACTGCAATGGACCATCCTCACCTATTCCATCGGGACCTTCTTCTGCGGGTTCGCCTCAAGTTTCTGGTTCCTGATGATCTTCCGGGTGATCACCGGGCTGGGGGTGGGCGGCGAATGGGCTACCGGGCAAACTTACGTTGGAGAGACTTTTCCGGCAAAGGTAAGGGGACGTTATTGCGCCTTCATGCAGACCGGCGCACCTTTGGGAATTGCCCTGGCCGCTATCGTTGGCGGACTCATCGCACCTCATATCGGTTGGCGCGCCAGCTTTTTCGTTTCCATCCTGCCTGCCCTGCTCATCATTTACATTCGGAAGAGATTGCCTGAATCGGACCTCTGGCTGGCGCAGAAGGAAAAAGGCATCCGGAAGATACGGGGCCTGAAAGAGATCCTTCTGGGAGAGGAGAACAAACTACTGCAGCTATTTACCAAAGCTCACCGGAAGTTCTTCATCCTTGCCCTTGTCCTGGCTATCTTCGACATGACTGCCTACTGGTTCACCTACGCCTGGATGCCAAGTTACCTGCACGCCGAGCGGGGCTTCACCCTCACCAAATCGGCTCTCTGGATGCTGGTGATTCAGAGCGGCGGTTTTCTCGGGTACGCTTCGTTTGGTTTTGTATCCGACCGCTGGGGACGACGGCCGGCCTATACCCTCTATTCGTTTATCATGGCGGCCGGACTGCTCATGATCACCCTCTTCTGGAGTGCTGTTGTGGCCTATCCCCCGGTGATCCTGGGGTTCATGTTCCTGGTAGGCTTTGGAACAGGTATGTTTGGAGGTTACGGCGCACTTTTTTCCGAACTCTTCCCCACCTCCATCCGGAGCACTGCCATGGGAACCGCCTTCAACCTGGCACGCGGAATCCAGTTCGTTACCCCTGTAATCATCACTGTTGTTGCCATCAACTACGGTCTCTCCGGAGGGATCTCCCTGGCAGCACTATTTGCTATCCTCACCGGATTATGGATCTGGACCTTTCCTGAGACCAGGGGGAAGAAACTGGAGGAATGAATAATCGAACAATAGAACATTTGAACAACGAATGTTGAAGTAAGAACAGTTCAAAATTCACAGATCGTTGTTCTATTGTTCGATTATTCTATCATAAACCTCCAGACACAGAAGTACTCTGCCGGATGCGGATCAGGGGGACAGGCGATGCACTCGGTTTTTATACGCGGGTCAATGGTTTCGGCAAATGAGGTGTATTCAATGAGCCCTCCCGATTTGCAGGGGTAGTCCTCCAGCCCTTTGCGCTTGCGGGCAACCTGAACGCGGCACTCATTCATCTGGAACACAAAACTGGTCTCAGATTCTTCAACAATGGATTGCTTGTTAATAGTAGCGTATAACCGGTATTCGAGGGCTTGTTTAAGTCCATCGAGACCGGGCTGTGCCCCAAGGTTCAGCAGTTGCTTGATGGATCGCGCTTCAAAAGGAGAAAACTGGGCCCAGCTGGAGTCGTTGCAACGTTTGGCATCAA
>CAYUZX010000128.1:0-3629 GCA_964449285.1 uncultured Prolixibacteraceae bacterium
AAATAATTGTGTTTTCCAAAAAGAATTGGTACCTTTGTATTCGTTAAAAAATTCACAACACCGACCCTAAATATTTAATATTCAATATACTATGAAATCAAAAAACTATTTGACCTGTGATGGGAACCAGGCTGCTTCGCACATGGCATACATGTTCAGCGAGGTGGCTGCTATCTACCCGATCACACCCTCTTCTAACATGGCTGAAAATGTGGATGAGTGGGCTGCTTTTGGACGGAAAAACATTTTTGGCGAGGAGGTGAAGGTAGCTGAGATGCAATCGGAGGGGGGCGCTTCCGGTGCAGTACATGGTTCTCTTCAGGCCGGCGTACTAACAACCACCTTTACCGCTTCGCAGGGATTGCTCCTGATGATTCCCAATATGTACAAAATTGCTGCAGAGCTTTTGCCGGGGGTATTTCACGTGAGCGCCCGCTCGGTAGCGGCTCATGCCCTCTCGATCTTTGGCGACCATTCCGACGTTTACGCAACCCGGCAAACCGGCTTTGCCCTGTTGGCCAGCGGAAGTATCCAGGAGATCATGGACCTGGGAGGTGTAGCCCACCTCTGCGCAATCAAATCGAGGATCCCTTTTCTTCACTTCTTCGATGGCTTCCGTTCCTCTCACGAGGTGCAGAAAATTGAAGCGTTACGGAATGAAGATGTCGCTCATCTCGTTGATTACAAGGCACTGCAGGAGTTTCGCGATAACGCGCTCAACCCCGAGCATCCGGTAACACGCGGAACGGCTCAGAACCCGGATATCTTTTTCCAGGCCAAAGAGTCGATCAACCGTTTTTATGTGCCGGTACCCGACATCGTGGATGCATATATGCAAGAGATCCACAAGCTGACCGGCCGCGAGTATCACCCGTTTCTCTATTACGGCGACCCGGAAGCCGAAAATATTATCATCGCGATGGGATCGGTTACCGAAACCATCAAGGAGACGGTAGACCATTTGAATGCGAATGGAGAGAAAGTTGGATTGATCACGGTACACCTCTACCGCCCCTTCTCGCCAAAATATTTTTTCGACATCTTCCCGAAGAATGTGAAACGGATCGCTGTCCTCGACCGTACCAAAGAACCCGGCGCCGGCGGAGAGCCCCTCTTTCTGGATATCCGCGATCTCTTCTTCGAAAGGGATGTACGCCCGATGATCATCGGCGGACGGTATGGGCTGAGTTCGAAAGATACGACCCCTTCACAGATCATCTCGGTATACAGGAACCTCGAACAGAAAGAGCCTAAGAACCACTTCACCATCGGGATCGTCGACGATGTTACGTTCCACTCCCTGCCCCTTCTTCCGGAGGTGAGCATTGAGGCGAAAGGCACCTATTCGGCCAAATTCTGGGGAATTGGATCTGACGGTACCGTGGGGGCCAACAAAAATAGCATCAAGATTATCGGGGATAATACCGAAAAGTATTCTCAGGCCTATTTCGCTTACGACTCCAAGAAGTCGGGCGGCGTTACCGTATCGCACCTCCGTTTTGGCGACAAGCCGATCCGGTCGACCTACCTGGTCAACACCCCCGATTTTGTTGCCTGTCACGTTCCTTCATATCTGGATAAATATGATATTCTGAAAGGGTTGAAAGATGGTGGGACCTTCCTGCTGAACAGCATCTGGGATGCCGAAGAGACCAAGAAACGGCTTCCGGACGCGATGAAAAAATATTTGGCCGAACACAAAATCAAATTCTATATCATCAATGCTACGGTGATTGCCGAGGATATTGGCCTGGGGAACCGTACCAACTCCATCATGCAGGCCGCTTTCTTCAAGCTGGCCAAGGTGATTCCCGCCGAACTGGCGATTGATGAGATGAAAAAAGCCATCAAGAAGACCTATGGTCGTAAAGGGGAAGAGATTGTCAAGATGAACCACAAAGCCATTGACAAAGGGGGAGAGGTTGAGGAGATCAAAGTTCCGGCCGAATGGGCGAAGCTGAAGATTACCATGCCGAAAGAGGATCCGAACGCCGATCCCTTTATCAAACAGATCTTTGAGCCGGTGAACAGCTTCCGTGGAGACGATGTTCCTGTAAGCGCTTTCGTGGGCCGTGAAGATGGTACTTTCCCCTCGGGGACTACCGTACTGGAGAAGCGGGGTGTTGCCGTGAATGTCCCCCAATGGCTTCCCGAAAACTGCATCCAGTGTAATCAATGTGCCTATGTTTGTCCGCACGCCGCCATTCGCCCGTTTCTTTTAAATGAAGCAGAAAAGAATAGCGCCCCGGAAGATATGGTGACCCTGAAGGCATTTGGGAAAGACCTGCCCGGACTCGAATTCCGGATCCAGGTGAGCGTGCTCGACTGTACGGGTTGTGGAAACTGCATTGACGTTTGTCCGGCCAAAACCAAGGCACTCGAATTCCAGACCCTTGGTTCACAGATGCCGGAGACCAAAAACTGGGACTTCCTAATCGATCATGTGACCTACAAGACTGATCTAGCCGACCGGTTTAAAACCTTTAAAAACAGCCAGTTCGCTCAACCCCTGTTTGAGTTCTCGGGCGCCTGTGCCGGTTGCGGCGAAACACCCTATATCAAGCTCATCACGCAACTTTTCGGTGAGCGGATGCTCGTAGCCAATGCAACGGGTTGCTCCTCCATTTACGGTGGAACGGCGCCCTACACCCCTTACCGTCCGAACACCGACGGGCACGGACCAGCATGGGCAAACTCCCTGTTTGAAGACAATGCCGAATATGGCTTTGGGATGGCGATTGGGATTACCCATCTCCGGAAGCGGATGGCTCAGAAGATGCGTGCCGCCATCAAGGAGAACATGATGGGAGCAGAGTTGCTTGCTACATTTGGCGAATGGATTGAAGGGAAAGGGGATGCCATCCTCTCCAAAGAGGCTACTATCAAGATGCTTCCATTGCTGGAGAAGGAGAAGAGCCCACTGGCCAAAGATATCCTGGACTTGAAGCAATATCTCGTCAAGAAGTCGATCTGGATCATCGGAGGCGATGGCTGGGCATACGACATTGGTTACGGTGGACTCGATCACGTAATTGCTTCCGGCGAGGATGTAAACATCCTGGTTCTCGACACCGAAGTCTATTCCAACACCGGGGGCCAGTCCTCCAAAGCGACTCCCGAAGGCGCTGTTGCTAAATTTGCTGCATCCGGAAAGAAGGTCAGGAAAAAAGACCTGGGCGCAATGGCCATGACTTACGGGTACGTCTATGTAGCACAGGTAGCCATGGGAGCCAATAATTCCCAACTTTTCCGTGCGGTGAAGGAGGCCGAGGCCTATAAAGGGCCATCCGTCATTATCGCTTATTCTCCATGTATCAATCACGGGATAAAAGCCGGCATGGGCAAAACACAGGATGAGATGGAGCGGGCCGTAAAAGCCGGTTACTGGCAGCTTTACAGGTACAACCCCGAATTGGGTGAAGCGGGACAGAATCCATTCAAACTTGACTCGAAAGAGCCTGAATGGGAGAAATTCCAGGAGTTTCTCGATGGCGAAGTGCGTTACAACTCCCTGAAGAAGATCTTCCCGGCCGAAGCAGAAATTCTATTCAAAGCAGCAGAAGAGAACGCGAAATGGCGGTTCGACAACTACCGCAGGCTGGCGGAGATGAGCTACGCTAAATAGATCC
>CAYUZX010000129.1:0-3609 GCA_964449285.1 uncultured Prolixibacteraceae bacterium
AAAGCAATCCAACTCCAACCATATTGACATTTGAGTCACTGGCCTCTTTCAGGTAATCTCCTGCAAGCATCCCCAACCCTCCTGAGAAAATTTTAATTGTATCATGCAAGCCATATTCCATACTGAAATAGGCGATCATCTCTTTGGGCTTCTCCTCTCCTTTTGCCAGGTAAGAATCAAACCTGGCAAGGACCTTTCGTAGCCGGGCAACAAACTTCTCATTGGCGCTTAGCTCCTGAAGTTCCTCGTAAGTAAGTGATTCAAGAAGTGCAACCGGGTTAAATTTTAACTCATACCACCTGTCGTGATTGATCTGTTCAAACAACTCACTTCCTTCATAATTCCACGACCACCACAGATTCCTGGCCAACCGTTCCAATCCATTTAAATTCTCGGGAATCAGTTGCTTAACAAGTACTTTCTTCCATTCAGGCTTGATATCATCAATGGTTTTGATAGTAGGAGCCTTAGCCTGTGGCTGTTTACTCCTGAATTTGTCGACCCTTCCTGCTGTTTTATCAATCGCCTTAGAGAAAGCATATTTATAATGGATAATCAGGTTTTTCCAGAGTGCCGACCTGGATATTTCATATGCTTTAATCCTGATCTTGATTATCTCCTTCTCGGTTTTATTCGAACAAAGGATGACATTTCTCACCATCTCATCAACCACCTGACTGGCATTATCATCGGTACGTTCCACCACAGAGATACAATCCTTTATTGTGGGGAACAGATCCTTGATCCACTGTCCGAAACCTGCCAGCGTTGTAGTAATTGTCGGGATATGAAACGCGAGGCTTTCCAGTGGAGTATAGCCCCAGGGTTCATAGTAAGAAGGAAAGATGGATCCATCAAATCCGATCAGCAAATCATAATAATCGAGATTAAAAACGCCATCCTGGCCGTTCAAATAGGCAGGAACAAAAATGATCTTAACCTTATCTTCAAGTCTGTTTAGAAGATTGTTCTCACGGATACTCCGGAGAACCATATCGTTTTCAGGTTCATGAAGCCCGTGTGTCAGATATTCCTCCTGAAGCGGGTGTGTAAAGTCATGTTTCCCGATCCTTGCAAGCAGGTCTTGCCTGGGGCCCGATTGATAAGCCGGAACCGTAATAAATGCAACGATTGGAGCTCCAAGTTTCTCATGGGTGTTTAATTTCCCCATGGTATCAATAAATAAGTCGATCCCTTTATTATGAAATTCGTACCTCCCGCTGGTAATGATCAGAATACTATCTCTGGAAAGCTCCTGGTTAAACAACCCTTCGGCTACTTCAAACAATTTCTCCCTGGCAATATCCCGCTTAGCATAATAGGACTCCCTGGCAGGAACAAAGGAATCTTCAAAGCCGTTAGGTGTGATCGCATCAACCCCTTTCCCAAGGAATTGAATACATTCATTGTCGGTAATGCTGCTAACAGTAGTAAAGCAATCCGATTCGATAGCGGCAAGCTTCTCAAGGGAGTATTTGGATACAACACCAAACCTATGAGCGATCACATCACCATCAAAGGAAGAGAGATCTTTGTAAAGGGGAAGACCGTTCCCGGCAATACACCGACCAATTACCGTTGCATGCGTAGTAAACACTGTTCCTATCTGTGGAACCTGTTCTTTGAGGTAAAGAATTCCAGTCCCGGTCATCCATTCGTGGAACTGAGCAACAATTTTATCTTGATGAGAGAGGTTATAGTTGTAAAAACTCTCAATAATCTTACCAGCAGCATATCCAAAAAGGGCAGGTTCCAGGTAATCCCAGCCTCCGGAGAGTGAGTCCAGTTTGTAGCTTTCCCAGAATTTGGAGAGAATGGTGTCTTTCTCGGTGAAAAAGTTCGTAAAATCAACCAGCACGGCTATCGGCCGGCCACTAATATTCCATCTGCCAACCTTAATACGGAGTCCTTCACTTTCAGCCTGCTGACGCCATGATTTGTAGAGAAACTTATCCTCCTGGAACAATGGGTTTTCATGGGTCTCTTTCCATACATCCGGTCCAATCAATATATAATTATCCTTCAGTTCATTAACTAGTGTCAAGGCCTTGGTGGAGATAACCGTATAGATACCTCCTATTTTATTGCATACCTCCCAGCTTGTCTCAAACAGGTAGTCGGGATTGACAACACGTTGTTCTTTCGTTACCATAATTTACTCCCCATTATTTTTTTGCCTTGATCCCTGGTTTTTTCAACGATTCTTTTTTCAATGGCGGTTCTGGTTCAGAAGGACTCTTTTTTGCGGTCACCTTCTTCGCTTTAGCAGATGTAGCCTTTTTCACAGCCGGTTTTTTCGCTTTAGGAGATGCGACTTTTTTTGTTAAAGTAGCAGGCTTAGTCGTTTTTTCTGCTGGTTTTTTCCGTGTTTCCTGTGATGGGGTTTCAGTGTGAATTACTGTGCCTGGCTGTCCCTCCTCTTCAACACGAATGATGAAATCGGAGAGCACATTCATGTAGTTAATGAAAGCCTCGTAAGGAGATGGATATGGGTTGAAATATTTATGAACTTCACCGTCAGAGAACCATTTGGTACACATGTAATAAAAATGATCGCTGGTTTGGAGACGTTCCCAGTCACGGAAAACATCAGGTTGATTGCAATTCATCACATCTTTCTCAATATCATACAGTTTCCTGAATGCTTCATCCTGGAGTTCATTTCCCAACCATGCAGTAAGATCCTTCTCCTCATCAGCCCATGAAATGGGGTAGAGAACGGTTATAGGGGCAACAGGTTGGAGTTGTTCACTCACTTCACCCGGTGTAGAAAAGCGATAAGGAGAATGAGCAAGGACCGTCTTGGGCAGGTTATAGAAAAATTCAAAGATCCCGGTTTCTTTCCACTGTTGCTCTCCCAATGTCTCATAATTCAGAAAGAGGTTAATCACCTCCTCATTCTTAGGAATCTTGTTCATCCAGCCTACAAACTTCTCTGTGGTGACAGGCCATTCAGACCAGGTCCGGTTGGAGAACCTGAAGATGATGTCATCGCTCAATCTGAAGTTACGAAGCAATAGTTTCAATTTCGGGTTAACCGCACTATAATACATAAAGTTAGGGCTTTTCCATCCGAGAATATGCTTCGCTCCCTCCGTCAGGAGAGTAGTGAAGCCCATGTCGGCCACGGTAAGACCTATATCGTCGTTGAATATTAGCTCTGTATTCCTGAATGTAGTTGGGTTCTGATTAAACAGATCATGGATGCGGTTACGATGTTTGGTTACCTGGCGCACAAACTCTTCTTTGTTCCCCAATGAAGCCAGGGAGTGGGAATATGTTTCGCCGGTAAACTCAACACAACCTGTTGCTGCCAGCGCCTGAAATCCATGAATCACTTCAGGTGCGTGTTGCAGAAGCTGTTCCAGCGCAGGGCCTGAGATACTGAAGGTTACTTTGAACGCTGCACCAAATTCTCTAATCAGGTCAAGCATCATTTTATTTGCCGGAAGGTAGGACCGTTCAGCTACCCTCCGAATGATGTGCCGGTTCTGGTAATCATCATAATACTGGTGATCCTGACCAATATTGAAAAATCGATAGGTACGTAACCTATAAGGCTGATGAACCTGAAAACAAAGATTGATGAATTTCATAATACTGTTTTAT
>CAYUZX010000130.1:0-3001 GCA_964449285.1 uncultured Prolixibacteraceae bacterium
TAACATGTCTGTACCCATATATTTGATGATACTTCTGCCTTAGTCCTATCCCATTTTATACCTTCTAATGACTTTATCTCTGAAATTTATGAGATAGACCCAGTCCGATGGTTTACTATCGTAATATTGGGCTCTTGTGACTAAATCATTCATATTAGAACCCATACTCAATTTCTTAAAACAAATGTAATGTGTTCTTCTGCCATATCAAAATAATATAAACCTAATTTATCAGTCCAATTTGTCCATTGGATCCCCAATCTGATTGAATCCTTTGGTGGTGATATGAGTGTAAATCTCAGTGGGTCGCCATTTTGCATTTTACGCCCAGGATCAAACTTTTTCATTCAGTCGTATTCAGTTGAAAATCTCTTTTTTCATACCCCGTTCGGAGCGGGATCAATCTACCAATTTCGTTTTTCGTAGAAGAAACATTCATTGAGCTCTTGTAAATTATTTGACAACCGTTTTACAACCTGGTTTCAAACCATCCGGGATTTTTCTCTCTAACTTCAACCTTGAAATCCAGTCTAACCAATTTTATTAAAAGGAGGAAACAGCATGAACAAAAAAATTCTTCTATTCGTATGCTTCGCAATCTTTGCTTTCAAGATCCAGGCACAGACCGTAACCGACTATGATGGTAATGTATACCATCCTGTGACAATTGGCAGCCAGGTTTGGTTAAAAGAAAACCTGAAAACAACACATTACAACAATGGGATCCCTATTCCTCATGTTCCCGGCGGCAACTCTTGGAATGGTATGACCATCGGAGCAAGATGTTATTACAACAACGATTCTATTGCCTTTGATTCGGTATATGGCGCATTGTATAATTGGTATGCTGCAGCTGACATCAATGAAATTTGCCCCTCGGGATGGCATGTTCCCACAGATGCCGAATGGACTGCGGTTGAAATGTTCCTTGGGGGTTCCTATATTGCTGGCGGTAAAATGAAAGAAGCTGGGACGGCACATTGGTTACCACCCAACACAGGTGCCACCAACAGCAGTGATTTTACAGGTCTTCCCGGAGGCATGCTTAGCACCAACTTCACCTTTGAAACCCTTTACGAAAATGGATTGTGGTGGACATCCACAGCATCCGGTTCGTATGTCTGGAGCCGCTATTTCTGGTACTTATTTGCAGGGGTCGACCGTAATCCCACTCCGAAGACAATTGCGTTAAGTATTCGGTGCATCAAAAATGTCAATGTCGGGTCTGGCGATTTGAATGAACAAAAAATAAAACTATACCCAAATCCTTCATCCGGAAGAATTACACTTGATTGTGCTGAATATCAGGCATCGACCCTTATGATATATGATCAGCTCGGAGAACTTGTCTTGAACATTGAGTTAAACAGCCCCACAACCGATATGGATATCAGTTTTTTGCCGGATGGGCTATTTTTGGTAAGCATCAGTGGAGATACCTGGACGGTCAGGGAGAAACTGATAAAACAATAATTAGGGCTTGGTAAGACAAACCGGAGCTAACTGAAAAGCCGGACTGATGGTATTGCCCAGGATTTTTTTCCAAATTGTTCTATCTTGTTGCCCCGGTAAATGACAAATCCCCCTAACCATTCTGAGGATGCCGCTTCAGCAAGTCGGTTTAAATTTGTAAAATCAGAAGCCGATACAGAATCACGACTTTTTACCTCGAACCCAAGGATGCCATTGGTTGTTTCCAAAAGAAAATCGATCTCCATGCCCGACCGGGTTCGGTAAAAGCTCAATTTGGCATCGGATCTGGTTGTTCGGATAAACTTCATCAATTCCGAGGCGATATAATTCTCAAATAGCTGGCCATTGTCAAGGTCAAATCCCAAGCCTGAAAGATGTCGAAGCAATCCGTTATCAAACCAATACAATTTAGGCGATTTTACCAGGCTGCTGGTCAGGTTCTTATGAAATGGCTGGAGAAGAAACGTTTGGTATGAAATCCGAAGATATTCCAGGTATCGCCGGGCCGTCTCTACCCCGATTCCTGCATCTTTCGCCAGTTCACTATAGGAAAGTAAATTTGATGCTCGTAAGGCCAATATTTGCTGGAATCTCCGAAATGGTTTCAAATCATGAAGACTGGCCAGATCAGCCAGATCCCGTTCGAGGTAAGCAGCTGCATAATCCGTCAACCAGAATCTCCTGCTCTGGGAAGTCGGGATGTGGATCATCGGCGCCATGCCTCCCCAGGTATTGAGCCATGACTCAGCTGCTTTAGCCAGATCCCATTCTTTCCCTAATAACACAGAAACCTGGGCTTCAAGGATTTCATCTGCGTTTGCGGCTGAGATCAGTTTGAAGAGAAGAGTTGCCTCCGTATCCATCCCTGAAGGGTTGATTAATTCTCCCAGCATGAATGGGAACAACTCGCGTAAAGTTACTCTTCCTGCCAATGTTTCACGCACCTTCTTCAACAACAGGATCTGTGAAGAACCCGTCAGAACAGAGAATTTCACTCCGCCATCATCAAATGCATACTTGATTTTATCAAACAGACCTGGTTCTTTCTGAATCTCGTCAATGACAGCAACTCCGACTTCCCTTGCCCAATTGAATGTACTGATGGTACTTAACTGATCCCGGAACTCAATGGAATCAAGGTTATAATAAGGAAGTGTATTATATTTCTCTCTGACCAGAGAGGTTTTTCCGGTTTGTCTTGCTCCCGTAAGAAGCAGAATCTGGTGATCATCGACATCCGGGAGAAGATGTGAGATCATTCTTTTTACCTGTATATTTTCCCACATAATGAGCAAATATACAGCATTATTCTATTATATCTAAATTTATACGGAAAATTTTTATCCATTCAATCTCAAACAGCGTAAAGCATTGACCAAAAAAATCCCCACGTTCACATAAATCCTCCCGGCGTTCAGGTATAAGTCGATGCCACCCTTTTTAAAGAAATAGTGAAATGGCGAACCGGAGCGAAGCGGAGCTCGGCGGAACCAAATGGTGAAAACCGGTTCGCCATTTTGCATTTTAC
>CAYUZX010000131.1:0-2737 GCA_964449285.1 uncultured Prolixibacteraceae bacterium
GTTTAAAGAGTTATCCTCTCATTGGCATTGAAATGAGCCTTTGGGGATCCAACCCTGAGATCAATGATAAGCTGATGGGCAAACCCGGAGCTTTTAGCCAGATTATTAGCACTGCACAGAGGTTAAAGAAACACGGGATTCCATTCACCATCAAGACGACCATTTGTGCCGATAATTATTCCGATTTTGGAAATATAAAAAAGCTGGTTGAAAATCTGGGCGCCGACTTCCGGTATACACCCTGGCTAACGATGAGGCTCGACGGTGACTCTGCCAATATGAATTTCCGGCTCAATGAAGATCAGGCCAGGGCTTTTTACAAAATTCATGATGAGGCTTATGCCGACCAGGACCCTGCCGCTCAACGAAAAAAAAATCTAAGGGAGTCTACAACCAAGAACTCGAATGAATACATGTGTCTTGCAGGCATTTCCACATTTGCACTCACTCCTTTTGGTGATGTGTTCCCCTGTGTCGATATCCCAGTTAATGCCGGTAATATCAGGGAAAAAGGCTTCCGGGAGATATGGAAGGAATCCGCTATCATGAAAAAGTTGAGAAGACTTCGGAAATCTGATGCGGCGGGATGCACTGAATGCGGATTGAAACCCTATTGCGCAAGATGTCCGGGCATTGCATTGGTCGAGACGGGAGACCTAACAAACCCATTTCCTTACGCCTGCCTGCTGGCAAGAGTTGAAAAGGAGATTTAAAATAGTTGATAAAATACTTGCTTTTTGATATGCAGTTACTTACTTTTACCCAATAATTTTTACATTCAACTGTTGTTTCACTAATAAGAATCCACTATGGAGAACAAAATCGAAACTCCTTCTAAATGGGATAAGCCCATGATTGAAGTAAAGGAAATTTTTGAAAAAACTGCTCTGGCTTGTGACGGCAGCCCATTTAATAATGCACAGGTGAACAATAAGGCAAGCGCCGGCACTTGTGGTTATTATTACAGTTAATCGGTACCTGTCTGTTTCAATAGAGTAAGGCTATTCATTGAAATAGGTTAAGAATTTTTTTCAGGTATTGTTAAGAATTACCCATGGATTGTATCTTAGTTGACAAGGTGCAATTCTATGGGTTTTTTGTATATAAAGGTCGATGATAAATTACGTATACATATCTTCTCTTCCGCGCAGTGGATCTACCCTGCTCTCCATGCTACTGGGTTCGCATGAAACAGTATTTTCATTGGGGGAGTTTGTCTTGTTTGGCCAGGCACTTAGCAATAATTCATCCTGCACCTGTGGGAAACCTATCCGTGAATGTGATTTCTGGAGTGGGGTTACTGAAAAGCTACATCAGCACGACGATCCGTTTAGTACCCTGGTTTATCCGTTTGAATTTATGGCTTCGCCGCTTCAGAGAAACCTGAACAAACTTTATTCTTATGCCTTGCTCCATCATAGCCCGATTTTAATGGATATCGCGACAGTATATAGGAAAGGGTATCCTTATTATATGAAAAAGGCACTGAATAATTCAACAATCCTTCTCGAGATACTGTCACACTATGTTTCAAATCCGGACACCATTTTACTGGATGCCAGTAAAACGGTAACCAGGTTAAATCAAACGCTCATCAACAAATCCTTTCCTGTGAAAGTGATCGCTTTGGTCAGGGATGGTAGGGGTACCATCAATTCCTGGCTCAAGGATGAGCAAAAACCTTTTGTTGAAACTGTCAAATCCTGGCGGTTTCACATGGAGAATCAGCAAAAGTCGTTAAGGAGCATAAAGGCTAAGGATAAAATCTTTGTCAGGTACGAAGAGCTTTGCAGGAATCCTGAAGTTGAATTATTACGGTTGTGTGATTTTTTGGAGATACCCTATCAGGAGAAAATGTTAGCAATGGCGGGTCCGTTTCACATGCTGGGGGGCAATCCGGGGACGTACGAAAGGACCAAAACGATCCGTCTTGATACCGGCTGGGAGCAAAAATTTGATCAGGAACAGCTGACATTATTTAACCAACTGGCAGGATCTCTCAACAAGGACCTTGGATATTAAAGGGGCTAAGTTTGATTTCAAGGGGGACTCATCCATTTCTTAAACCCAAAATCCACTCCCAGGGCCAGGATGATCCCGATCAACATTCCGCCAAGTACATCGCTGGGATAATGAACACCAAGCGCCATACGGGAGTACCCTACCAAACATGCCCAAACGAATACTGAGATCTGTATCTCCCTTCGGCGAACGATAAGGGCGATCGAGGTTGCAACAGCAAACGCCTCCAATGCATGACCGGAAGGGAAGGAAGGACTTCCTCCCAGGGTCAGTTTTTCAACCGTTGGATAAGCGTGGAAAGGTCTTTCCCTTTGAATCAGATTTTTCAGACTATAGCCGATTAGCGCTGCCAGGAATAAAGTCAGGCCGACCTGAACTATCTTTTTGAGGCAGGATCTCCTAAACCGTGAAAACAGACCAATCATCAGAATGAACGAGAGGCTCACAAACGTGGTTGCAGAAGAAAAGAGGTCGAGAAACCCGTCCAGCGATTCCAGCCTGTAATACTGGATCCATTCAAGAATTGTGATGTCAATCGTTGTAATCGTCATTCCTTTTCACAGATTGAATAGGGCAAGTTACTCTAATGGCTTGAATACTCCAAATTACGAATTACGAAGTCATGCCTTCAGAAAGTTGGTAATTCGTCATAGCCTCCGACGGATAGTTGTGTATAAAAAAACAAACCCCTGTAATCGCTTAATTATTAGCAATA
>CAYUZX010000132.1:0-2588 GCA_964449285.1 uncultured Prolixibacteraceae bacterium
GTCAGGAAGGGAGGAAGTCAGGAGGTCAGGAGGTGGTGATGATGGAAGATGAATTGCCGGCTGCTTTAGCTGCCGGTTTGAAAGGACCTCAGCAAATTGGGCTTTAGCCCCAAACTTTTGGGCTGAAGCCCTAAAACTCAAAACCTTCTCTAACCCGTCAGTTAAAACTGACGGCAACTGAAACTCAAAACTCGAAACACAAATGAACATCGAGGTTTTTAAATTTGGCGGCGCTTCTGTTAACTCGGTTGAAGGGGTCAGGAATGTGGCCCGGATACTGGAGTTATTCAAAGGGAGGTCTATGATGCTGGTTATCTCAGCGATGGGAAAAACCACCAATGCGCTTGAGCGAATCCTTCAACACTACATGGAGGGGGATTCTGTCGCTATGGTGGAGGAGTACTTAAGGCTCAGGAATTTCCATCTGGAAATTGCCAATGGCCTCTTTCCTTCCAAAGAATCAGACAGCAGTCACTCCCTCTTTACAGATTTAGAAAAACAATTCGAAGAGCTGAGGAACATTCTCCGGCAGAAACCTGTTCTCGGATATGACGAATATTACGACCGCATTGTCAGCTTCGGGGAGATCTTCTCCACCACGATCCTGCATCATTTCCTGATTGATACTGGATTCCCGGTCACGCTGTTCGATGCGCGGAAGCTAATCTATACCGACAGCTCCTTCCGGGATGCTCGTGTTGATTGGAAAAAGACGCAGTTGGCTATCCAGAAACAACTATTTACCCTCTTCCAGGATCACAAAGGGAGCATCGGCCTCACACAGGGATTTATCGGCTCCGATCCCGTTGGAAGGCCTACTACCCTTGGCCGTGAGGGCTCCGACTTCACCGCTGCCATCCTCGGATACTGCATGCGGGTAAGAGAGGTGACGATCTGGAAAGATGTTCCCGGGATATTGAATGCCGATCCGAAATGGTTTGAGAACCCGGTAAAACTGGATATTCTCTCCTTCCACGAAGCGGTGGAGCTGGCCTATTTCGGCGCAACAGTGATCCATCCGAAAACGATCAAACCCCTGGAAAATGCGAACATCACTCTCCTTGTGAAAAGTTTTCTTCATCCGGAGGAAGAGGGGACGAAAGTGAAAAACCTGGAGGAGTGGAAGATCGACACCCCTATCTTTATCCGCAAGCAGAACCAGGTGCTGATATCCATCATGCCAAGGGATTTCTCATTTATCGTGGAAGAGAACCTGAGCCAGATCTTCATCCTCCTGGCGCAGCTTCATGTGAAAGCGAATGTGATGCAGAACTCCGCGATCAGTTTTTCAATATGTACTGACCACAATCCTATACAGATCAAACAGTTGATCAGGGAGTTGCAAAAATCATTCGAAATTCGTTACAATGAGGGACTGGATCTGTACACTATCAGGCATTACAACGACGAAGCCATCCAACGCATCACTTCCGGGCGAAATGTCATCCTGGAGCAAAAATCCAGGAATACGGTGCATATCGTAATTAAATGATTTTTTATTCGGGTATCACCACCGGGAAGTCGTAGAGAAAATCTTCGAACTCCGGTTTCTCCATCACGATCTCGAGGAAATTCCTGTAGGCATCCGTGAAGGAGAAGGTGTTGGCATCGAAATAGTCGTCGGGAAGCGGTTTATTCCCGACCTTTCCCATGTCGATGGCCGTAGTATTGAACTCCTCCAGTTCGACATAGGGGACGAGATTTTTCATCACGGGCATCATGCCATACTCTTCCCTGATCAAAAGATCGGCTACCTTATCAGCCAGGGTTTGTGTCAACCTGCGGTCGTATAGCCGGCAGTTGCCCGCCCTGGCATAGTATCCCGTGATCTGGGCGCGCGCTTCAATCCCAAGTTTTTTGGATATCTCCGAGGCGATCACCCCACTGATCCCGCCAAATCGCGGGTGGCCATATTCATCCACTTCAGAGGAGGCATAGACCACATCCACTTTGCCCGATTTATCATCGTACCAGCGAACTCCCTCCGATACCGGGATGACCAGGCACTTCTTAGGCGAGCGCATATAGTGCTCTTTCACCGTTTCAAAGAAAAACTCTTTCCGCTCCTTTGTCACCTCCACCTCCGGGATCAATGCCAGTGGCCCGCCTCCGCCAAAGATGGCAGTGCCAGTAAGCCAGCCGGCATCCCGACCCATCACCTCAAGGACGATGATGCGGGAATGGGACTCGGCGGTTGTCTTGATGTTAGCGGAGAACTCTGCAACAGCCTTAGCTGCGGAAGGGAACCCCGGACACATCACCGCTTCGATTTTTCTCCCTTTGTAATGGTGGATAGTACGTGTCCGAAGGTCGTTGTCGATGGTCTTCGGAAATCCGATCACCGGGATGCCTTCTGTCTCATAGAGCCGTTTCGCCGCTCCATTGGTATCGTCACCACCAATGGTGACCAGTACATCGATCTTATACCGTTCCAGGTTTCGTAAAACCTGAGGCACGCGACTCTCCGGATTCTTCTTCGAGGGGAATGGGTTAGTCCGGCTTGAGCGCAACGCCGTGCCGCCATACCATCCATCGTAAGGCTGGTTCGTGAGATCGATCACATCACCATCTCCCAGCATGCCTTTCCA
>CAYUZX010000133.1:0-2543 GCA_964449285.1 uncultured Prolixibacteraceae bacterium
TTTGGTTTATAACTGCACAAAGATAATAAAACTATACTAAATTAACAATGCCATATTTTTATTATCTGAGCTGGTACATCCATTGGCATTCGTATAGGTGTAAAGGATTGAATGTGACCCAATCCCAACGACTGAAGGATCAAACGTGGTAATAGGCACACCGCTAAGTGTATAAATTCCCCCGACCGGAGTACCGCCTGAAAGAGCAAAAGGAGGGGTGTTCAGGCAAACAGGAGAAAAACTGGCAAGTTGTACTGGCGGTAGCTGCAAGACATTAACCGTGTGAGATACCGGATCACCGTTACATCCTCCCATACTTGGTGTGATTGTATAAACCACAGAGCCCGGTAAACCATTGTTAACCAGACTAAGCTGGTTTGTAATCGGCGAAGTTGAACCGGATGTCGGGCAATTCTGGATATTTGTGCACCCACCAGGAAGTACATTCCAATTAATAGAAGCACCCGTTAATCCCGAGGCAAGCACAATGTTTGTCGTTCCTCCCGAACAAAGATTTTCACTGGGAGAAGTTGGACTAGTGAGATTGGGCTTTGGGTCAACAGTAATTATCAAGCTTTGCGTTTGCCCGATACAGGTATTCAGAGTAGGGGTTACATAATAAGTCACATTTCCCTGGACGAGATTTGTTACAGATAAAGGACCAGAAATAGAGCTGCCTGTGCTACCAGGTGGACAGGATGTGATGTTTGAGGAACAGGATGGCGGGGGATTTGTCCATGAGAAGGTGCTTCCTGAAGGGGAAGAGGTGAGAGGTATAGAGAATGAAGCTCCTGAACATGTGGAATGGGATAGGCTTGTAGTCAACGAAGGGAGAGGCGCAATTGTTACAGCAAGGGTTGAAACCGCCCCGTTTCCACAGTCACTATTCGTTCCACAAACCGTAATATTGCCTGAAACGGCGTTAGTTGTAAAATTCAGGATTATTGAATTGGAAAACGGTGGGGTGCTCACTGGAGTAACCCCGGCGGGCCAAGTCCAGTTGTAGGAAGTGGAATTGGGATCCATTGGAACTGAGTAGGTTTTTTGTCCTGCTCCCAAACAAACCGTAGTTGCTCCTGTGATTGGACCAAGACTACCAGGAGATCTTTTAAACGTAAGTACAAGAGAGATAGTGCTGGTACTCAGTGCGTACCACCAGGTGTTAATTGTATTTACATCTCCAATGCAATAATTCCATGGATGACAACCAGTGAGAGTGGTGCAGCCGGTGTAATTCGATCCGGCTGGAGGGTTGCAGCCAGTGATTTTTGTATCATCCCAAAAAAGAGGGGGTTTAGACCCAGAGGGAGAAACCAGGTCAACAATTAACCCAGTCCAGGTAGGATAATTACTAGAATTCATATATTCGGCATCATACATTGGCAGATTTGTCAACCCGTTGATATAGGAGACAGAGATATCCACCTGCTGTCCGTTTGGAATAGGAGCTCCCATCTGATCCAGGCCATCCCAATAAATCAAATTGCCTGAGGCACCTCCAATGACAGTTGCAGGAAGTACTCTGGTGAAATAGGATGAGCCCGGGAATGACAAGGTTAAATTAACGGAACCAGCTTTGTTTACGATAATACTGAACCAAACGCTCCCATCACAGTTTGTCGAAGAGATGGATGCCGCTTGTAAAACCCCTAATTCCCCCACTGGAAAGTAGGAAATTGAATGATCCGGTTCATGAAGGAAGATCCGGTACTGAGGGTAAGTGTGCTTCCCTGTAACGGATTTTCTGTCCTCAACAATATTTCCAGTTGCGCTGCAGCCGGTTTGATTACAGGAGACGGCAAAACGGTAAGGGCTGATACCATTGAGATCAATAGAGGTGGTAATACCATCGTCGGTATATGGGTACAAAACGGCTGTCGACGTATTGTTCATCCCGTCAGTTGTAAACTGCCATGCTTTGGACCAAACACGGCCAGGTACTTTCTGACCTGAAGCATTTGCGACCGTAATGTCAAAGTACTCGAAAGTTCTGGTCTCATTATTGTTGCTGGCAACGAAATCAAATTCAATATAATAATCACCGGTTGTCGTTGGTGTATAAGACAAGGCGTTATAACCACCTGTTCCGCCAGGTAAAACATCGGGGCCAATAACAGCCTGATTGTATGTTGCTATATGGCCTTGATTCCCAGCTGTTGATGGCAGGATTTGAGGCCCCCAAACAGGAGTCCCGGCAGAATTTTTAATTCTGCAGCTTATCTGGGGGTTATTGCCATTGGGACTGAACCCAAAATAGATAATTTCACCAACTGCACCTATGGTTATTTGTAACCGTTCATTGGGTAAGGCAGTATAGAGAGCAAAATTATTATAGTCAGGACTTGAAGAATTGGTATATTTTGACAAATGAAGCTTACATGGGTTCCCCGTACCATCAGGTTCGATTTCCGCTGTCCCTTCGGCACGGACATGATGAATAAGAATAACTTGCAATAACAGAATAATAAATAGAGAAATTTTTTTCAAGGGCCAAATATATTGAAGTCAATTCATATTTCAATCCAATGCTAAATTACTACTTA
>CAYUZX010000134.1:0-2284 GCA_964449285.1 uncultured Prolixibacteraceae bacterium
TGTTCATTAAAGGTTTCATAGCTGAATTCATCCATTACCCACATCAGGATGAGCAATGCAGCAGCCAGTCCAACAGCCAGCCCGGCAATATTGATGAATGTATACCCCTTTTGTCTCGAGATATTCCGGAAAACTGTTTTGAAGATGTTTTTTACCATAACAAGAGTGTGTTTGAACGAAATCTATTCGCTTCTCAACGTCTCAACAGGATTGACAACGGCCGCCTTGTAAGACTGGTAACCGATTGTAATCATGGTGATGAGGTAACTCGCAATGCCTGTAACGATAAAGATCCACCAGGAGATATCGGTTTTATAGGCATAATTCTCCAGCCACCGGTGCATGACATACCAGGCAACGGGAGTGGCAATGACAAAAGCGATCAACACCAGTTTCGTGAAATCGAAGGAGAGAAGCCGGATGATCTGTGTTACCTCAGATCCGTTCACTTTCCGGATGCCAATCTCCTTTTTTCGTTGTTCAGTAGTAAACAAGGCCAGGCCAAACAACCCAAGTGCACTGACAAAAAAGGCCAATCCTGTGAATATCATAAGGATCTGTCCCAATCTGCTTTCGGCAGCATACTGACGATTCAGGCTATCGTCAAAAAATTCATATTCAAATGGATGAAGGGGTGCAAATTTCCGCCATTCCGATTCAAGAATGCTGACGGCTGAGGTGAGGCCTGTATTTGGTTTAAACCTGACCGTAATGGCGCCTGTACTCTCTCCATTGAAAAACACCAGAGGCGCCACAGGTATGTGCATCGATTCAAAATTGAAATCCTCCACGACTCCTATTACCGTATAAAGGCCAACTTCCTCCTCGGTGATTGGCGTGCCGATTTTGTGTCCGATAGGATTGTCCCAACCAAAAAACCTGACAGCAGTTTGATTGATAAGAACAGCTAACGTATCCGTTTGAAATTCTTGCGAGAAATTCCTCCCTTCTGCGACCTTCATTCCCATCGTTTGCAAATAATCGCAATCAATCCACCACTGTTGATAAACAGTCATATCCTCTGTCTTGATCCCATCTTTAAACAGGACGCCGTCCGTCCTGTTTGAAGGGATTGGGAGAAATCCACTCACAGATGCACTTTTTATCGAAGGATTTTTCAATAATTCGGATTTAAAGTCTTCGATACTGTTTCCCAACAGGTAAGCATTGTTCAGGACGACAAGGTTCTCCTTGTCATAACCGAGTTTTCTGTTCTGAATAAAAGACATCTGCTTCATCAGCAAAAGAGTAGACATCATCAGAACCAAAGAGATCACAAACTGGCCCGTGACCAGGACGTTTCTGAACAGGGATTTCTTTCGGCCCATGAACATCTCCTTCCTGATGGCATCGATGGGTTTGAACGAAGAGAGGTAGAGGGCAGGATAACTTCCTGCGAACAGAGCTGTCACAAGAATCAACACTAAAAGTCCAATCCCTGTTTTCGGATCCAGCAAATTGAGTGAAAGTATTTTCCCGGAAAGGGTATTAAAGTAAGGAAGAGAAAATTCGATCAGGAGAATGGCGATAATTGCAGCAAGGAGAACGATAATGAGGGACTCAGAGACAAACTGAACGGCAAGGTTTCTCTTACCATCTCCATACATCTTTTTGAGGCCAACCTCTTTGGTCCTTACGGATGCTTTTGCGGTGGAAAGGTTGGTGAAGTTGATGCAGGCCAGAACCAGAATAAAGAGAGCGACGATGGAAAAAATATAAACATACTGGACATCGCTGTTGGCTTCCAATTCTCCCACGTAATTGGAGTACAGATGAATATCTGTTAGCGGTTGAATCCTGAGATTCATGTTCGTTCCGTTCTGCTTGATTTTCT
Source organism: uncultured Prolixibacteraceae bacterium (assembly GCA_964449285.1). Classification (GTDB taxonomy): domain Bacteria; phylum Bacteroidota; class Bacteroidia; order Bacteroidales; family FEN-979; genus QYOJ01. Next base: position 1,835 of record CAYUZX010000134.1, read on the forward strand.
CCCATGATTGTCCTATGTATCGTTCAATCTGAACGGCCACATATTTTTCCACCAACATGGACAATTTTTTTTCAAATGCTTCAGCATCCGCATTTTCCCTGAGCAAAACATAGGTATTGAAATTGTTGTTTACCCAAACATCTTCTGTGCTTTCGGAACGACCACTTAGCGATGCGATGAACTCGGGCCGAAAATGGGATGCAGAAGGGATATCTTTATAAACACCTGTAATCTGATAATCTGTGCGGTTGTCAAGGTTTACTATTTTCCCGACAGGGTCTTCGTTACCGAAGTACTTTCTGGCCATCGACTCATTTAGCAGAATTGACCGGGGAGCTATTAGTGCGGTTTTTGGATCTCCTATGGCAAACGGTAGAGTAAACACGTCAAAAAGCGTGGAATCCGCATAAAGGATCTTCTCTTCCTTGAAGCTTTTCTCTCCGAAACGAA
>CAYUZX010000135.1:0-2265 GCA_964449285.1 uncultured Prolixibacteraceae bacterium
TGCTGGTGTCCTGTACCTGGTAGGTAAAGGAGATGATGAGAAAACCTCCCGCCATAATCAGCGCGATGATTACCAGCGACCACACGATGACCTGATAGCGTATATGAAACTTCATGGCCATTACTCAGAGAATGGAAATTTGAGATAAATGTACGAAATTAAATCATCCCAATGGCTTATCTTTGCCCTCTTCATGTGGCATATAACAGTAGCAACAGGGAAAGGGTTACTATCCCGACTGGGTGATTTCATCCGGAGGAAACATTATAACGAGACGGTTGTCAACTCAATCCTTAGCTGGCTGCCCTATATTGTAGGTTCCGTGGTGACGGCGCTTGTAGCCATTCTCTACGCGAAGGTCTTCGACTATATCAACAGGCTTTCCCACCTGGTCAAAGACAACTTCTCCTGGCTCTTCTTCATCATTACACCAGTGTGCCTGTTATTAGGCTGGTGGATCATAAAAAAAGTCTCTCCGGCCGCTTCCGGTTCCGGCATCCCCCAACTGATGGCAGCACTGGATCCCAAACGGGATCCGAAAAAGGTGTCGACAGGATTCCTGCTTGGTGGAAGGGCTCTCGTTGCCAAGTTTGCAAGCAGCATCGTAGCGTTACTTGGTGGGGCAGTGATCGGGCGGGAAGGTCCGATGATTCAGATCAGCGCCTCTATTTTTTACATCGTCCACAAGTTCATCCCCAAAGAATGGCCGCATATCGACAGGGGACGGATGCTGATTGCCGGTGGAGCTGCGGGGTTGGCCGCAGCTTTCAACACCCCGTTAGGAGGGATTGTATTTGCCATTGAAGAGCTCTCCCGAACCAGTCTGAACTCATTTAAATCCTCGCTGCTCTATGCTGTAATCTTCTCCGGGATGACCGTACAATGGATCCTCGGGCCTTACCTCTTCCTCGGGTTTCCGAAGGTGGACGCCATTGGGTTTTCCATGCTCGGGTATGTCATCATGTTCAGCTTGATTACGGGTATTGCTGGAGCTTACCAGGGGAAAGTGATTTTGCAACTGATCTATCTCAAGCGAAAGTTGAAAAAACCTTTTCTGAGGATCGTTTGGGTGGGGCTCTCCGGTGTCGTCCTGGCATGTTTGTTTTACTTCAATAAAGATGTGGCATTTGGTCCCGGGAAAGAGGTCATGACCCAGATCCTCTTCAATACCGAAGGCAAAGAGGTTACGGCATGGTTGATGCTCAGCCGCTATTTCGGAGCTATCATCTCCTATACCAGCGGGATTGCCGGAGGAGTTTTTGCTACCTCATTGTCGTCGGGATCAATCATCGGCGAACTGCTGATGACTCTATTGAACCTCGACCAGGAAAACAAACTGCTGATCCTGGTTGCCATGATCGGCTTTTTAACCGGGCTGACCCGTGCCCCGTTCACCTCCTCCATCCTTGTGCTGGAGATGACCGACAGGCATTCGGCTATCTTCATGTTCATTCTGGCCGGACTTATCTCCTCCGTAGCCGCCCGTGTCATCGACAAGAAATCGTTGTATGAAAGACTCGAGTGGAATTATTTGAGATGACTGGAAAAGCCGACGGATTTAACCATCCCACGCCGATCGTAATAGACCTGTTTAAATATATTAAATTCAGGCATATACGGTGGTCAGTGTAAATCGGCGCAAAGGGGTCAGATGCATCGGCTTTTCCATAAGATCCAGGGCCGAAGATGAAATCCTTAAATAATCCAGGAACAGACCTTCAAGGTGTTTATCACGGAATATTCTCTCTATCAGATCTGAAGTTAAGTTAGATGAACGGATCTCATGCATGGTAATATCTATTTATCTTCTAGCTAAAAGTAAGGGATCTTTGTTAATTCAGGTGCAAATGAACAACCTATTTATCCTACGATGGGATTTGATGTATGAACGGTTGAAAATAGAGTACGAAAGTTCGTATTAAATTGTGATAAACAGTTCACATTCTCTGTATGGTGCTTAATTGCAAATCTTACCCAAAGGTAGCTTCGTAAATTTCGTAAAACTCAATGAAATCAATCCTTTTGAGATCCGGCCTGTAATAATGAAAGAGAATAAACTGCCTCAAATTGCATCTCAATGCAACTTACTCAATTTATAACATATTGATTATAAAATACTTAACAACTGTTATGCCTATGTTGTACCAGGAATGCAAAAAACCACCCCGGGAGCCCAGGGTGGTTTTCTCATTCGTACTTCGTACTTCTATCTTCTCGATCGTACTTCGTACTTCTGACTTCTGACTTTGATTGTGATCCCGGAGG
>CAYUZX010000136.1:0-2042 GCA_964449285.1 uncultured Prolixibacteraceae bacterium
ATTCAATTGCCGTCCCTTTTAAGGGACGGGTACAAGAGGCACACCTGTATCATGGGCTTTAGCCCAATATTCTATAACAACTAAACAAAACAAACTAAAATTCAATAATATGTCACATGTAAAAATCTGGATTCACCTCGTCTTCTCAACTAAACATCACCAACCCCTATTTACCAAAGAAATCAGGCATTCTCTTTTTGAACACATTCGTGAAAATGCACGGGGAAAAGGCATCTGGCTTGACTATATCAACGGATATTCTGACCATGTTCACTGTCTTATTTCATTGGGGAAAGACCAATCTATTGGTAAACTATCACAACTAATCAAAGGCGAATCCTCGAATTGGATCAATAAGCAAGATTATTTCAGAGGAAAGTTTTTCTGGCAGGATGATTATTTTGCGGTATCTGTGGGCAGTTCGCAGGTCGAAGTAGTGAGGAAATATATAAGGAATCAGGAAAATCATCATCAGAAAAAATCATTTACTGAAGAGGTGAAGGCGTTTTTGGAGAAGTATGGTTGGGATAAAGAAACAGATGTTGGGCTAAAGCCCAATAATCGTTGAGCTTCCTGTTCCGTCCCTTAAAAGGGACGGCAATTGAATATCAAGATATTGTGCCCTAATGTGCCTGTTGTGGTGAAATTAAAAAGAAGAATTAACCTACCTTTACAGAAAAATTGAATGTTTTTTCCCTCCGACTTCGAAGCGAAAATCGGTTTTGACCAGATCCGGGAGATCCTCGGAAACCTTTGTCTTTCCGATCTGGGAAAAGAGGAGGTAAACCAAATCCAATTCTCTTCAGCTCATCATGAAATTCTACAATCCCTCTCCGAAACCGAAGAGTTCCGCCAGATCCTCCTCTCCGGCGACCCTTTTCCCTCCCAGGACTACTACAACACCATCCCCCTGCTGAACCATCTGCGCATCGAAAATACTTTCCCCGAACCGGAACAACTTTCGGAGCTGGGATTGGCGTTAACGACATGGCTGGATATCGTCCAGTTTTTTAGCGATGAAAGAGTACTGGCCTATCCCAACCTGGCAAACCTGATTGAAGGAGGTCAGTGGTCAGAGGTCAGAAGTCAGAAGTTAAGTACGAAGTTAGAAGTACGAAGTACAAATAAACAGCAACCCGAAACCCGAAACCCGAAACCCGAAACCCGAAACCAAGAACCGGCATCCGGCATCAGGGATCTGATTAACAGAATCCTCGACGACAAAAGCAACATACGTTCTTCAGCTTCCAAGGAGCTGGGAAGGATCCGGGCTGCCGTGAACCGGCTTCGGGGAGGGGTGGAGAAACGGATGGGACAGATTTTTGCCGAAGCGAAGAAGAGCGGATGGATTGATGAGGATGCCGATGTGACGGTGCGTGACGGCAGGCTGGTGATTCCTTTCCGCAGTGCACACAAGCGAAGGGTCCAGGGGGTGGTGCATGATGAGTCGGCGACCGGTCAAACGGTTTACGTGGAGCCTGTCGAGCTTTTTGAGATGAACAACGAGATCAGGGAGCTGCATTATGCCGAGCGGCGGGAGATTATCCGTATCCTGACTGAGGTCGCCGACGAGATCCGTCCGCACATCGACGAGTTCATGGAGATGAACCATCTGCTGGGGAAAATCGACTTCATCCGGGCCAAAGCCCGTTTTGCTCTCGACATTGGTGCGGCTCTCTGTTCCAGATTAGAGGATAAACCTTACCTGCAGTGGTTCCAGGCTAAACATCCGTTGCTGTTTCTGGCACATAAAAAGGCGAAAAAGAAGGTAGTTCCGCTGGATATAGCTCTCACCCCGGAGGAGCGGGTGTTGGTGATCTCGGGCCCCAACGCCGGGGGGAAGTCGATTTGCCTGAAGACGGTCGGATTGCTCCAGTATATGCTGCAGTGCGGTTTGCTGCCTGCCGCCCGCGAAGACTCCGAATTTGGCATTTTCGGGCAGATCATGATCGACATCGGCGATGAGCAGTCGCTCGAAAACGACCTCAGCACCTACACCTCGAAGCTGCTCAACATGAAATATTTCCTCACCCACCTGGATG
>CAYUZX010000137.1:0-2032 GCA_964449285.1 uncultured Prolixibacteraceae bacterium
TCCTCCCGCTCTTTATCGGACTGCTATGCGTAATCGGCTTCATCGCCGTCACCGATTTGATCAAACTCTCCGACATCCGCCGCACCCTCGACTTCAACCTCTTCTTTTTGCTCGTGCTGGCGCTGGCGCTGGGGAAAGCCATCACCAACTCGGGGCTGGCGGGCTACATGGCCGACTACATCATCAGCATCGCCAACGACAACACCCTGCTGGTAATGATCGGCCTCTACCTGATCACCAACATCATCTCGATGTTTGTCACCAACGCCGCCGCCGTAGCCGTCACCTTTCCCATTGCCCTGGCAGCTGCCACCGAGATGGGCGTCGACAACTTCAAGCCCTTTATCCTCGTGGTCGCCTATGCCGCCTCCGCCGAGTTCATGACACCCTTTGGCTACCAAACCAACCTGATGGTTTACGGTCCGGGGGGTTACAAATTCAAAGACTACATCCGCGTGGGGTTCCCGCTGTCGCTGTTGTATATGGTGGCGACGATTGTGATATTGAAGCTGGTGTTTGGGTATTAGCCCCTAAATCCCCTGAAGGGGACTTACTCTGCTTCGCAGTTACCCCTAAACCATCACCCCATCACTTTCATGACTAAAAATTCCTTACCTTTGTAAAAAAGCAAACAATCCTACCAAAAGATGGAAGCAATATATAAGATTAAAGCAAGTGAAATTGATCTGGGACTAATTACAGCGATAAAATCCCTTTTTAAAGACAGAGAGGTTACAATAACTGTTTCTACTGAGTTGGATGAAACAGAATACCTCACCAGTAATCCTGTCAATGAAAAGCATCTACTAGATAATATGGCTTCAGATCATATTGTTAAATATTCTGGTGAAGAATTTGAGACATTCATTAACAGTTCCAAAGAAGACGAATGACCAGGGATCTGATTTTTAGAGGAACTGCATTTTCTGATTTTCTGGATTGGAGAAAAACAAACCCGAAAATCTTTGCACGTATTGTTACATTGCTTGAAGAAACAAGACGGAATCCGTTTTCTGGCAAAGGCAAACCGGAAGCATTAAAGCATAACCTAAAAGGGTGGTGGTCCAGAAGGATTGATCAGGAGCATCGTCTCATTTATAAAGCAAATGAAAAAGAAATTGTGATCATCTCCTGTAAGTACCATTATTAACAATAATTCCTAATTCTTCATTCCTCATTCCTAATTGTGAACCATTCTCCCGAAATAAAAGCCTTCATCCGCGAGCACAGCGTTCTCTTCTGGTACACCCCGGAGGATAAGAAAGAGGAGATCAGTGAGGAGTTGCTGGTGGAGATGATTTTGAATTACGGGGATCTTGAAGCCATTCAAAAACTGATCGAATTAATGGGAATCAAGAAAGTTTCCAGCGTTTTTTTTAATGCAAAAGGTCGAAAGAAATTAAACTATTTTCCTGAAATCTATCATTTCTTCTCTCTCTTTTTCACCCGCTATGCATAACGAAATACTTAATCCCGGCCAGCAGGAACTTCTTCCATTGCTCAAGTTGTTTAAAAAAGAGTTTTATCTCGTAGGAGGAACTGCCGTCGCCTTGTATATTGGTCACAGAAGGTCAATCGATTTTGATCTGTTTAACTATGCACCAATAAGACCGAAGTTTCTGATTACGAAGATCTCGGAATCAGGTTTTCCCTTTGATGTAACGCGACGGGTTACTGAACAGTTAAACGTGAACATCCATGAAGTGAAGTTTACGTTTTACCAATATCCCTTCATGATAGATTCGCCAAACTCATTTGAAGGGGTTCTCAGGATGCCCACATTGATTGACCTGGCTGCTATGAAGGCCTACGCACTGGGACGCCGATCCAAGTGGAAGGACTATGTGGATCTTTATTTTATCCTGAAAGAGTACTATACCATTAAGCAAATCTCAAATCGCGCATCCACAATCTTTGATCAGCTTTTTTCAGAGAAGCTTTTCCGCGCTCAACTGGCATTTTTTGCCGACATCGACTACTCCGAACCCATCGAGTACCTCGGAACCCCTGTTCCTGAAGACGAAATCAGGGA
>CAYUZX010000138.1:0-1995 GCA_964449285.1 uncultured Prolixibacteraceae bacterium
TTCGTAATTCGTAATTAAAAAGGCGGTACTCCGTGCTTTTTCTTCGGCCGGATCTCTTCCTTATTTTGTGCCAGGCGGAGCGAGTGAATCAGCGTGTCGCGGGTTTCAGATGGGGAGATGACGGCGTCGACATAGCCATAGGCTGCTGCAACATATGGGTTAGCGAATTTCTGGCGATATTCCTCAATCAGCTGTTTTCGGGTCTGATCAGGGTTGTTCGAAGCTTTAATCTCTGCCCTGAAGATGATATTGGCAGCGCCTTCGGGACCCATGACAGCGATTTCGGCTGTTGGCCAGGCAAAGACAAAGTCGGCCCGCAGGTGGTTGGAGCACATCGCTATATATCCTCCGCCATAAGCTTTCCGAAGGATGACGGTCAGTTTGGGCACGGTAGCTTCAGAATAGGCGTAGAGCACCTTCGCACCATGACGGATAACCCCCATATGCTCCTGATCGATGCCAGGCAAATACCCCGGAAGATCTACCAAAGTGACCAGGGGAATATTGAACGCATCACAGAAACGGATGAAGCGGGCGGCTTTATCGGATGAGTCAACATCAAGCACACCAGCCAGTACCATCGGCTGATTCGCTACAAACCCGACAGTTTGCCCTTCGAGACGGCCATACCCAACCACGATATTCCGTGCCCAGTTTTGGTGTACCTCAAAAAATGCCGAATCGTCGGAGATGGCCCGGATAATATTGCGCACATCATATGATTGTAGCGGATCTGTAGGGAAAATGCTATCAATTTTATACTGACGGGTTTTCGGGGCTTTGGCGGCAAACGATTCCGCCTTTTTCTCGTTATTCCACGGGATATAACTGACCAACTCTTTGATTTGTTCAAAACACTCCAGTTCGCTCTCAGCGAAGAAATGCGCATTGCCCGTAGTTTCAGCATGCACCCTGGCGCCACCCAGCTCCTCCATTGAGATCTCTTCTCCCAGAACCGTCTTAATCACTTCCGGTCCGGTGATAAACATCTTGGAGATTTTATCCACCACAAAGACAAAGTCGGTGAGAGCCGGGGAGTAGACCGCTCCTCCGGCGCAAGGGCCCAGTATCACCGATATCTGAGGAATCACCCCTGAAGCGATCGTGTTCCGGAAAAAGATCTCCCCATAGCCGGCAAGTGAGTTCACTCCCTCCTGTATCCGGGCTCCACCCGAGTCGTTGATCCCGATAAGAGGGACCTTCATCTTCATCGAGTGGTCCATGATCTTGCAGATCTTCTTGGCATGCATATAACCCAGCGAACCACCGGCAACAGTGAAGTCCTGGGCATAGATACAGACAGGCCATCCGGTAATCGTTCCCGTACCGGTGATAACGCCATCACCCGGCAGGTATTTCTTGTCCATATCGAAATCCTGGCCCGCATGCTTCACAAACAGGTCATATTCGTGAAATGAGTCGGGATCAAGGAGCGAAACAATACGCTCACGTGCTGTCAACTTGCCCGATTCGCGTTGCTTCTCTGTGGCTTTTTCACCGCCACCTTCAAATGCTTCGCTCATCCGCCTTTTCAGCTCATTCGTTTTAGCTCGTAAACTCATGCGTTTTTTCTTGGGAAAGGGAGCAAATATAAACGATTATTCCTTGAAAAGCTAATTTTGAGGTTGAGCCTGATGTAAGTGAATATGTTAAAAATTCTTAATTCGTAATTCGTAATTCGTAATTAGAGCGAAGCGACCGTGACCCCTGCCCCACCCCTCTCAAGGACTTCATCCTGGAAGCCCTTCACCTCCCTCCTCCCTTTGAGGTAGTTGCGGGTCACTTCGCGGAGGGCGCCGGTCCCCTTGCCATGAAGGATTCTCACCTCTTTGATTGAAAGCAGGACAGCGTCGTCGATAAAGCGCTGCAGTTCCAGAAAGGCCTCATCCGCCCGCTTCCCGCGGAGATCGAGGGTGAGGGTGAAGGATTCTTGTTTGCTGGAGATAATTTCGGTAAATGAGCTTTTCTTCAGTTTGATTGAAGATTCCGGATGCC
>CAYUZX010000139.1:0-1977 GCA_964449285.1 uncultured Prolixibacteraceae bacterium
TCATCGGAAAACATGTATCAGGGTATGCAGCAACGACTGATGCCAGATGCCGGATACCGGATGCATCAATGTTGGGAATAACCAGCTTGGTTACCCCTGCTTCAATGGCCCGGGCAATCACCTCCCTCCGGTCCTGATCAAAGGCATCCAGATCAATATGACAATGTGTATCAATAAAAAACATTTCAATAATCTTTTATCCGGCATCCGGTATCTGGTATCTGTTTACAATTTCCGCAATCGCTTTCAGGTCTATTTTCTCCATACAGTCAAAATGTCCTTTCGGACAGGCATCGTATCCCAGTTTGCTGCAGGGCCTACAACCCAAATCCGGAACTTCGATCATTGAGGATAGATGCTGCTGGCCTTCCGGCAGGTAAGGATACATTCCGAAAGCAGGAACAGTGTTGCCCCAGATGCTGATGATTGGTTTTTTCATTGCCGCCGCGATGTGCATCAGTCCGGTGTCATTACTTATCACCAATCTGGCCTGTTTGATCAAGGAGGCTGAAGCGTTGAGGGGAAGCGCTCCGCAGGCGTTTACCACCACTGCATTGCTCTCTTCCCTGATCAACTCGCCGCGAGCCATGTCCTCTTTTCCTCCAAGAAGAATTACCGGCAGAGGGAGCTGGTCACACAGAGCGGCTATACGGTGTGTCGGAAAGATCTTGGTTTGATGCTTTGCCCCTATGGCGATGGCAATAAAATTTTGAGTAAGCTTTGGATAGCGTTGTGAGATGTCAACCTGCTCCGAATCCAGGAGAAAGTAGTCGAGCCCATTTCGGTCATTTTTCACCCCAAGTTTCTCTACTGCCCTGAAGTAGCGGTCAACGATGTGTATCCGTGGCAGTTGGTCGATGTGAAGAGTGGTGATCAGCCACTTCTGATAGTTGAGTTTCGGAAAGCTGGTGGCAGGCCGTTCGAGCTTGAACCGGATGTAGAATGAGCGAAGATTTTTATGGAGATCGATGATGTGATCGAACCCCTCGGCTTTCAGCTTCGGGATTAGTTCCTGGAAATTATCCTTAAAGAGGTGGATTTTAGTGATGTAAGGATTCGATTGCAGGATAGGGATGTATTGTTTCTTAGTCAGGTAGTGGATCTTAACCTCCGGCAGTTGCTCCTTCAGGCAACGGATCACAGGTGTCGTAAGCACGATGTCGCCAATTGAGCTGAAACGGATGATTAGGATCTTTTTCATATTAAATACCCCACCTCTTGGTCCCCTCCCCAAGAAGGGAGGGGAAAGGTGTGTTATCGTATAAACGGATTATTTAATTTCTCATACCCTATCTCAGTTTCAGGACCATGCCCGGGATATACAATCGTATCATCTGGCAAGGTGAATAACTTCATCTGGATACTCTCCATCAGCAGGTCGAAATTCCCACTTGGCAGGTCGGTACGACCAATGGAATCGCGGAAAAGCACATCACCGGTTACCACAAACCCTTGATCCTTGCTGTAGAGGCAGCAGCTCCCATCGGCATGACCTGGCGTATAGAGTATCTTTAACGAGGAGTTTCCCCACCTGATCATCTCATTATCTTCCAACAACTTGCCGGCTTCCGGGACCCTGTCGACCTTGAAGCCGTATGTAGCCCCAATCTCTTTTGCTTTGAGGAGGAAAAGTTCACCGCCTGGATGATATTCAGGCAAGATGCCATAACGCTCTTCGATGAATACATTCCCCAGGATGTGGTCGATATGGCAGTGGGTGTTGATGTTACGGACAAGCTTCAGCGAATTGGCCTTCAGGAAATTCTCCAGATGCTCCTCTTCCCGCTGATCCGAACAGGCAGCATCCACAACGATGGCTTCCCGGGTCTCGTCAAAAAGGAGGTATGTATTCACCATGAAGGGGTTGAAGGCAAAGGGTTTAATCGTAATCATGCAGGAAAATTTTATTCAGGGGGCAAAGGTAAGTAAAATTCAGGGTCGAGGTGAATTTCATCCCCACGTCCCACGTCCCACGTC
>CAYUZX010000140.1:0-1815 GCA_964449285.1 uncultured Prolixibacteraceae bacterium
CCAATTTCTAATTTTTTCTTACAATGACCGAACCCATTCGAATCCTGTTTGTCGAAGATATTCCTGACGATATGGAGCTTGCCAGTATTGAGCTGCAGAAAGACGGAATCGCTGTTGTGTCAATGCGTGTGGATAAGGAGAACGAGCTGATCCAGGCACTGGATTCGTTCCTGCCCGACCTTGTCATCAGCGACTACTCCATGCCTGGGTTTGATGGGATGGAAGCTCTCAGGATCATACAACAACATGATCAAAACCTGCCTGTCATAATGTTTACCGGAAGCATCAACGAAGAGGTGGCAGTAGAATGCATGAAACAAGGAGCTTCTGATTATATTCTTAAGGACAAAATCGCCCGGTTGCCATATGCCGTTAAGGAGGTGCTGGTAACGAAAAAGCTTTGGGAAGCACGGGAAAAGAACATGGCCGAGAAAAAGGGCTACATTGAAGAACTTGAAAAACTGAATACCGAACTGGCCGCTGCCCGCCAGGCATCCCTGAACGTTATGGAGGACCTCATTGCAGAGATCGAACAAAAAGAGATTGTTAGCAAAGAATTGGCTGAAAGCGAGAATAAATTCAGGGGAATTGCCCAGCAGATTTCCGACCTGATCTACATCACGGATACGGAGGGGTTGATTGAGTTCATCTCACCCTCTTCCATACAACTATTTGGCTACGTGCCCGAAGAGATGGTTGGGAAGCATTTCATGCAGTTTTTAGAAGAATCTCAGATACCACTGGCTCAAAAGAAGTTCCAGGCAGCTATCGAAACCGGGAAAAGGGAAAAGGAACTTATATTTACCATGAAGAGGAAAGATGGAACGTTGTTCCAGGGGGAACTCCAGGCAACGGTTTTCATCCAGGACAACGAGCGTGTGGGGACTCTCGGGCTCATCCGGGATATTACCGACCGGTTGATGGCAGAGAAAGAGATAAAAGAGACGGCTCAGAAACTGCGTAACCTCACAACCCATATCCAGGAAGTGCGTGAGGAGGAGCGCAAGGAGATTGCGCAGAATTTGCACGATGACCTGGGCCAAAAACTCACGGCACTGAATATCGACCTGGCATGGCTTGCCGGCCGGATTCCGGTTGACCTGCCGGAACTTTCGGAGAAGATCAACGGAATGCATGGTCTGATAATGGAAACGGCCACAAGGATCAAGCAAATTTCCTCCCAGTTGCGACCGAGCATCCTGGATGACCTGGGTATCTCGGCAGCTCTTATCTGGCAGACCAATGAATTTTCAGCCCGAACCGAAACGCCTTGTAAGGTAAGTATTATCCCGGAAGATATGACGATGTCTGAAGAAGCCGGAACGCAGGTTTTCCGTATCGTGCAGGAGGCTTTAACAAACATCATGCGACATGCCGAGGCATCGAATGTTGTGATCAACCTCATCGAGAAAGAGAATAAATGGCGGTTGCGGATCAAGGATAACGGAAAAGGGATCTCTGAGGAAGATCGTGAAGAGAGTCATTCGTTTGGACTCGCCGGGATGGAAGAACGGGCCCACTTGTGTGGTGGCACATTCACCATCAAAGGAGCCCCTGGGAAAGGGACGGAGATTGTGGTGGAGGTCCCGATATCATGATCAAAGTCCTCATAACCGATGACCACCCCGTGGTTCGACAGGGAATCCGGCAGATTCTGGCAGAGTACTCCGATATTGAACAGGTGGATGAAGCTGAAGATGGCCGTGAGTTACTTGAAAAAGCAGGAGAGACACGGTTCGATGTAATCTTGCTTGATATATCCATGCCGGGGAAGAGCGGCCTGGAGTTATTGAAAGATCTGAAAGTGTTACGACC
>CAYUZX010000141.1:0-1770 GCA_964449285.1 uncultured Prolixibacteraceae bacterium
TTCTACTTTGGTAAATCGAATTCATAATATCGTTTAATATCTCGTTCTCTCTGAAGATGTCTTTTCTCTAGCTGTTCAAAACGTTTGTCATCACAGGTATAATCATCTCTGGAACGTATTTCTTTAGCAATCAGCAGACGAATATCATTGGTAGAAAGTAGTGGGACATCCTTAATATTTTCCAACCTCTCGGTGAGGATATATTCCATAGCGACACAGGTTAAAGCCATATGATTGAAAAACCCTTTATATATCCGTACCTGATAATCTGACATGCCAAGATCATGACTATCGTCCCGGAAGCATCGTTCAATCCAGAATCGCTGGGCTTGCATGAGAGCAAATTCTTCAATGCTTTGTGCCTGTCGAGAAATATTGCTCAGAGAGTACTTGATTTTATCTTTCTTATCGATAGGTTTTCTGATGATAAGGGTTTGTTGGATGGCTTGCAGGTCTCCGGCTTTTTTATCCCAAACCCAGACCGTGGCAACATGCATCCAGGCGGTCAACCAACCTTTGGTTGTAGGTCGAATACGAACTTCCTTAAAATCCTGCTTATGCAGAGACTTTGCATATTCTTCAACGGTAATTCCATGGCTGTCAGATTTTGGCAAGCTGGGTTGTCTTCCTCTTTTCCTGGGCTCTGCAACAGGTACCGCAATTTGGGGTTCCTGGGTGAATATGAGTTGATCACAATGAGTTTCCAAAATGTAATTCACTCCTAATGAGGTTAAACCTTTACTGAATTCAAACCCATTGCCATATAATCCATCCCCGTTGACATAATCAAAATGAACTCCATGATCAATATGCTCGCGGATCATGTCCAGCGCCAGTTGTGGTTTGGTCTTGAATACGATATTGGATTTCGGAATCCCGGCCTTCTCGCATCGTTTTGGATTATCTATCCACTGCTGTGGAAGAAACAGCCGGAAATTTGTCAACGAGGAATATTTGCCAGCGGTCAGACTTAGATATACAGCCACCTGACAATTATCAACCTTCCCCGATGTTCCGGCGTATTGACGAGCCACTCCAACCGATTTTGTCCCTTTTTTCAGATGCGCTTTTTCATCCACCGTACATCCAATTTTACCATAGGGCTGAAGTTTTCTTGCAACATTCTTAGCCAGTTCCAGCATCAAACCCTCCGAATCCCAAGGGGAGTTGGAAATAAAATGTTGCAGAGATTCATATTCACTTCCTGAAACTTCTTCAACCATGCGTTCAATATTTCGTTTCCCTCGTTCAGCACAGAAAATCCCTTCGAGATATTGTTGTGCTTTGTCTTGCTGTGTTTTTTGTCCGGCACGAAAAAAAAGATTATATGTTGATACAATCGTTTCAAAACCGCATTTAATCGAAGATCCCAGCTTTTGGGTTCTCAACCGTTTTTGTGAGTCGACGACCAAGGGCTTTTCATGCCGTATCCTATTTTTTTCTTTAAGTTGTTTACATCCTGTACCAGGTAAACTGTTATTCCGGATGGCTGAAATAAAACATTTTACTCCGGGTTTGTTCAAACCCAAACGGGTTTGGAACGTTGAAACAAATGAATTACTTTTGATGGAGGCCCTGGTTTTCATATATCTCAAGTTTTTGGTGAAAAAATTAACTTAAGATAATGATTATCAGGGCCTTAAATACATTTATTTAGATTTTTTATAAACAAGTTATTAACATTAACAGATTGGTTTACTGATGGTTAAAAAATTTCACGTAGTAGCCACTCGTCTTGATTTTGATCATCACTTAATTTTCAAAATTTCA
>CAYUZX010000142.1:0-1524 GCA_964449285.1 uncultured Prolixibacteraceae bacterium
AACTCATTTTTTAACGCAGCTGCCATAGGGGATGGCGTTGTAACCACGTTAAATTGCTGTCCATTGAGGGTGATCTCATTCCTGATTCTATAGATCCGTGAAGCGTTTTGGTTGTATAAATCATAGGAGAGCTCGTCGGTTACCCAGAGCATGATCACGATGAACCCGGCCATTCCGATTGCCAGTCCCAAAATATTCAGAGCAGAGAACATTTTGTTCCTCAACGTAACTCTCAGAAAAAGTTTGAAGAATGTGTTCATACTATTTGAGTTCTACTTTATCATTATCGCCAAAAATGGTGTAATCGGAGACGATCACCTGTTCGCCCGGACTCAACCCTTCGTTTAATTCATAATACTGTGGATTTTTGCGGCCAATGCGAATTGCACGTTTGGTGGCGAAGGTTCCGCTCTCATCCACCACAAAAATCCATTGTCCGCCGGTCGTCTGGTAAAAACTTCCCTGTGGGATCTGAAGCGCTTCAACCGGCTGTCCGAGTTGCAGCTTAATGAAGTAGGACTGGCCTATTCTGATATTCTCAGGAAGATCGCCGGTAAAGACCAGGTCGATCTTAAACTTACCATTACGCACTTCGGGGTATACCTTTTTAATTTCAAGCGTAAGCGTATCATTAGGTTTTTCAATATACCCGAGAAGTCCTGTCCGGATACGGTCAATATAGTGTTCGTCGACCGTTGCTTCAATTTTATATGAAGTAAGCACATTGATTTGTCCGATCCGGAACCCACGCTGGATGGATTGTCCGATCTCCACCAGCAACGAACCTATCTGTCCGTCGACCGGAGCTTTTACGTTGAGATAATCCTGCTGCTGTTTCACCAGGTTCAGGTTTAACTGCATGTTGCGAAGGTTATCGGAGATCTGTTCAATTTGAAGGCTTCGGAAACTCGAGTCCTGCTTCTGACGAAGGATGACCAGTGCAAGTGATTTCTCGGCCAGCAAATAGTCCTCTTCCGATGTGAGATAATCATCCATCGGGATCAGTTCATCTTTGATCAACTCCTTGTTTTGCTCGTAATGACGTTTTTTGGCCATCAGGTCAAATTGGGCATTCAGCAGTTCCCGTTCCAGAGAGTGTTTTTCCTGCTCCATGCGAATCCGGACTTCACGCAAAAAATTCGATTTCTCAGCTAACTGTGCCTCACTGTTCAGAATATTCAGGTTGAGGTCGTTGTTGGTCAGTTTCAGGATCACATCTCCCTTATGCACCATGCTCCCCTCTTCCAGTAAAATTTCCTCTACCTTCCCTCCTTCATAGGCATCCAGGTAAATAGTGGAGATAGGAGCAGCATTCCCGTCGATGGTGATATAATCATTAAATACACCTTGAAAGACTGTGGCAATGGTTACCCTCTCCTTATCGATCCGAACCGTACTCGTCCAGTCGCGGAGGGCAAAGAAAAGGATCAGGGCCAACAGGACGATCCCACCTGCAATGTATTTCCAGTATTTTTTCCGGATCCACCGGGTTTCTTTGATGGTGCGATCCATTCCGATTGAAGG